>JAOPWD010000012.1 GCA_025965875.1 Pseudonocardiales bacterium
CGGGGACACCGCGGCAATGATCGACGAGCTGCGGCGCAGGCGCGAGCAGATCGGCGTCTCGTACGTACTCGTGAGCGCGGAGTCTATGGCGCAGTTGGCACCGGCCGTCGAGGCGCTGGCCGGCACCTGACAAAGCGCTGTCCGTCACCGCCGCAGGCCTAGCACTGATACCTAATCGGCAACCGTTATAGGGGTAGTCGCCCCGGGGCACCGACAATCGTCGATGACTTCCTGGTTGTCGACGCGCTATTCGAGCGGTTGGCGCGCAATTGCTTGGGGCTCGCGTCCGGCCAGCAGCCATCCGCAGATCGCGGCGAGCAGCGGCAGGCCGATGACGATCGTCAGCAGGTTGACAACCGGTAGGTGCCCCATCGGATGAAGGTCGTGGTGGTACCAGGCGAGGAGGGCCACGTACGCGCCAGCGGTGCCCAGCAAGGCACCGAGCAAGGCCAGAGCTGCGGCGGTGGCGCTCGTGATGGTGCGGCGGGTGGTGCTGCCGGCGCCAGCGGCAGTGAGGGCGCGCAGGTCGCGTCCGCTTTCGCTGCGGATCAGGCCGACGGTCATCGCAAGCACGCCGAGGGCGAGCAGGACCCCGGCGGCGGTGGCGTCGTTGCGCAACTGGGTCAGCGTCTGGTGTTGGGACTGGGTCTCGACGGTCAGGCCGGCGCCGGCGGCAAGGCTGCTGGCCCTGTCGACCTGTGCGCTGGTCAAGGGTCGCGGTGACTCGATGAGCCACGCAGTAGGGGCTGCGCTCAGTCCTAGCGTCTGCACGGCATGGGCAGTGATGAGGGTATTGGGGTCCGATGAGAAGCGGGGTAGAGCGACGGTCTGGATCTTCGGATGCTCGATGCCGCCGCGTGCCCCGGTGAACAGTTGCAGTCCGGCGACGTCGGTCTGTGAGGTGAGTATGTCGACTGTCGGATCGATCTGGGTGGGGTTGATTCCGAAATGGGCGAGCACGGCAGGGCTGGCGAGATAGGTCGACCCAACCGGTGAGATCTGCTCTCCGTTACCGACCTTTTGCACTTTCGCCAGCCCGGTGGGGAACTTGCCGCCTGCCCCATTGCCCTGGCCGCCCGGCTCGTTCGGGGCCTTGGGGTTCACGGCCGTCTCGAGTGCGAGCACGTCGTGGGAGCCGACGGCACTGGCGATGGCATTCGCGCTCGTCTGCGCGGTCTGCAGCTGAGCGGGTGTCACTTCGGGAACGGGACTGCCGTTGCCGTGGGCCGACAGGTAGACGACAAGGTGGTTGTCGGGCAGGTTTCCACCGGTGGCAGCGGTCGACGCGGCTTGGCTTGCTGCGGCGCTGATCGCGATGGTTGCCGCGATGCCGACCGCGAGCGTGATGGCCCCGAGCGCTGCCCCGGACCGGGCCTGGTAGCGCGCCAGGTCACGCAGCGCCAACCGCACAGCCACCGGCGCACGTTGCGCCACGGGGGCCAGCGCGCGAATGGAGAGCGGAGCAAGCAGCAGCACTCCGACAGTTGTCGCCACGATCCCGACAACGATGAACACCGGTCGCCTCTGGTGTGACAGCGCCAGCAAGACGGGGCCAGCTACCAGCAGCGCGACGCCCAGGACGGCGAATCGGTGCGCCGGTTGCGGGCGGGACGGGCGGCCGGACAGCGCCGCCACGATCGACACCCTGGCCGACGCGCGGGCGGGCCACCAGGCGGAACCGAGGGCGGTGAGTACCGCCAGCAGCGTCGCCGCACCGATCGCCCACCATGGCAGATCGAACCGGTTGACGCGGCGTCCGATGAGGCCTTCCAGTTGCGGCGCGAATGCCAGCCACGATCCGATGCCCAACCCTGATCCCACCAGGGCACCGACCGCCCCGACAAGCGCGCCGTTGGCGACCATCACCAGCCGGATGTGCCGGTCGGTGGCGCCGAGTGCGCCGAGCATGCCGAGCGCACGCTGCCGCCGCGCGGCCAGCACCGCGAAACCCCCGACACTGAGCAAACCGATGAACATCAGGCCGATTGTGGCCAGGACCAGCACGGCGATGGCCGGAGCGCTCTGGTCGAGTGCTCCGCGAGCCGACAGCGAAAGAGGTCCACCACTGGGCAGATGAAACCCTCGGAGGTTCGCGTCGGTCGTGTGGAGCAGTACGTCGACCGTCGACAGCCGGTTGGCCTGGCCGGGTGCGACCAGTGCGAAGGCCTCGTGCAGATCGTTCGGATTCTCGACGATCCCAACGACGCGGAAGGGCGTTGCCGTTGCCGGCACGTGCCAGGTGTGGCCCAGGTGCAGGTTGAAGATCCGTGCCACCCGGCTGGTCACAGCTATTTCATCGGGGCCGGTGGGGTAGCGACCAGAGTCCAAGCGCAGCATCGGCTGCCCGTAGGCACCGTTCGGGTCTTGTGCCCGCAGGTCGATCGTCGCGACCGAACCGGGGATCGCGACCTTCTGGTGCGCGATCACGTCGATGGCGCCGAAGTATTTCTGCGCAGCGGCGACGTCGTCTCTCAGGTCTTGCGATGTGCCCGAGATGTTCAGCACGCGGTTTGCGGTGCCGAACGTTGATTGATCGTGCGACGCCGCCACGTTGGTGACCAGGCCGAGACCCACCGTGGTGGCTGCGATCGCCACGAGGAGCAACGTCAGGACTAGCGCCTGCTGGCGCCACTCACGGCGGAACAACCGCCACGACCAGCGCACCACGGCTCGCCGAGCGGGCGCACCTCCGTTCGACGGCCGCGCGTCGACGCGACGTTCGGCCAGGCTGGTGCTCATCGGTTCGGACTGTGCTCGAGCAGCGATTCTGGGCCGGGTGCCGGAGATGTCTGGTCGGCCACCCGTCCGTCGCGCAAGAACACGACGCGGTCGGCCCACGACGCCAGTTGCGCGTCGTGGGTGACGATGACGCCGGCTACCCCCTGTCGGCAGGCGTTGTGGATGAGACGCATGACGGCCTGACCGTTGGTCGAGTCGAGCGCACCGGAGGGCTCGTCGGCGAGGAGCAGTTGACGATCACCGACAACGGCACGGGCAATCGCCACCCGCTGCCGCTCGCCACCGGAAAGCTCGTCGGGGTAATGCGACGCCCGATCGCCCAGGCCTAGCTCGTCGAGCGCCTGCATACCTGCGCTACGAGCGGTCTTCACGCTCGCGCCGTCGAGTTCGAGCGGCAACGCGACGTTCTCGACCGCGGTGAGCCCGACGAGCAGGTTGAAGTCCTGGAATACGTAACCGATCGCACGACGACGTAGCCGCGCCCGGCCGTTACGCGACATCGCAGCCAGAGCCTCGCCGCCGACGAGCACCTCGCCGCTGGTCGGCTGCTCCAGGCTGCCCGCGATGGTCAGCAGGGTGCTCTTGCCCG
>JAOPWD010000032.1 GCA_025965875.1 Pseudonocardiales bacterium
ACGCCCTTGGGCGGGCCGGTCGTGCCCGACGTGTAGATGATCGTCAGGACGTCCTCGGGTTGTACTGCTTGCCAGGACGCGTCGAAGTCGAAGTCCGCGGCGGGCGAGGCCTCCAGTTGCGCCAGCGAGATCGTGCCGTCGGGAGCACCGTCGACGCACACGATGTGCTCGACCGCGCTGCCGTCTCTGGCCGCGAGGATGACCGCGACGAACTGCTCCTCGCAGACGATCACCCGGTTGCCGGCATTGCCGAACAGGTGCGCGATCTGCTCCGGCGTCAGCGTGTTGTAGATCGAGAACGGGGTCGCGCCGGCATGCAGCACCGCGGTGTCGGCCAGGTGGAACTCCGGGCGGTTGGTGAGCATCAGCGCGACGGTGTCACCGTGGCGCACGCCCAGGTTGGCCAACCCGGCGGCGATGGTGCGTACCCGGTCGGCGTACTGCCGCCAGCTGACCGTGACGGAACTGTCGGGGGTGCGCAGCGCAAGCTCGTCGGGGTATCGCACCGCCGTCTGCTGGAAGGCCGAACAGAGCGTGCGTGGTGCCCCGGCAGCTGCCATTGCGGCACCCTAGCAAGTTGTTGACGCCGCGCCAATAGCGTCCTAGCGTGCGTTCGGTGGCCTACACGCAGATCAGCTACGCCGTGCACGAGCGGATCGCGACGATCACCCTCGACCGCGCCGAGCATCGCAACGGATTCACCGTCGTCATGTCCGATGAACTGGCTGATGCATTGCGCCAGGCTGAGGCCGACAGTGCCGTCCGGGCCGTCGTCCTGGCCGCCAACGGCAAGGACTTCTGCGTCGGGATGGACCTGTCCGCGGGCGGCATCGACGACGTGGACGACCCCGAGTGGGTCGAGCCGGCCACGCGCGTCACCCGGCCCATGTACGCCTCGACCAAGCCGGTGATCGCCGCCATCCAGGGCGCGGCCGCCGGTGTCGGCGTCACGATGACCCTGCCCGCGGACTACCGCCTGGCCACTACCGACGCCCGCTTCGGCTTCGTGTTCGCGCGCCGCGGCCTCTACCCCGAGGGCGGTTCCACCTGGTTCCTGCCGCGCCTGGTCGGGCTGGGCCGGGCGATGGACTGGATGATCAGCGGCCGGATCTTCGACGCACAGGAGGCGCTCGCGACTGGCCTGGTGCACAGCCTGCACGAGAGCGCCGACCTGCTCCCGCGCGCCTACGACCTGGCCCGCGAGATCGTCACCAACTGCGCGCCGGTGTCGGTCGCCGTCATCCGGCAGACCCTGCTGCGGATGGGCTGCTTCGACTCGCCCGAGGCCGCCTTCGAGCTGGACTCGAAGCTCATCGCCGGCTGCGCCCAAAGCCCCGACACCGTCGAGGGAATCGTGTCGTTCCTGCAGCGGCGGCCCCCGGAGTTCACCCTGCGCACGCCGGAGGACCTGCCGAAGTTCCTGCCGTGGCTCGAGGCGCCGTGACGTCCGTTCGAGCGCCACGCCGGCGACTCGAACCCGACGAGCGGCGCGAACAGATCCTGCGTTGTGCGATCCGGCTGTTCGGCGAGCGGCCCTACGCAGCGGTGTCGACGACCGAGATCGCCGCCGAGGCCGGTGTCGCCCGCGGCCTGGTCAACCACTACTTCGGCACCAAGCGGGAGCTGTATCTGGTCGTCGTGCGTCAGATGTTGCGGGTGCCCAGCAGCGCAGCGACGGCGCTGCCCAGGGGCTCGTTGCGCACCCGCGTGCAGGCCAGCGTGGACTGGTTCCTCGACTCGGTGAGCCCGCACGCCAGGACCTGGGTCGCCGTGATCGGCACCGAGGGCGTCGGCAGCGACCCCGACGTGGAGGCGATCCTGGCCGAGGCCGACGAGGTTGCCGTTGATCACGTGCTCGCGGCCGTCGGGCTCGACGGCACAGCGGCGGGGCACGAGCAGCGCCGAGCCATGATTCGGGCCTACGGCGCGATGGTGAAAGCGGCTACCCGCGAGTGGTCGGTGCGCGGCACGCTGAGCCGCGACGAACTCCGCCTGCTGCTCACCCAGTCGCTGGTCAGCCTGGTGCGCGACACCTTCCCGCACCTGCCGAAATAGACGAGGCCGGACAGCGCTCGCGCGCTGCCCGGCCTCTATCGGTTTGAGCTAGCTCAGCTGACCGTCACCGTGATGACCGCCGAGTTGCCCGGTAGATACTTCGCATCTCCCAGGTACTCGGCACGGAACCGGTACGTGCCGCGCGTGCGCGGCGTGAAGCTCACCGAGAGGGAGCCGCGGGTCAGCGTGCCCGTGGCATAGACGCCGTGGCCACCCTCGACGTGCCGGATATTGACTCTGCCGGTCGGCACCAGCCCGGTGTTCGTCACCACCGTCGACGTGCTGATCTTCGTGTTGACCTTCACCTTCGTGGCGGCCACCTTCAGGGTCACCTTTGCCGCCGACTTCAGCGCCATCGGCTTCGCCTTCGTGCCCACCCCGTTGTGGAAGTGCACGATGAGCGCACCGAACGCGTGGTCGTTGACGTAGGCCGCATTGTCGCGGTGCACGGTCAACGCGGAACCGGGTGTGTCTTGGAAGAGCACCAGGCTCGAGCTCGATGGCGCCGGGCCGAGCGCGCCGAAGACCGCAACCCCGGGGTGCAGCACGTTCATCGTGAGCGGGTGCACCAGGTCCGTGCCATCAGTCCCGACCACGTCCACCGGAGGGCCTGCTGCGTTGGAGAACGCCGCGACGCCGTAGTGGATCCGGGCATTGGTGGCTGTCACACCCGGCAGCGCGAAAAGGGCAACCGGCATCACGAGCGTGTCGCTGCCCATCAACGCCGTGTCGACGTCACCGAACCGGTCGTTGATCGGCTGGGCGTCGAGCAGAGCGCCTGTGGTGAGGTCGACGAGTTCAGTCACCATGGTGTCCGAAGCAGGGCCGAGCCGGGTGTTGAACAGCACGGCATCCGGCACGTTGTCACCGGTGGTGTCGATCAGGATGTCGAACTCCTGCGTGTCTGCCGCGGTACGCCACGGCCCCTGGGTGGTGATCGAGAAGTACGCCTGGGCGCCGCCTTGGGCGGGAGGAGGGAGGAACGGGTCTGTCAGCGGATCGCCGCCGAGCTGGGTGACCTGCGGCGCCGTGGTCGTTGCGGCGACGTACTTCAGGTCGGCGGAGCGCTCGTCGGGGAAGTGCACGCACCCCTCGGTCACCGTCAGGCTGCAGGCCGGGGCCAGCCCGCTGGTCGCCTGCAGTTCGAATCCGGAGACGATGGACTGCACCGCGGTCTCGGCGGTGCCCTGGTCGACTGCCTGCCCGGACAGCGGCAGCGCCGCTGACTGCACAGTGCCGTTCGGCAGGGTCAGCGACGCCGGGTTGGTCATCACCGAGGCCGGCCGTGGTGCCGAGTACACCGGCACCCGCAGCGTCGGCAACGGCGTCGTGTTGGTCGAGGTCAGCAGCACCCGGCCACTGGCGTCGGCCTGGTACTCCCGCGGCAAGTTGGCCGTCTGCACCCGGTCCATCGTGGGGTCGATGGTCTTGGTCAACAGCGCCGCGTCGGTGACGACGAAGGACACCGTGAAGGTCTTCGTCGAGCGCGGGTCGACAGTCAGCGACGACGGAGTCACCGTGTAGCTGACTCCCGGCACCGAGGTGAGCGGGTCGTAGGTGAGGTCGTAACTGGCCGGGATCAGGCCGGTGTTGACCACCTTGACGGTCTTGGTGATCGTCTTCGGGCCGGTCACCGCGACCGGGCCGAACGAGACGCTGACCGAACCCAGGTCGGTGGCGTTGTAGGCGAGGACGGAGTTGTCCAGGGCCGCCTTGACGTCGATCCGGCCGGCGCCGACCCGGTTGGGTGCGAACGTGGTGCCGGTGTGGTTGATGTCGGTGAACAGGTCCTGGCCGGCGGTGTTCATGATGTCGGCCTTGACCTGCTCGGTCGTCCAGTTCGGGTGCATGGAGTTCACCAGTGCCGCGGTACCGGCGACCATGGGCGTCGCCATCGACGTGCCGCTTTCGCTCACGCCCTGGTTCCCGGTTCCGCTACCGGTCGAGAAGACCGTCGCGCCGACCGCGGTGACGTCAGGCTTCACGTTGCCCGCATCGCCGATGCCGCGCGAGGAGAAGCCCGCGAGCGTGTCGTTGAACTCCGGCAGGTTCTGGGCGAACCCGTTGGCCGTCGTGCCGGCGATCGTTACCGGGGTGCTGGCGGCCAAGAGGGTCCGGATGGCGTCGCCGCCGGACTTGGACACCAGGACGCCCGGGATCACGGTGCTGCCGGTGATGCCGGCCGCGAAGCTCTCCGCGTCGTTGGCGAAGATGAAGCCCTTGGCACCCGCAGTGGCGAGATTGCCCGACCGGGCAACTGAACCGCACCTGCGGGTCACGTCGTTGTCCGTCCACTCGACGAAGGCGATGTGACCGGTGACTGCCGCTGCGTTCGCCGTATCCAACGGGAGACAGCCGTCCAGGTTGCCCACTTGGGTCACCCGCACCACGTTTGCATCGCCGGGGACAACCGCCCCGAGATCCGGCTTGGTGAGGTAGTCGTAGGCGACGGAGCGCTCGGCCGCGAACGGGCCGATGGCCGGCGAGGCGACGTTCAGCGCGTCGACCTGGGAGTAGCCGTCAGCACTTGCCGCGGCCGCGATGGTGCGCGAGGCGTTGCCCGGCGAGCCGCCGACGTCGTACAGGTCGCCGGCGTTGCCCGAGGCAACGACCATGTTGATGCCGAGCGCTGCAGCAGCGTTGGTGGCGACCGAGTCGCCGTCCTGCGGCGATCCGAAGTCCGCGCCGAGCGACATGTTGATCACGTCGGCGTGGTCTGAGATGTCACCGTCGCCGTTCGGGTCGAGCGCCATGTCGATGGCCTGGCTCACCACGTCGGTGCTGCCGTCGCAGCCGAAGACCCGGTAGGCGTACAGCTTGGCTGCCGGTGCCATCCCGGGCCCGATCAGCATGGTGGAGAACGGGGTGCTTGTGTTGTACTCGCCCGTGTAAGTGCTACCGCCGGCGTCCTCGCCGAGGCCGGCGACCGTGCCGGCGACGTGGCTGCCGTGGCCGTTGCAGTCGAGTGGGTACGGGTCCGGTGCCGGGGTGGCGATTGCCGGGTCGGCCGAGCTCGGGTCGTACGCGTCGCCGACGAGGTCGGAGCCGCCGATGACCTTGGGGCCGGGGAACTCGTTCGGGGAGACCGGCTTGCCGAGCTGGGCCGCCGCTTGGTTGAAGTCGGTAACCGTGCCGACCCCGCCGAAGTTGGCGTGGGTGTAGTCGACGCCGGTGTCGAGGATCGCGACCGTGCTGTTCGCGCCGAGGTCACCGTAGGCCGTCCAGGCCTCGGGCGCGCGCTGCAGCGGGACGGCGGAGGAGTTGGACAGCGACTTCGGCGCGATCGGGTAGACCGCGGCGACGCCGCTGATGGCCTGCAGCTTCGCGAAGTTGCGGACATCGGTGACGACGCCCAGTCCGGACATCACGGCGTGCGTGCGGTAAAGGACCCGGGACTTGCTCGGCAACGCGGCGGCGACGTTGTTCTGCGCCGTCCGGATCGCAGTGAGCTGTGTCTTGGCCGCGGCATGCGCAGCGGCCGTGCCCTTGGGCCGGGCACCGTTGTAGGCGGCGGTGCTCGACGTGGCGCTGAGCTTGAGCAGGAACGCGTAGTTGCCGCTCGTGGGCAGACCGGCCGGCGCGGACGTGCCGGGCTCGGCGCCCTTGGGGGCGGGCTTCTGCCCCATGACCCGCGGGGTCGCGTGGGCGGCGACTTTGCCCTTCAGGGAATGGGCCGGGACTTTGATTCCGGGACTATTCGCGGTGCCAGGCGCTTTGGCGCCGGCGGTGCTGGACGCTGCCATGGATGCCACGAGTAGGGCAACCGCAGCGACAGCGACGACGGGTACGCGCGCTGCCTTCAAGTTCTTTCGGATCATTCCCATTCCCTGCGAAGGGATCCAGACCGCGTCGGGATCACCTCCCGACCTGCCTGCTGCGCCCGCAGCACGCCGGTCAACCTTCTCGCGGCGCGCAGCGTAACGCGGCGCACGGTATATCGGAAGCCCACAAAGTAAACGTGTCGGTCAATTGCTTACGAATTGGCGGCCTTTCCCGATCCGCCCAGGCGGTTGGCGGCGGCTCAAGGCCCCGTCTGCCTCGCTCCGGTGATCCAGGAATCACGTGCGCAGGCGCCGGCGGTGCGCGGGCGAACATCATCATGGGGGGAATTGGCGCGTCGTGCAATAGCCGGGGCGACGCGCGTCGATCTGTCCATAATCGCCCTCCATGCGAGCACCCTCGTCACCTGGCCACCGCGATGCTGCTCGGCTGAAATCGGGTTGTCCGGCGGCGTAGCGTTAACCAACCGTGAGCGACGATCCGGTACTGACCGCCGAACGCACACATCTCGAAACCGCCCGCGTCTGTCTCGTGAGCATGCAGCGCAGCGCCTCGGGCATCGCCGACTACGGCGTGGACGAACTGGCCAGCCAGTCGCTCGGCAGGATGCGCACCGAACGGCTACGGGCGCTGGCCGCTGATCCGGACGCCCCGCCGTTCTTCGGCCG
>JAOPWD010000033.1 GCA_025965875.1 Pseudonocardiales bacterium
CGCGCAGCACGACATGCGGTTTCACACCCAGGCGTCACGCGGTCAACTTGTTGCTGTGCCGCCACTTTCGGCGCAGCGACCAAACGACACCCGGGCCGGCGCGTGCGTCTTGGATTCGGCGGGTGCCCTCGTCTCGGCAGAAGGCCGGTCCGGCGACTTCGCCCTTGGTCCGATAGGCCCAGGATTCAGGTGACGTAGGGCCCTGCCGATGAGCGGGCACGCCCGAGAAGCTAGGGCGAGACCCAAGGAGTCGAACATGAGCACGAGTCACCCGAACCGTCCATCTCGAGTCGTCGTCGGTATCGACGGCTCAGAGCAGTCGACGCAGGCCCTGCGCTGGGGGGCGCACTTCGCCGCGTCGATTGGTGCCCGGCTGGATGCTGTGGCCGCGTGGCAGTACCCGACCAGCTGGGGCTGGAGTCCCGCGCCACTCGAGTGGAGTCCGGAACAGGACATGGAGAAGGCACTCACCGAAGCGGTCGACGAGGTGTTCGGCGCACAGCGACCCGAAGACATGCGCCTTGCCGTCCACGAGGGCAACGCGGCGAAAGTCCTTCTCGATGAAAGCAAGGGCGCGTTGATGCTGGTCGTCGGCAGCCGCGGCCACGGCGGCTTCACCGGCCTGCTGCTCGGCTCGGTCAGCGCGAACGTCGCCGAGCACGCCACCTGCCCGGTCATGGTCGTCCACGGCGACCAACTACCTCCGGAAGGATCAGCATGAGCACCAAGATCGGCATTAACGGATTCGGACGCATCGGCCGGGACTACCTGCGCTACGCCCTGGCCTCTGATGACCTTGAGGTCGTCGCGATCAACGACGTCACCGATTCGGCCACGTTGGCCCGGTTGCTGCGCTACGACAGCACGTTCGGTCCGCTGCATCGAGAGGTCGAGGATCTGGGCGACGCGATCGCGGTCGACGGCGGCAAGATCGCCGTGAGCGCTGTGCGTGATCCGGCGCAGCTCGCGTGGCGCGACCACGGCGTGGAGATCGTCATCGAGTCGACCGGCAAGTTCCGCTCCCGCGAGACCGCTGGCGCACATCTCACGGCTGGCGCCAGGAAGGTGCTCATCTCCGCACCCGGCAAGGGCGTCGACGCCACGATCGTCCTCGGCGTCAACGACGAGATCTACGACCCAGCGCACCACCATGTCATCTCCAACGCATCGTGCACCACGAACTGCGTGGCGCCGATGGTGAAGGTGCTCAATGACAGCTTCGGCATCGCACAGGGCTATATGACCACCGTGCACGCCTACACCAATGACCAGAACGTCCTGGACGCGCCGCACAAGGACCCGCGCCGGGCTCGCTCGGCCGCCGTGAACATCATCCCCACGACAACCGGGGCAGCCCGCGCCGTCGGTGAGGTCATCCCGGCGATGAAGGGTCGCTTGGACGGAGTTGCGCTGCGCGTTCCGGTCATCGACGGGTCGTTGGTCGACCTCGCCGTGCTCCTTGATCGGGACGTCACGGCCGATGAGGTCAACGCGGCGTTCGAGGCAGCCGGTGCCGACGGACCGCTCGCGGGGCGGTTGCGGTACACGACCGACCCAGTCGTGTCGACCGACGTCATCGGAGACTCCGCGTCCTGCGTCTTCGACTCAGGTCTGACCCAAGCATCAGGACGGATGGCGAAGGTATTCGGCTGGTATGACAACGAGTGGGGCTACACCGCCCGACTGGTCGACTTGACTCGCCTCGTTGCAGCGAGCGGTTGAGCAGATGTTCGAGATTCGTATCCACGGGCGCGGCGGCCAGGGCGTGGTGACCGCCGCCGAGCTCCTGTCGGTCGCCGCGTTTCTCGATGGTCATGAGGCGCAGGCCTTCCCCAGTTTCGGCTCGGAGCGGATGGGCGCACCGGTGATGGCGTTCTGCCGCATCTCGGACGCGCCCATACGGCTTCGCGAGCCGGTGACCAAGCCGGATGCGGTGATCGTTGTGGACGCGACGCTGTTGCACCACGTGGACTTGTTCGCTGGCGTGTCGACCGACGGCTACGTGTTGATCAACTCGACGCGGTCGCTCGCTGAGCTCGGCCTCAGCGACCTGCTGGAACGACACCAGCCCGGACGCGTGGCCACGATCGATGCGACGGAGATCGCCCGTGAGCACCTTGGCCGGCCGCTGCCGAACGTCTGTCTGCTCGGTGCCTTCGCGGCGCTTACCGGGACCGTATCGCCCGGCTCCATAGAGACCGCCGTGCGCGAGCGGTTCGTGGGCGCCGTCGCTGACGCGAACGTCCGCGCTGCCCGCGAAGCGTTCGCGATGATGAAGCAGGTGACCCATGCGTAGGCAGATCGAGGGTTCGCGCGCGATCGCTGAGACTGTCGCACGCTGCCGCCCCCAGGTCGTGCCCGCGTACCCGATCACCCCGCAGACGCACATCGTCGAGGGCCTCGGCGCGATGGTGAAGGCGGGAACGCTCGCACCGTGCGAGTACATCACCGTCGAGTCCGAGTTCGGCGCGATGTCGGCTGCGATCGGCGCCTCTGCAGCTGGTGCCCGTACCTACACCGCGACGGCGAGCCAGGGCCTGCTCTATATGGCCGAGGCGCTGTTCAACGCGTCGGGGCTGGGCCTGCCCATCGTCATGACGGTCGCGAACCGCGCCATCGGCGCGCCGATCAACATCTGGAATGACCACAGCGACTCGATGAGTCAGCGCGACTGCGGCTGGGTGCAGCTCTATGCGGAGGACAACCAGACCGCGGTGGGGCTGCACGTCCTCGCCTTCCGGCTGGCCGAGGAGCTGTCGGTGCCGGTGATGGTGTGCGTCGACGGCTTTGTCCTCACGCATGCGTTTGAACCCATCGAGGTGCCCGATCAGGAGTCGGTGGATGCCTACCTGCCTCCGTACCGGGCCCGGCAGGTCCTGGATCCCGACGAGCCGGTCACGATCGGCGCAATGGTCGGCCCGGAGGCATTCACCGAAGTCCGCTACCTGGCTCACCATCAGTTGGAGCAGGCGATCGAGCACTTCCCCCGCCTCGCGGACGAGTACGCGGCGCTGACCGGGGGATCGCTGGCTGCGGTGTCCACGTATCGGGTCGACGGCGCGCGCACAGTCGTTCTGGCCCTTGGCTCGGTCAGCGGCACGATCAAGGACGCGGTCGACGAAATCGATGAACCCGTCGGCGTCGTCACGCTGACGCTCTACCGGCCCTTCCCAGTCGACGAACTCCGCACAGTGCTGACCGCCGCGGAGCACGTGATCGTGCTCGAGCGCGCCTTCGCCCCAGGGGCCGGTGGCGTGGTCTCGGCCGACGTTCGCACAGCGCTGGCCGGCCGACAAACAAGGGTGAGCACCGTCGTCGCGGGCCTCGGTGGGCGCGCCGTCACCAAGGCGTCGATCCAAGCGATGCTCGCCGACGCGGCCGCCAACCGCCTGCCGGAGCTCAGCTTCCTGGACCTGCGCACCGACATCGTCGAGGAAGAACTGGCCCGACGCGACTCCGCGCACCGGACTGGGCCACACAGCCAGGGTGTGCTGCGTATCGCTGGTGTTCCCGGATCGCGGATCGGTTGAGGAGAACGCTGTGACGACCCAAGGGGTGAAGTACTACCAAGTCGGCAGCCGGGCCGTCGGCAACCGATTGCTCGATCCGGCCCTGCGTACCGAGCAGGCCAGCTTGGAGCGGTCCAATTCGCTGAACTCGGGCCACCGAGCGTGCCAGGGCTGCGGCGAGGCGCTCGCTGCCCGCTACGTGGTCGACGCCGCCATGCGCGCGACGAACGGGCGGCTCGTGGCTGTCAACGCCACCGGCTGCCTCGAGGTCTTCTCGACTCCGTATCCGGAGAGCTCCTGGCAGCTGCCGTGGCTGCACTCCCTGTTCGCCAACGCTTCGTCAGTGGCGACGGGGGTGGCCGCCGCGCTGAAGGCAACCGGACAGGACGACGTCCGCGTGCTCGCGCAAGGCGGCGATGGAGGCACGGTCGACATCGGCATGGCATGCCTGTCCGGAATGTTCGAGCGCAACGACGACGTCCTCTACGTCTGCTACGACAACGAGGCGTACATGAACACCGGCGTCCAGCGCTCCGGCGCCACCCCACCCGCCGCCCGGACCGCCACCACCCAGGCCATCGGTCTCGAGCCGGGCAACCCGTTCGGCACCGGTAAGGACATGCCGCGCATCGCGATGGCGCACGAGATTCCTTACGTGGCCACCGCGACCGTCTCCGAACTGCACGACCTCGAGGCGAAGGTCGAGCGGGCGATGTCGATGCACGGCGCCCGTTACCTGCACGTTCTTGTGCCGTGCCCCCTCGGCTGGGGATCGGCACCGGCCGACACGGTTTTGCTCGCGCGGCTGGCTCAGCGCAGTGGGTTGTTCCCGCTCTACGAGGCCGAGCACGGCGAGGTGACCTCGTCGGTACCCATTCGCGGACAGGTGCCGGTCGAGGAGTACCTGCGCCCGCAGAAGCGCTATGCGCATCTGTTCGGCGACCCGCCCCGCACCGACATCCTGTCCCGCCTTCAGACAATCGCCGACCGCAACATCGCCCGCTACGGGCTGCTTCCTGAGGAGGCGTGATGGACAAGCCCTTCGCTATCACGCTGGACGTCAAGTCCAGCCTGGCCAACCACACCGGGACGTGGCGTAGCGAGCGCCCGGTCTACGTCGACGGGCTGCCACCATGCAGCCACGCCTGCCCCGCAGGTGAGCAGATCCAGGCCTGGCTCTACGCCGCCGAAGACGGCAGCTACGAGACCGCGTGGCGCCAAATCGTCAACGACAACCCGTTCCCCGCGATCATGGGACGCGTCTGCTATCACCCCTGCGAGACGGCATGCAACCGCGGGGAGCTCGACACCGCGGTGGGGATCAACTCCGTAGAGCGGTTCCTGGGCGACGAGGCGATCAAGCAGGGCTGGCAGTTGCCCGCGTCCGCCGCCACAACGGGCAAGCGGGTGCTGGTCGTCGGTGCCGGACCCTCAGGACTGTCCGCGGCCTACCACCTGCGCCGGCTCGGTCACGACGTGGAGATCCACGAGGCAGCAAGCCAGGCGGGCGGCATGATGCGCTACGGCATTCCCACCTTCCGGCTGCCGCGCGACATCCTGGACATCGAGATCGCCAGGCTGCTCGAGACCGGCATCACCCTCAGGCTCGACGCCCGGATCGCCGACCTGGCCGAGACGATGCGCACCGGCCACTTCGACGCCGCGTTCCTCGCAGTCGGCGCCCAGCTGAGCCACCGCGCGTACATCCCGGCCGGGCAGGCCGCACGGATCCTCGACGCGCTGTCCGTGCTCAGCAGCGCCGCCGACGGCGAACAGCCGAAGCTCGGCCGCACGGTCGTCGTCTACGGCGGGGGTAACACCGCCATGGACGCCGCCCGCACGGCCCGTCGGCTCGGCGCCGAAGACGCAATCGTCGTGTACCGCCGCACGCAAGTCCAGATGCCGGCCGACGAACTCGAACTGCAGGAGGCACTCGACGAGGGCGTGCGGGTCAAGTGGCTGCGCACCATCACTCAGGTCGACGAGGGCACCTTGAAACTCGAGAAGATGCAGCTCGATGACAACGGCGTCCCGCAACCGACCGGCGAGTTCGAGGAGCTGGCCGCCGACGCGGTGGTACTTGCCCTCGGACAAGACGTCGACCGAGCGCTGCTCGACACGGTGCCGGGGATTGCGATCGTCGACGGCGTTGTCCAGATCGACGACGCGATGATGACCGGTTGCGATGGCGTGTTCGCCGGTGGCGACGTCGTGCCGTCAACGCGCTCCGTGACCGTGGGCATCGGACACGGCAAGCGGGTCGCTCGACACATCGACGAGTGGCTCCGGCACACCACCGCGCGCCCGCCGAACCAGCTCGGCACCCGGACTCCTGTTGCGTTCGGACAGCTCAACCCGTGGTACTTCAACGACGCTCCGCACGCGATGCGCCCACGTTTGGACCTCGCGCGGCGCACGGCAGATTTCACTGAGGTCGTCGGCGGCCTCGACGCCGAGACGGCGTTGTACGAGGCGCGCCGTTGCATGTCGTGTGGCAACTGCTTTGGCTGCGACAACTGCTTCGGCGTCTGCCCCGACAACGCTGTGCTCAAGCTCGTGGGAGCGCACAGCTACGCGATCGACTACGACTACTGCAAAGGCTGCGGACTGTGCGCGGCGGAGTGCCCAAGTGGCGCGATCGAGATGGAGCCCGAACGATCATGACCGCCGCCCTGCTCGAACGGGTGTACGGCCGTTCCCCGCTCCCCGATATAGAGACATTCTGTTCGAGCCGCAGATCGTGAACGGCAGTAGTGCTTGTGTGTCTTAGCCCGAGGGTGGGAGTTTGGCGAGCTGCTCACTCAGGGATCGCCGTTCGGCGTCGGTCTGGGCGAGTTCGAGCGCGCGCTGGTACGCGTGGCGGGCCTCGTCGTCTCGCCCGGCGCGGCGCAGAAGGTCGGCGCGGGCGGAGTGGAAGTAGCGGTAGTGGTCGAGGTCGAGGCCGTCGAGTATCGCCAGGCCGGCCTCGGGCCCGTCGAGTTCGGTGACGGCGATGGCCCGGTTGAGCTCGACGACGGGTGAACCGGTCTGGCGCGCGAGGGTGTTGTAGAGCGCGGCGATCTGTGGCCAGTCACGTGGCTGTTGCAGGTGCAGATCTGCGATGGCGGCCTGGACGGCGAAGGGGCCGGTCTCGCCGCGTGCGATTGCCTGCTGGAGGAGCTGACGGCCCTCGCTGATCTGCTGCTCGTCCCACAGCGAGCGGTCCTGGTCGTCGAGCAGGACGATCTCACCGTCGCGCAGCCGGGCTTCTCGTCGGGCGTCGTGCAGCAGCATGAGGGCGAGCACTGCGAGAACCTCGCCCTCGTCCGGCATGAGCTCGGCGACAGCGCGGCAGAGTTGGATCGCTTCGGCGGCGAGGTCCACCCGGCCGCCTCCCCAGCCTTCGTTGAACACGAGATAGACCACGGCGAGGACCGCCGCCAGCCGGTCCGGTAGCTGATGGTCGGGCGGCACGGCGAACGGGATGCGTGCATCGCGGATCTTGTGTTTCGCCCGGGTCAGCCGCTTGCTCATCGTCTCGATCGGGACGAGGAACGCCAGCGCGATCTCCTCGGTCGACAGGCCGCCGAGAGTGCGCAACGTCAGTGCGACCTGGGCCTCCAGCGCGAGCGCGGGGTGGCAGCAGGTGAAGATCAGTTCCAGCCGCTCGTCGCGGAAGGTGGCTGACTCGTACACGGTTGCCTCCGATGCCACGGTGAACTCGCGCGTGAGCAGCTTCGTCTTCTCGGCCAGCACGCGTTGTCGGCGGATGTGGTCGATCGCCCGGTTTCGCGCGGTCGAGATCAGCCAGCCGACGGGGTTGTCCGGTTCCCCGTCTCGTGGCCAGCGCTCGGCAGCGATCGCGAACGCCTCTTGAGCGGCGTCCTCGGCGAGCTCGATGTCGCCGAGGATCCCGACGAGCGTGGCTAGCACCCGGCCCCAGTGCTCGCGAAAGACGCAGTCAAGCCCCATGGAACAACGCTTCGAGGATGGGCCGCACCTCGATCGCACCGCTGGTCCGCGATTCCTGCAGTTCCTGTGCGATGGCGAGGGCACCGTCGAGGTTGTCGGCCTCGACCACGATGACGCCGGCGAGAAATTCCTTGGTCTCGATGAAGGGCCCGTCGGTGAGAAGCGTCCGCTCCTCGCTGTGTCGCACGGTGGTGGCTGACCCGTCCGCGTGCAGGCGAGCCCATCCGGTCACATACGGCCTCGCGAGCACGTCCGCAATCACCCCGTCCACCGGGCCCGAATCGGTCCGCTCTCCTCCGTAGGCAAGTAATGCGTACTGCATAACCCCTCCAGTCACTGATCGGTACCAGTTCGAGTATCTGACGAACGACGCCGGCGCCGACGGACATCGCCGAACGAAGAAGTTTCGGGGGAGGAAATCCTTGTCCGTGGTTGTCCGTGCCGGGCAGGGCTGTTCGTCACTACGGCAGATCCGCCCCACGAGGGCGGCGACCTGCTGGAGGAATCGATGACGAACACGCAATCCCCGCCCATGGCGCCAGCCACTCAGCCACGTTGGGTGCTGGTCCTGACCTCGACTGCGTACTTCATGGTCATCCTCGATACAGGTGCGTTGTTCACCGCGCTGCCTCGGATGCAACGTGACCTGCACGCAAACCTGGCTTCGCTTCAGTGGACTGTGAATTCCTACGGCATCGCGTTCGCAGCCGGGATCCTGACCGCGGCAGCGCTCGGTGATCGGTTCGGACGACGACGGGTTTTCAACCTGGGCTTGACCCTGTTCACGCTGTCCTCGGCTGCATGCGCAGTCGCTCCCGGCACCGCCGAGCTGACCGTGGCACGCACCGTTCAAGGGCTTGGTGCAGCGGCGGTGCTGCCGCTGAGCCTGACGATCCTCACGACAGCGTTCCCTCCGCAGCGGCGCGGGCTGATCGTCGGCATCTACGGCGGACTCGCGGGGTTGGCCGTCGCGTCCGGTCCTGTCGTCGGAGGCGCCGTCACCGAGGGACTCAACTGGCACTGGATCTTCTGGCTCAACGTCCCGATCGGAATTGTCGCCGTAGCGTTCGCCGTGCGCCTACTGCCCGAAAGCCACGGCGCGCCGGAGCGCCTCGACCTGCCGGGCGTCTCCCTCGTCACCGCCGGTGTCGTCAGCCTGGTCTGGGCTCTGGTTCGGGCCAACGACGTCGGTTGGTGGAGCCCGGAGATTGTGAGCACGCTGTTGGTCGGCTGCGTGCTGTTGGTGGCGTTCGTCAGGTGGGAGCGGCGAGTGCGCGAGCCGATGGTGCCGATGAGGTTGTTTCGCAACCGGGCCTTTGCTGTCGGGAACGTAACGATGTTCCTCATGTCGGGGGCTACCTTCGCCGCGGCATTCCTGATCACGCAGGAGTTCCAGTTCGCCCGCGGGTACTCACCCGTCTCGACTGGGCTTCGGCTGCTGCCGTTCTTCGGGACACCGATGGTCGTCTCGCCGCTGGCCGGCGCGCTCTCCGACAGGATCGGACGGCGCCCGATCATGGTGAGTGGTCTCGCGTTGCAGGCACTTGGCTTCGCCTGGGTCGCGGCACGCGGGTCGCTGCACACCAGCTGGATCGAATTGGTCACAGCGCTGCTCGTGGCCGGTATCGGTGTCTCGATGGCGCTGCCGACCGTGCCCACTGCCGTCCTCAACTCCGTCGCTGAGTCCGAGATGGGCAAGGCCTCCGGGATCAGCTACATGGCCCAACGCTTCGGTGCTGTCTTCGCGATCGCGATCGCCAGCGCCGTCTTCTCCGCCCACGGCAACCTCACCAACCCGACCGCGGTGACCGCCGGGTTCCGGCCCGCGCTGTGGTGCTGCGTCATCTTCGCCCTACTCGCCGCACTGACCTCATTTGCCATCAGCCCACGCACGCCGCGTACTCACGCCGACACCACCGCGGCCGACACCCTCGTCGTCGCGTAACCCAGCGAAAGGACACGACAATGCCCGACATTCTGCACCGCATCAGCATCGACGCCCCACGCGAGGCCGTCCACGACCTGGTCGCCACCGCCACGTCCTCCTCGTCCTCACCTCCGGTTGCGGCCAGGGATTTGTCCGTCTGTGCCGATGCCGTTCGTCAACAACCTGAAGGCGCGCACAGGGCACGCCGGTTCTCGAAAGGACGATCGACATGGCGAAGTTCATCTACCTCTACCGTGGCCAGGACACTCCGATGTCCGACATCACGCCGGAGCAGGGCGCCGAGCGGATGGCCGCGTTTGCCGCCTGGACGGAGAAGGTCGGCGCGGCGCTCGTCGAGGTCGGCAGCCCGTTCGGGACGAGCGTGTCCGTTCGCGATGACGGCACTGAAGGTGCAGCCGGCGACCTGATCGGCTATTCGATCGTCGAGGCCGACAATCTCGCTGCGGCGAAGGCGTGCACTGACGGCCTCCCGTTCCTGTCCGACAGTGACGGGAAGTGCGCGGTGGAGATCTTCCAGCTGCTGCCGATGTAGCAGGAGCGGCCCGCCGCACCTCCGT
>JAOPWD010000076.1 GCA_025965875.1 Pseudonocardiales bacterium
CGGGTTCGAGGAGGGCCACGAGGACGTCGGCGCTCGCCAGCATGTCGCTGAGGTCCTCGGCCGGCTGGTATCCCATGATCCGGACGTCGGCGCGACCCCGGGCGGCAACGGCCAGGTCGTCGGCGCCTACGCCTTCGGAGACGAGAACCAGCGTGGCGTCGATGCCGCGGTCGCGGCAGCCGTCGAGGAGCTCGAGGAGCAGGAGCGGGTTGTGCTTGCGCCCCAGCGTGCCCGCGTACATCAGCCGCAGGGGCTCTTGCGGCAGGCCTTGACGGACAGCCCACGCGTTGTTGCGGTTACCGGGCATGAGTTCGTCGAGGGGCGCCCAGTTCGGGATGACGCTGACGTGATCGCTGCGCACTCCCCACCGGCGGTACTGATCGACGAAGGCCGGCCCGATCGCGACGACGGCCTGGGCGTCACGGACCAGCGCGGTCTCTGCTCGTGCGAAGACGCGGGCGGCGGCCACGGCGGCCGGTTTTGGTAGCTGGCGCGACGCCTCTGCGGCCATGCCTGCGCTGTAGATGTCCTGGTGCCAGAACACCCACGGCTGGTGGCGGGCGGCGAAGTACCGACGCATCTTCGCCATGGCGAACAGCGGGACGTTGCACGCGACCACGACGTCGAAGTGCTCGCGCTCGAGTTCACGACGCCACGCGTTGGCGTAGGCGAACTCGAAGCGGGCCCGGCCGACGGGTGAGTACTTGATCATCGGCACTCCGGCCGACAGACCCTCGAAGCGCAGCGAGGCGGGATCGCCGGCTTCCACCGCGAGCCGCCCGTGCCCGGTGATGTATTGCTCACTGAATCCGTGCAGCACGTCGTGGCCCTGCGCGGCAAGGTGCCGCGACAGCTCGGCCTGGAACGGGTGGCCGCTGAAATCGTGAAGGTTGACGCGCATAGGTGAACAAACGACCGAACATCATCCAGGTTGCGATCCTGGGAAAACATTCACATGGCGGGACCCTGCGCGGAGGGTTGCCCGAGATAATAGAGACTGTATGGGTGTCGTTCACCGTCCTGTATGTCTGCACAGGCAACCTATGTCGCTCCCCCATGGCCGAGCTGCTCTTTCGCGGGTGGGCCGATCCGCAGGGTGACGTCACGGTGTCCAGCGCCGGCACGAAGGCGCTCGTCGGTCACGGCATCGACCATTCGTCGGCGGCGGCGCTGGGCCAGCTGGGCATCGACCCCACTCAGCACCGGGCGAGGCAGTTCGAGCCATGGATGGCGGCGTACTCCGACTTGATCCTGACCGCGGCACGCGAGCACCGCGACGTGGTGATGACCGCCCTGCCGAGCGTCTACAAGCGGACGTTCACCATGAAGGAATTCGCCCGGCTGGTCGGCGACGTCCCTGCAGCTGAGCCGCGAGCCATCGTCGCCGCTGCCGGCGCACGTCGCGGCCACGCGAAGCCCGTCAAACCGGAGGAGGACGACGTCGCCGATCCGTACCGGGGGGCGATCAAGCACGCCAAGTCCATCGTCGAAGAGATCACCGAGACCGTCTACATAACGCTTGCCACACTTGGGCTGGCCGCCGAGCGCTGGGGATACACACCGCCCGTCCGCGAGAACCGCTCGGCCCGTCCAGCACCTTACTAACGCCTTACCTGCAGGCGGCCTACGGAACGCTCGGCACCCGCCCGTCGCAAGCGCCACCTCTCACGACCGTACAGCTGCGTAGCTCGACAGGCACGACGTCTGAATCGGGATCGGTCGCGCGGTTCAAAACCGCCCAAACCGGTTAGCCGAGCGCTCATCTGGGAAGCACTTCACACGAAAGTCGAAGTAACCCCAACGCGCTGGCGCAGCATGGAGGCTGGTCGTAGTGCTCAGACTGGACGTCAACTTCTTCGACTACCTGATCCTCGGGATCTATTTCGCGTTAGTTGTAGCGATCGGAGTGATGGCCAGACGAGCCATCGCGACCAGCGAGGACTTCCTGCTCTCCGGCCGATCGTTGCCGGCCTGGGTGACCGGGTTGGCGTTCATCTCGGCCAACCTCGGCGCCATCGAGATCCTCGGCATGGCCGCCAACGGCGCCCAGTACGGGATGTCGACGCTGCACTTCTACTGGGTCGGTGCGGTGCCCGCGATGGTGTTCCTCGGCATCGTGATGATGCCGTTCTACTACGGGTCCAAGGTCCGCAGCGTCCCCGAGTTCCTGCTACGCCGGTTCAACCCGGCCACTCACCTGTTCAATGCGGTGTCGTTCGCGGTCGCCGCCGTGCTCACGGCAGGCGTCAACCTCTACGCCCTGGCGCTGGTGATCAACGCGTTGATCGGCTGGCCGATCTGGCTGTCGATCGTGATCTCTGCGGTGTTCGTGCTCGTTTACATCACGCTGGGCGGTCTGTCCGGAGCGATCTACAACGAGGTCCTGCAGTTCTTCGTCATCGTGGCCGGCCTGGTACCGCTGGTGGTCATCGGCCTGCATGACGTCGGTGGTTACAGCGGCCTGAAGGAGAAGGTCACGCATACCGCGCTCGGGCCGAACTCCTTCTCGACCTGGGGCGGCACGAACGTCGGTCATTGGACCAATCCGCTCGGCGACTGGATCGGCATCGTGATGGGGCTTGGCTTCGTCCTGTCGTTCGGGTACTGGACGACGAACTTTGCCGAGGTGCAGCGGGCGCTGTCGGCCAAGGACCTGTCGGCAGCACAGCGGACGCCGTTGATCGGCTCGTTCCCGAAGATCTTCATCCCGGCGCTGACGATCATCCCCGGCCTGATTGCCCTGGTGTTGATTCCCAAACTGGGCCAGACGAAGGACCTCACCTACAACGACGCCATTCCGCTGCTGATGAACAGGTTCCTGCCGAACGGCACCCTGGGCGTCGCGTTGGCGGGACTCCTCGCGGCGTTCATGGCTGGTATGGCAGCCAATGTCAGTTCGTTCAATACCGTGTTCACCTACGACATCTGGCAGACCTATGTCGTGAAGGGTCGACGGGACCGGTATTACCTCAAGGTGGGCCGGGTCATCACGGTCGTCGGCATTGTGATCGGCATCTTCACGGCGTTCATCGCCTCGGGCTACAGCAACATCATGAACTACATCCAGTTGCTGTTCTCCTATTTCAATGCGCCGCTGTTCGCGACGTTCATCATCGCGATGTTCTGGAAGCGCACGACCCCGTGGGCCGGCCTAGCCGGGCTGGTGGCGGGCACGCTCGGCGCTGGCGTGATGCACTTCGCCGGGTACCACATTGCCTACTTCTACCCGGGCGGCGCCTTCGACCCAGCGCACACCACGATCAACGCGCAGATGCTCAATTTCTACGGCGCGATCGTGGCGTTCGTTGCTGATGTCGTCGTCACGGTGGCGGTCACGCTGGTCACGAAGCCGAAACCGGAGTCCGAACTGCGCGGGCTGGTCTGGGGAATCAAGAATCCCGACGCCCCGGATCCTGCCAAGGCGCCCAAGCCGGCCTGGTGGGCCTCGCCCAAGATCCTCGGCGCGACGTCGCTCGGGATCGTCGTCGTCCTGTCCGTGATCTTCGCCTAGGAGGTTGACCATGTCTGACAAGACAAATCCCCCGAACGGCGAGACGAAGTCGGCCGCGGCGAGACTGTTCGACATTCGGGTTCTCATCGGCGCCCTCTTCACGCTGTACGGCATCATGCTCGTGGTCGCGGGCTTTTTCACATCCGACGCACAGCGCAAGAAGGCCAGCGACATCAACATCAACCTGTGGTTGGGAATCGGGATGCTCGTTCTGGGGCTGCTGTTCCTGTTGTGGTGGCGGGTGAATCCGTTGAAGTTGGCTGCGCCCGACGAGGACGACGACACGGAGCCGAGCCATGACTAGCTCGAGCAGAGCCACTCCGGCGATTGTCGTCGGCGTCGACGGCTCGGACTCGAGCGCGGACGCGGTGCGCTGGGCCGGGGCGCAGGCCAAGCTGACCGGCGCGCCGCTGCGTGCCGTGGCCAGTTGGCGGTGGCCCAACTACGTGAACCGGATTCCGCCCGGCGTCGACCTGGCTGCCGATACGGCGCAGACCCTGCATGAGGTGGTATCGACAGCCCTGGCGGACCGCCCGGATGTTGCCGTGACTGAACATGTCATCGAGGGTCCGGCTGGTCCGGCGCTGCTCAGTCAGGCGCAGGATGCATCGTTGCTCGTCGTTGGCGCGCGTGGACGGGCAGCCTTCCCCGGCATGCTGCTCGGCTCGGTCGCCGAGTACTGCGTGCGCCACGGCAAGTGTCCTGTCGTCGTCGTCCGCGCAGCTACCTTGGGCGCTGGGCTGTCTTGACCAGTGCCCGGTGGTCACCCTTTGAGTGCACAATCAGAGACCTCTGTCAGTGCGAGAAGACGAGGTGCCTAGATGAGTTCCTGGCCGGGCGGTATCGGTGCCATCACGTTGTTCGTCGAGGACCTGGCAGCGGCGAAGGAGTTCTACCAGGAGGTGTTCGGCCTAGCCATAGTGTTCGAGGACGACAGCTCCGCCGTGTTCAACTTCGGCAACACGATGATCAACCTGCTCGTGGCGACAGCAGCGCCGGAACTCATCGATCCCGCCGTGGTCGCGGCCCGAGAAGCAGGATCGCGCTGTCAGTTCACCATCGAGGTGGACGACGTCGACGCAAGGTGCGCAGAGCTGACGAAACGCGGCGTGAAACTGCTGAACGGACCGATGGATCGGCCCTGGGGGATCCGCACCGCCAGCTTCGTCGATCCCGGCGGTCACATCTGGGAGATCGCCAAGTAGTTGCTGTGGGCGGTGTCGCTATTCCGGCACCGGGTGATTTGTGGGAAGTATTTCTCCGGTGGCAGCCGACTCTGCCGAGCGGGTAAGCAGGATTGTATGGACACCAAGACCTGGTTCATCACCGGCGCGTCGCGCGGCTTCGGGCGCGAATGGACGATCGCGGCGCTCGAGCGCGGTGACTCGGTCGCCGCGACGGCGCGCGACACAGGCAGTCTCGACGACCTCGTAGAAAAGTACGGCGAGCGGTTGCTTCCGTTGCGCCTCGACGTGACCGATCGCGAAGCGGACTTCGCCGCCGTGGCGCAGGCGCACGCGCACTTCGGGCGGCTCGACGTGGTCGTGAACAACGCCGGCTACGGACAGTTCGGCATGGTCGAAGAGTTGAGCGAGAGTGACGCCCGGGACCAGATCGAGACGAATCTGTTCGGCGCGCTGTGGGTGACGCAGGCCGCGCTGCCCTTCCTGCGCCAGCAGGGCTCGGGGCGCATCCTGCAGGTGTCCTCCATCGGCGGCATCTCCGCCTTCCCGAACGTCGGCATGTACCACGCCTCGAAGTGGGCGCTGGAGGGCATCAGCCAAGCCCTGGCTCAGGAGGTAGCCGCTTTCGGCGTGAAGGTGACGCTGATCGAGCCGGGTGGCTTCTCAACCGACTGGGCTGGCCCGTCCGCACGGCGCGCGAACGCGCTGCCCGATTACGACGGAGTCCGGGAGCAGTCCAACCAGTGGCGCGCGACGCGCAATGCGAAACCCGGTGACCCCGCGGCGAGCAGTGTGGCGGTGTTGGCGGTCGTCGACTCCGACGAGCCTCCGCTGCGGATCTTCCTCGGGGACGGACCGCTCGGCATTGCTGAGCGGGACTACGAGTCCCGGTTGGCGACCTGGCGCGAATGGCAAGAGGTGTCCACGGCAGCGCAGGGCGGCTAACCGCGGCGTCAGCCCCCGGGCGGTGGGATCGTGCCGAGCTGGACGAACATGCTCAACAGGTCGCTCACGCCCCACCGGCTGGTGATCTTCCCGTCGACGACCCGGAAGATCGTGACTCCGTGCATTGACACATCCCTGCCCGTGGCGGGGACGCCGAGCAGCTCACCGGTGTGCCGACCTCCCGCGGTGAGCCAGGTGACCACGACGTCACCTTCGGCGACCTGGCCCTCGATCGTGTGCCATGGGTCGGAGAACGCCTGCTGGTTGATCGCGTAGATCTGCCTGGCACCGTCCAGGCCAGCAGGAAGATCCGGGATCGGCAACGGGGTGTGATCCACATAGCCGGCGTCGAAGTAGTCGTGGTGCAGCGTCGGACTCAATGCGTCGATGTCCTTGAAGAGACGCTGCACGAGCTCCTTGTTGGCTTCCGTCGACATGTCTGCTCCTGATCGGTGGTTGCGAGCGAGGCATTGGCTGGTGCCCGCCCATCATCACCGATCAGGCCGTCCCTGTCCGATCAAGCAGACGTCAGGCCACCGCGCCTGCCGGGAGCACGCCGAGCTGCGTGAGCAGTGCGACGTCGTCGAGCCGGTTCCAGCGCTCGGCGACGAGACCGTCCACGAAGCGCAGCACGGTGATTCCCTCGACGTCCAAATAGCGATCTGTGCCAGCGGCCCCGAACAACTCGCCCCGGTGGGTGCCGGTGAGGCTGAACCGGATGGCGACGCGATCGCCGTCGACGAGCAGATCCTTCGCGGTGATCCGGGCGTCAGGCACAGCCGCGATCAATGTCCGGAAGAAATCGGCGATGCCGTCACGGTCCGGCGAAAATGCATCGGGAAAGCCGTGGAATTTGCTGTCGGGTGCGTAGAGCCCGGTGATGTAGCCGTCGACGTCTCCGGCATTGAGTTTGTCCACTGCGTTGGCGATCGTCGTGGCGTGGTCGGCGGTCATCGGAGTTCTCCTTCGTGAGCAGGGCATGTCCGACGAGACGGCCTTGTGGTCATGCGTGCGCCGCGCGCCGGTCGGGTTTGTCACGGCTGAGTCTCGCCTCACGCACCGGTCCCGCCCTAGTACAAGATCTGTACTGCTCGTTCCCAGGTACGTACGTGGGCCACCTTCGGTTCCCGGCGTGGGGCGAGTCTCACACCTGTGCGTATTGCCAGAACCGTGTAATGAACCGGGGCCGTAGAAGCCCCAGGAGTCGGCAGCCGGCCGGCACAACAGGGAAGAGACGACATGAAGACGCAGCACATCATCGACGTCGGGACCGGTCAGCAATGACGACATCGGAGCGCATCACGACCACCGGCAAGAACGTGGACACGAACACCGTGGCCACCGTCCGTCAGTTCCCCGGCATCAACCACGTCGCCGTGACGGTCAGTGACCTCGAGCGCAGCACCCGCTGGTACAGCGCGCTCTTCGACACCGTGCCGGTTCTCGACGAGGACGAAAACACTGGCGGCTTTCACCACACCGTGTTCGCGATCGGCGGGGGCCAACTCTTCGGCCTGCACACGCACGGCCACGGCACAGGCGGCAGGTTCGACGAGCGCCTGGTGGGGCTGGACCATGTCTCGTTCACCTGCCGCGACCGCAGCGAACTGCAGACCTGGGCCGGTCGCCTGCACATGCTCGGCATCATGCACGGCGGAATCGTGGACGCCCATTACGGCTCCGGGGTCTCGTTCCGCGACCCGGACGGCATCGCGCTCGAGTTCTTCGCGCCACCGGTCTGACGCCTCGGCCGAACAATTCCAACTGTCAAACGCAGCGTCAAACACGGGCTTTTGTTGCCTGTGTTCAGCACGGAGATCTCGACGACAGGCGTCGGACTCACAACAGATAGGGAGCAACGGAAATGTCACTGTTCATGGACGTGCACAACATCAAGGGAGGAGTGTCGGCGGCTGACGTCGCCGGTGCTCACCAGGCCGATCTCGCCACCCAAGGGCCGCACGGCGTCAACTACCTGCGCTACTGGGTGGACGAGCAGGCGGGCAAGATC
>JAOPWD010000081.1 GCA_025965875.1 Pseudonocardiales bacterium
CCCGACTGCTTGGCCCCGCCGGCTGCGCCAGATCGTGCCGAACCGAACGTTGCACATCCCGATGGACTTGGGGTACCGCTTGTGGATGCGCCTCAGAGTCCAGCGTCGGTCCGGCTCGGATACCTGATGACGGCTGCGGCCCTCGGACGCGTCCTGCCAGACCTGCTCAGGCCCCTGGCCGAGGCCAGCGGCGTCGCGCGTCGGCGTGCGGTAATTGCGGTCGTCGGTGTGGCTCTGGCCCGCCCCGGCCTGTCCGATGCGCGACTGCACGACGCATTCGCTGAACTTTGCAACGGGCAAACCGGAGGTGAGGCGCGCGACGAGATCATCGCGCTCGCCGAGCAGTTCGACGTCATTGCGTTCGACCTGCAGCATCGCCTGGAGCAAGGCGAGGACGTCGGAGCCGAGTTCTACGCCGCGTTCGCTCGGGCTCGGGCAGCCGCCGCCCTGGCAGCAGCCCTGGAGCCCGATTCGCTCCAGAGCGCCTACGGGGTCTTGCACGAGGCTGCTTACGCCCTCGAGAACCCAGGGGTCGTGCGGGACATCGTGCTGCGGGCATTGCGCTAGCGCCTTCGCCGATGCAGCTTCGAAACCGAGAGCGCATCCACGCCGCCATCGCCACGCTCTGCTTCGTCGGCTGGCCGAGGCTGTCGAACAACTACACGTCTGTGCGCCCACCGACGATGCGCTGGCCCATCAACACGACGAGGATGACTGCGCCGTTGAGGAAGTCGAACCACTGGTTCGGGACCCCCGCGAACGTCAGCACCTTGAAGATCAGGTTGAGCAGCAACACGCCGGTGAATGCGCCGAACAGGCTGCCTTTCCCGCCGTTGAGGCTGACGCCGCCGATGACCGCCGCCGCGAACACATCGAAGATCCGGCCGCTGCCGAGGTTGGACGTCACAGACGCGAGATTTCCCGACTCGATGATGCCGGCCAGCGCGGCGAGCAGCCCGGCGATGATCAGGACGGTCCACACCACACGGTCGGTGCGGATGCCGGCTGCCCGGGCCGCGTCGACGTTGCCGCCGATCGCATAGAGCGAGCGGCCGACCCGGGTCTTGGCGAGTACGAAGATCCCGACCGCGAAGATGATCAAGACAACCCAGATCGAGGCGGGCAGGCCGAACCAGCTGGCGCTGCCGAGGTACATCTGCGAACCGGACAGCCCGAAGAACGTCTGCCCGTGCGAAATGCCGGTGAGCACGCCGCGAAGGGTGATCAGCATGCCGAGGGTGACGATGAACGCGTTGATCCGCAGCCGCACGATCAGGAACCCGTTGATCAACCCGACCAGCGCGCCCACGGCCAACGCGATCGGTACGGCCCAGAACCCGGGCACCAGGTGCAGGCCGTGGTTGATCCCAGTGGGCAGCGTCAACCAGGCGGCAATGCCTGGCGCGAGCCCGACGGTGGACTCCAGCGACAGGTCCATCCTGCCGGTGATCAGGATCAGCGATTCCGCCACCACGAGCAGCGCGATCCACGCCATCGTCGAGAGCAGGTCGGTGAACGTGGCCTGCGTGCGGAACGCGGGATACAGGATGCTGCCCAGCACGATGATCGCGATGATCGGCGGTACCAGCGCGAAGTCGCGCAGCCGCGCGAGCGTGATCGTGACGCCGCGTGATCCGGGCCGTGCGGCGTCGGTCGTGCCGTCAGGCTTCGTGGTGAGGGTGTCGGTCATGACGTGAGCTCGATTCCTTCCATCGCGGCGACGAGCTGCTGGTCTTCCCACTCGCCCTTGAGTTCGCCGGTCACGTGGCCACGGAACATGATCACGACACGGTGGCAGTACCTCAGGTCGTCGAGGTCGTCGCTGACGACGAGCACGCCGGTGTGTGCCCGGGCGGCCTCCGCGGCGGCGTTCATGAGCGTCTGCTTGGACTTGATGTCGACACCGGCGGTGGGCGCCATCAGGACGAGCAGTCGTGGCTCGTTGGCGAGCGCGCGGGCCATTACGACCTTCTGCTGGTTGCCACCCGACAGGTCGGCGACGGCCTGCTCCGGACGGCGCGGCACGATGTCAAGCCGTTCGATCGCCTGCCAGGCCACCTCGTTGCGGCGCCGGGTGCTGAGCACACCGTTGCGCTCGAGCCGCTGCGGCACCGTCATCGTGACGTTCTCCGCCACCGACAAGTCAGGGATGAACCCCTCGCGGTGCCGATCCTCGGGCACGAATCCGACGCCTGCCTTCAACCGGTATGCCACGTCCGCACGTCGGCGCGGGCGCTCGCCGGCGATCTGCACCGTGCCGCCGTCCGGCCGCCTCGACCCGACGATCGCGTTGGCGACGGCGAACTTGCCGCTGCCACCCGCACCGGCCAGGCCGACGATCTCGCCGGGCCGCACTTCGAACGAGACGTCCGCACACGCGCCGGCCACGGTGAGGTTCGCGACGGACAGCACCGGCGCTTCGCGGCCGGGCGCCGGTGGGCGCGGATCGGTCGCCTCTGCCGCCTTCTCCCCGGTCATCGCGGCGACGAGTTCTGCGTGCGGGAGCTCGGCGATCGGCGCGGTGACGATGTGCCGGGCGTCGCGATAGACGGTGACGTCCTGGCACAGCTCGAAGATCTCGTGCAGGTGGTGGCTGATGTAAAGGAACGTCACCCCCTGCTGCTGTAGGGCGCGGATGCGCGCGAACAGTCGCTCGACGGCGGCCGCGTCCAACCGGGCTGTCGGCTCGTCCAGGATGATGAATCGGGCACCCTTCGACAGCGAGCGGGCGATCTCGACCAGCTGCCGTTGCTCGACGGTCAGCGCTTCGGCGCGGATCCGCACGTCCACGTCGACGTCCCACGTCGCCAGCAACTCGGCCGACTTCGCCCGCAGGTCGCGCCAGCGGATCAGGTGCCTGCCGGGCGCCTGGCTGTTGACATACAGGTTCTCGGCCACCGACAGGCCGGGGAAGATCGTCGACTTTTGGTAGACGCACGCGACGATCGAGCGCCACGCAGTGCGGTCAGCCAATGGCGGTGCCGGCTGCCCGCTGAACTCGACCGATCCGGCGTCGGGCTCCTGCAGCCCGGTGAGGATCGACACCAGGGTGGACTTTCCTGCGCCGTTGCGGCCGACCAGCGCGTGGATCGTGCCCGGCTCGACGCGCAGCCCGACGCCGTCGAGCGCCGTGGTTGCACCGAACCGTTTGGTGATACCGGCCGCCTCGACGACCGGCGGACGCGAGGTCCCACCGGTCGTCGAGGCTGCAGTCGGGAGCGACATCGATCCTCTTCCTGTCGGCCGTCCGGGTCAGCTGGTCTGGTTGCCCCACAGCGCTGGGTCGTCGACCTTGGACGAACCGGGGAACGCACCGTCGATCGTGACCAGGGGCGCGGGCAGTTGGTCCTCGAGCATGCCGTGGCCCACGTCGACGATCGTGCCGCCGTGGCCGTCGGGGCCGGGCTTCTGCGTCTTGCCCGCGATGGCGTCCTTGATGTACTGCAACGACACCTTGGCGTACGCGTCGGCGGGTTGCGAGACGGTCGCGTCCATCTGCCCGTCCTTGATCGCCTTGTACTCCGACGGCACGCCGTCGTTGGACACGATCACGATGTGCCCCGCCTGGCCGCGCGGCTTGAGCAGCCCCTTCTGCTTGAGCACCTGCAGCGTCGACGGCAGGTAGATGCTTGCCTCCATGTAGATGGCGTTCACCGTGTTGCCGGCGAGCACCGACTGCAGCTGGGTGACGGCGGTGGGCGGGTCCCACTTCGTCGGCTCGGAGAAGACGCGCATGCCGGGGTAGGTGCTCTTCATGCAGCTGTTGAACGCCGTCGAGCGGTCGCGGCCGTTGATCGAGGCCAGGTCGCCCTCGAACATCACTACGTTGCCCTTGCCCTTGAGCGTGTCGCCGATGTACTTGCACGCCTTCTGCCCGTACGCAATGTTGTCCGCGCGGACCACCATGTAGACCTTGCCGCTGTCGGGCCGGGTGTCAACCGAGACAACGGGGATCTTCTTGGCAGCGAGGCGTTGCAGGGTCGGCAGCACGGCTGCGGTGTCCTGCGGCGCGATGACCACGCCCTTGACGCCCTCCGACAGCAGGGTCTGCGTGTTCGACTGCAGCTTGCTGATGTCGTTCTGGGAGTTGGTGGTCTTGAGGTCGAGGCCGAGCTGGCTGGCCATCTGCGGCACGTACTTGATGTAGGCGTTCCAGAAGTCGGAGTCCGACCGCGGGTAGTCGACCCCGACCAACGACTTGCCGTTCGAGGAGCCGCCGCTGCTGGAGCTGCACCCGGCCGCGAGCGCGCATGTTGCCGCGAGCGCGATCGAGAGGTGGAGAGCCTTGTTCCGTCTCACGATGTCTCCTCATGTGTTGGCCGGATGGCCGGGATGGTGGGGTGCGGTGTGGTTACCGCGGTTCGGTCCAGATGGGGCCGTCGGGGAAGCGGTAGGCGGCGCGCGTGCTGGGCACGATCTCCGCGCCGCTGCCGGGCTTCCTCGGAGGCATGTAGTGGCCGCCCCGGATGTGTACCGGGTCGGCGAAGTGCTCGTGCAGGTGGTCGACGTACTCGATCCAGCGGCCCTCGGTGCTGCCGCTGATGGCGAGGAAGTCGAACATCGACAGGTGCTGCACGACCTCGCACAAGCCGACACCGCCGGCGTGCGGGCACACCGGGACGCCGAACTTGGCGGCGAGCAGCAGGATCGCGATGTTCTCGTTGACCCCGGCCACGCGGCAGGCGTCGATCTGGCAGATGTCGATTGCCCCGGTGGCCATCAACTGCTTGAAGACCACCCGGTTGGCGACGTGCTCGCCGGTGGCCACCCGGATCGGGTGGATCGCCTCGGCAATGGCGCGATGGCCGATGACGTCGTCCGGGCTCGTCGGCTCCTCAACCCAGTAGAGGTCGGCGTCGGCCAGCCTGCGGACGTTCTCGATCGCCTCTGCCACATCCCAGCGTTGGTTGGCGTCGACCGAGATCAGGACGTCCGGGCCGGCGAGCTCGCGGACCATCCGGACGCGATGCACGTCGTCGGCCGGGTCCGCTCCGACCTTGATCTTGAGGTGGGTGAAGCCATCGGCGATGGCCTCCCCGACCAGCCGAGCGACCTTCTCGTCGCTGTAGCCCAGCCAGCCGGCCGAAGTGGTGTAGCCCGGGTAGCCCTTGTCGAGCAACTGCTGCTCGCGCTCCTGCTTGCCATCGACGGCCGCAGTCAGGATCGCCAGGGCGTCGTCGCGGGTGAGCGCGTCCGATAGGTAGCGAAAGTCGATGAGGTCGACGATCTGCTCGGGCGTGAAGTCCGCGAGCACCTTCCACAGCGGCTTGCCCTCACGCTTGGCGTACAGATCCCAGACGGCGTTCACGACGGCGCCGATCGCCATGTGCATGACGCCCTTCTCCGGGCCGAGCCAGCGCAGGTGGCTGTCGTGGACCAGACGCCGATAGAAGGCGCCCATGTCGGCGAACGTCTCGTCGAGGTCAAGTCCGAGGACGAGATGCTCGAGCGCATGGATCGCGCTCAACACGACATCGTTGCCGCGGCCGATCGTGAAGACGAAGCCGTGCCCCTCGGCGCCGTCCCCGCTGCGGATGACGACATAGGCCGCCGAGTAGTCCGGGTCGGCGTTCATCGCATCGGAGCCGGACAGGTCTGCGGAGGTGGGAAACCGCAAATCGACCAGTTCGAACGATGCGATCCGGATACTCACGAGTTTCAACTCCAAAGCGTGGGGCTCGATCTGGCAGACCGTCCAGCGGTAGGTTCAGCGCTTAGGTCGGATGTTTACCACCCGGAAACATCCGATGTCTAGTGCTGACATCTCGCAGTTGTGGAGATTGTTGGGCATACTGACCATCACAGGTCCGATGAATCGGAGGGTTTATGGCTGTCACAGACGAGGCCATCGAGAAGCTGAAAGCCATGATCGTCTCCGGCGAACTGCGCCCCGGCGAGCGCCTCCCGCGCGAGGCCGACCTCGCCACGAGCCTCGGTCTGTCACGCAGTTCGTTGCGGGAGGCGGTGCGCGCGCTGTCGCTCGTGCGAATTCTCGACGTCCGTCAGGGTGATGGCACCTACGTGTCCAGCCTGGCCGCGGATTCGCTGCTCGATGCGCTGAACTTCATCGTCGAGTTCCATCGCGACGCGTCGGTGCTGGAGCTGCTGGAGGTCCGGCGCATCCTCGAGCCGGCGGCGAGCGCGCGGGCAGCCGTGCGGGTCACGGCCGAGGCGATCGCCGACCTCGAGGAGGTGCTCAGCCGGGCCACCGCCGAGTCGCCGGTCGAGGACCTCGTCAAGGCAGACATGGAGTTCCACCGGGCCATCGCCGTCGCCGGTGGCAACAGCGTGCTGGCGTCGTTGATCGAGTCCCTGTCCGGGCCCACCCAGCGGGCGCGGATCTGGCGCGGGATGACACAGGAGGGCGCGCTGCAACGCACTCTGGACGAGCACCGATCGATCTTCAACGCGATCGCCCGCCACGATCCCGAGATGGCCAGCACCTGGGCAACCGTGCACATCGCCGGCGTCGAGGAATGGCTCCGCAGCACGCTGACCGAGTGATGTCGATGCGGTAGGGCCAGTCGATGTTCAGTGATCCGAACCGACGAGTGGAGAATCTATGACTGCAACGAGAAAGCTAAGCAGAACCCTGTTGATCTCCGTGGTTGTGGTGATCACGACCTCGGCCGTCTGCGCAACTCCAGCTGCAGCTGCGCCCGGTTCGGCGCACCGCTATGCCACCTGGGGGCCAAGCATGACCATCGGCGGCCCCAACTTCAACAACCAGACCATTCGGATGGTGGTGCACACCACCATCGGCGGCAATTCGGTACGGATCAGGTTGTCCAATCAGCGCAGCACGACGCCGCTCGCGGTCGGCGCGGTCGACGTCGCCGAGCAGGCCACCATGGCGACCGCGGTGGCCGGTACCCATCACACAGTGACGTTCTCCCACGCCAAGGCCGTCAACATCCCGACCGGCGCAGAGGTGCTCAGCGACCCGATAGCCATGACCGTCGGCGCCGATAGGAACCTGTTGGTCAGTGTCGACCTTCCGCAGGCGACCACGTCGGCAACGTGGCACTCGGACGCGTTCGACACGACATACCTTTCCGTACCGGGCAACCACACCCGTGACGACGGCGACGGCAACTTCACTACCGCGACGACGTCCTGGTATTACCTGTCCGGTGTCGATGTGATGTCCCCGAAGGCAGCCGGGACCGTCGTCACCTTCGGCGACTCCATCACCGACGGCTACAACACGCCAACCGGCGCGTACGCCACGTGGCCCGACGACCTGGCGCGCCGGCTCGCCGGCGCCCAGCCGCTCGGGGTGGTCAACGCCGGCATCGGTGGCAACCGAGTGCTCACCGACGTACCCAACATCTGGCAGGGTGTCAGTGCCATCAAGCGGTTCAACCACGACGCGCTCAGCCAGCCGGGCGTGCGCGACGTGATCCTGCTCGAGGGCATCAACGACATCGGCAACAACGCCGGGCCGAACGGGGCGCCGCTCACCGTGCAAGACCTCACCGACGGCTACCGCAACCTCATCGCTCAGGCGCACGCGGCCGGCGTCCGGATCATCGGGGCCACGATGCTCCCGGATCTCGGCAACGGCTACTACAGCGCCTCGGCCGAGGCGATCCGGCAGGCCGCCAACGACTGGATCCGCACCAGCGGAGCGTTCGACGGCGTCGTCGACTTCGACAAGGTGATGCAAGACCCGTCCAACCCGGCGGCGCTGAACCCCAGCTACGACTCGGGTGATCATCTCCACCCGAACGCGGCCGGCATGCAGGCCATGGCGAATGCGGTAGACCTTCAGCTGCTCAGCTGAAACCCGTCGACCAGGAAGTACGTGCCGCCGAGCTTGCTCACAGTCAACGTGTGCGAGCCGGCGGCCAGTCCCGTCACCGAGTACACCTGTTGCTGGACCTGACGGCTCGGCGTGTTCGCGTTGACGGCAGGCTTCGTGACGCCGTCGAGAGTGACGCCGACCTGTCCCTCATCGGAGTTCGTCTCGGTCAGGAAGCTGATTCCGGTGCCGGTGAAGGTGATCGTCGCCGATGCACCGTCCTGTTGGGTGTAGTGCACACCGTCGTTCAGGTCGCCGTCACCGCGTGACCCGCTCGAGGACCAGCTTCCGTTGTAGCTGATGCGTAGGTCGTCGTCGTCGACCAGCTTGCTCGTCGGTGTACCGGGACCGGCCGCGTTGATGATCGCCTGGGCGGCCGGCGGCCAGTTTCCGTCGGTCACCACGGTCGATTGCTGGAACGTGATGTTCGTCCCGTTGTTGTTGTACGCGGCGGTGTCGGTGTAGTTGTCGTGGATCGAGTCGTCGTGGATGGTCGGCGTCCACAGGTTCAGCCAGAGCGAGCCGTTGCCGAAGCGCACCACGTTGTCGTGGGTGTTCCACAGCGAGCTGCCCTCGTCGTGATAGATCATGTTGCAGCCGTTGATGCATTCACTCAGGACATTGCCGGTGAACTCCGACGCGGACGCCTGGCCACCGAGCGTGTAGATCGGGCCGCCGTCGTTCAGCACGCCCATCACGCTGTGCACGTGGTTGTCGACGAGGTGGTTGCCACCTGAGTAGGTCCTACCGTGACTGCACGGGGTCGGTAGCCCCTGCTTGGCCTGTAAGTCGCAGCTCGATGCCCAACCCCAACCCCAGCCGATCGTGATGCCGGAGTACGGCGTGTAGCCGACGTCGTTGTGCGCCAAAGTGGTGTTCCTGCTGTGGCCGACGAAGATGCCGACCGCGTCCTGGTATTCCTGACCGGGGTGCTGGATCGTGTCACCGGACACGGTATTGCCGCTGGTCATCAGCCCGGTCTGAGTCTGGTAATAGTCGTCGACCTCGCCGACGGAGACGCCGACGCCTGAGGTATCCGTGATCGAACTGTCCGTGACCGACGAGTCCTGCGTCTGGTCGGCGAGGTCGATCCCGCTGGTTCCGGTGTGCTGCACGACGTCCCCGGTGAACGAGATCCGCGCACCTCGATGCACCTGGACAGCGGCCGGGATCCGGATCGGTTTACGTGTGGTCGGATCCCACAGCACGCCGGCCTGGTTGTCGACGTATCCCTCGGCGGTGGGTGCATTCCAGGTCGTGTAGGCGAACGTGATGCCGTCAAAGTTGACGTCGTGGACGGGCGCGACCACGTCCGGGATCACCGTGACCCCGTCGACGAGCAGGTAGTCGCCGCCGGTCTTGACCAGCTTCAGGATGTGCTTGCCCTTGGTCAGTCCGGTGACCGACACCATCGCCTGCTGCGCCAACCTTTCCGGGCCATTGCCGGACACGGTGGACACCTTCGTACCGTCGACATACACATCAGCGGTGCCCTCGTCGCTGCTGGTCTCGGACAGAACCTGGATCCCGGTGCCGCTGAAGGCGTAGTTGAAGGCGTCCCCGTTGGTGCTGGTGTAGTGGACGTCGCCGTTGAGGTCACCCAGCGGCCTGCCGCTCTGGTAACCCCAGCTGCCGGTGTAGGTCGCTCGCCAGTCGGTGTCGTTCAACGGTGCCAGGTGCCCGGGCGTGCCGCTGAGGTCGAGCAGTTCGGGCGCGACCGGCAGTTCGACGTCAGCTTGGGCCAGATTCTCCCCTGGCCGCGGCACGTAGTAGAGGTACCCCGCAGCACTGTCGAGGTAGAACTGCCCGGGCGTGCCGAGCAGCTGGTAGGCGTTCTCGATCCAGCTGATGCCGCTGAGTGTCGGCAGTCCGGCCCCGTTGAAGGGGAAGCCTGGGTTCGGCACCGAGACGTGGTTGTTGTTCCAGCAGGCGGGATCGACCGTGAGGTTGGAGCCACCGGACCCGTTGCCTGTGATCGACGCCAGCGGGCAGCGCATCTGCTTCCACGCGTTGTTGTTGACGATCTCGACCTGGCTGGTGTTGGTCCACGACGCGTAGGAGCCGTCACTCGTGGTGAACCCGGTGCTGGTCCCGGTGAAACCTGCTGGGTTGCTCGCGCTGCGTGCCCGGCGCGCGCGGACGCCGTCCACGAACAGTTCGCGGCTGGACGTGCCGGCCGGCACCTTGGCCCGGTAGATGTTCTTGGCCGCATCCACTTTGGTGAAGCCGGTGACCCGGGTCGCTCCGTTGAGCACCGGGACCTGGCCTGGTGCCGCGCGGTAAATGACCCGGTGTCCCGGTCGGCCGGAGTCCTGCACGCCGAGCGTGAACGGGCTGGTCAGGCGGTAGGCGCCACCGCTCAGCTCGACCGCGATGTCGGCCTTGGCATGCGGGATCATGCCCCTGACTTGGTCACGGGCGGTGGTCAGATCGCATGGGGCCGCCGCGCTGCACGAGGCACCCCGGCCGGTTGGTGAGACGTGCAGGACATCCGACGTACCAGCCGCGAAGGCTGGTGCGCCACCGATGCTGGCGGCAGCTACAAAGGGAGTAACGGCGAGGAAAACGGCGATCCGCATCATATTTCCATTCATGGCTGGACGGTGATCTGCACGGGCGAGGAACTGGCCGGAGTCGAGGTGACATCTGTTGACGTGGCGGTCAAGGAATGCTGTCCGGCGGACAGCCCAGTTGACGGAGTGCACGACCAAGCACCGCTGTCGGAGGCGGTCGCGGTGCACATTGCGGCCCCGTCGGCATCGACGGTCACTGTCGCATCCGGCTCGGCGGTGCCCGACACCGTGGGCGTCGGCGTAGCCACCGTGGCGCCAGAAGCAGGCGAAGTGATCTGGACCGGCGGCGGGAAGTCGGTGATCGTCGGCACGCCGTCGCCGGAGATCGAGACCACCACGCTGTGGACGGTCACCTGCCCGCCACCGTTTCGAAGCCGGAAGTCGGCGCTCGAGTGCTGCGCGCCACCGAAATACGCGCCGGAGGCGCTGACCGTGGCGGTCTTCCACGTGTTGCTGCCGCTCAGCGGGATGCTGGCCGTGGAGCGATACGGGTCGGCCGAGCCGTCGTCGTACTGGACCGAGAACGACCCGTTGCCCTGGTCGTAGTAGGACACCGTGAACTTCGCCGAGTAGTCCCCGGCATGCGCGATCGAGTCGTCGACGTTGAAGTAGATGTTGCTGTTAGTGCTTGTCCGAGCGGACAAGCCGTTGATGGCCGTGGCGGTTGTCGGGCCGTCGAACCCGGGGGACGGAGTCTCGTCCTCACTCAGGCCGTAGCTCGAGTTCGTCGTTGCGACGACCGTACCGACTACAGCGGTGCCTGGCGGCAAGTCGGAGGCATTGAAGCTGACGCCCGCCGAGGCAGGGCTGGTGAGTCCGGTCGGGTCCTTGGCCGTGACCGTGACGGTATGTCTGCCGTGCGTCAGCCCACCGGTCGGTGCGCAGCTCCACGCACCGGCGTCAGTGGCTGTGGCGGTGCATAGGGCGGACGAACCCTCGCTTACGGTGACGAGACCGTCCGGCTCCGCGGTGCCTGAGATGGACGACGCGAGCTTGACGGTCGAGCCACCCTTCGGCGTTGTGATCGACGGAGTCGGCGGGAAGTCGATCTGACTTGGCACGGCCGGACCAGTGACGGACACGGCGACGCTGTGCACCGTGATACTCGTGCCCGCGTGCAGGCGGAAGTCGGCGTTGGCGGCTTCGAGGCCGCCGAAGTACGCGCCGCTCGCCTTGATCGTGGCTGTCTTCCACGTGTTGCTGCCTGTGAGCGGGATCGTGCCGGCGGTGTGATTGGCGTCCGCGGGACCGTTGTCGTACTGCAGCGATATCGAGCCGGTGCCTGCGTCGTAGTAGGAGACCGTGAGCGTCGCGTCGTAGTGGCTGGTGCGTGCGACGGAATCATCGATGTTGAAGTACATGTCGTTGTTTCCGTGCGGTTTGCCGCCTGCCGTGGTGCGCGCGGTGAGTCCGCCGACGTCCGCGGCTGTCGTGGTGGCGTTGCCCGAGCCGGAGTAGTCGACCTGGGTGAGGCCGTAGTCGGCGTTGGTGCTGCCGAGCACGGTGCCGACCACTGCTGTGGTTGGCGGTCCGGCCGGGTCGAGGCCGATCTGGACGTTCTTGAGGTGCCGGTCGGTCGACGGCGCGGTGCCGCCGACCTGCGCGAACGGCAGGGTCGTGGTGGGGGCGGCGACCTGCTCGACCAGGTAGGACTTGCCGGCCGTGACCGGCACGGTGAAGATCGCGTCGCTGGTCGGCTGCACCACCACGCTGCTCGGGGTGCTGCCGTCGACGACCTGCACCTGCTTTCCGGCCCACGGGTTCTTGACCTTGACCGTCCCGGTCGTACCGGCCTCGATCGCCGCGGTGACCAGCTGACCGTTCTGGACCTGGACATCGACCTTGGAATTGCCCTGGACGTACACGGTGCCGCTGCCGTCCCAGTCGCTCGGCCACGCCGGCGCAAACCTGATGATCCCGTCGTAGTCCTGCGCGAGGGCCTCGTCCACAGCTGTCGCTACACCGGCCTCCTGCTCGATGTAGGGCTGGTAGCCGACCGTGCTGCCGAGGTCCCCGAAGCCGTTGGGATACACCTGGTGTCCCGCCGTGAGCGAGACGAGGTTGCTCTCGACCTGGCTGGCCCGCTCGAGTCGAGCGGCGTCGACGGCGTCGAAGGACCAGTCGTTGCCGCCCTTGTTCGGCCGGTTGTCGTAGCTACGCTGCTCCAGCGCGAACATGTTGCCGTTCTGGTCGCTCACGTCGTTCCACGGCCATAGCGGTTCGAGCTCGATGTTCTCGCCGTTGCGTCGAGCCGCGGCCGGTTCGTAGGAGATCGCGATCATGTCGGTCCCGGTTGCGTCGGCTGCGTCCGTTTGCGCCTGCGTGTAGTCGGGGTTGAGCAGCTTCGACCTGGTGGCGTCGTCTGTCCGCGGGTACGGCGGGATCTCGGACAGCGCGCGGTCGAACTGGTCGAGCAACGGATCGCTGCTCGCGGTGTCGCCGACGACCGCCGCGGCGCTGGCGATGATCGGGAACAGCGTCCGGTCGGCGGCGAAGTCGGTGGTCGGGTCGTGCACGGCCCACTGGGTTTCATGGGCATTCGCCACGGCGTGCAGGAGCCCGTCCGAGCCGACCTGCTGGTAGGCGAGCAAGAACTGTGCGGTGGCCTCCATGAACGGGAAGGCCTTGGCCAGGAACGCGCGGTCGCCGGTGGCCTGGTACTGCTGCCACATGTATACGGCCAGTTCCGGCCCGCTGGTGACGTTGAGGGCGTTCCAGTTCGGGGAGCCGGGCTCGCTGCATCCGGAGTTGGCTCCCGCACCGGGATTGCCGCCGTTGCCGTTGAATCGCATGACCTCCGGAACGCAAGCGCCCGGGAGGCCGCCCATCTGCTGCTTCGTCCACGCTTCGATCTTCGACAGGTCGTTGACGTACATGTCGAAGATCGGCGTGTTGAGCTGGTAGTTGCCGGAACTCATGTTGGCTGAGATTTCCGCACGCAGGTTCCACAGCCAGTACTGCGACGGCGTCCAGGTCTGGACGTCCTTGTTCCAGGCGAACATGTCGGCCTCACCGGCCTGACTGCCCGGGTAGATGCCCGCCTTCATCGACGCCGCTTCCTCATACAGGTACAGCGTGCGCAGATTCTCGATGTAGGCCGCGCTGCCGTCGGCCGAGCTCATTTCGATCACGCCGGAGTGGGTCCAGAAGTCGTTCCACCAGCTCTGCTGGCTGGACAGCAGCGCTGCCGCGCCTGCGGTGGCGTCGTTGCCGAGCACCTTGTTCGCGGTGGCGGCTGCGTCACCACCGACCCAGCCCGGTGCGGCAACGACGACGCGGAACGAACCGTCCAGGTGCGGTTTGAAGCTCACCTCGACCTGGGTCGGGCTGGTGACTGCGGCGCTGACGTGCTGGCCGCCTGCGGTGATCGCCGCCAGCGAGCCGAAGGTCTGGCCGCTCGCGCCCTGCTGGCCCTGATCAATCCAGGTCTCGGCCAACGTGCCGACCGTGCCCGACACGGCCGCGGTGGGTTTGCGGCCCGACCACAGATTGATCGACGCGGTCTGGGCGATGCCAGGGTTCGCGCCGGTGACGTCGATGATCAGCTCGTCCTTGGCGCTGGACACCCACGCTTTCATGGACATGCCGCCACCGGACTCCTCGAGGACGCCGTTCGTGAGATCCAGCCGGCCGCTGAAGTCGGCCGCGTGCGAGATCACCGACAGCCCAGGGATGTTGACCTGACCAGGCGACTTGCGGTCCGGCATCGTGTCCGAGCGATTGAGCTGCGCGGTGAAGCCGTTGGCGGCCCAGGCGGCCGCCGCAAGGGACCCGTTGCCCAACGGCATCGACGCGGTCGGGTTCACGTTCGGCCGGCCCAGCACGATGTCCGAGCGGCTCACGACGCCGGCCGCATCGAGCTTGAATGCCCCATCGCGCCACGCCGTCGTGGCGCTCGTCGCTGCTGCGGCGGCCGGTGGGTTCACGAGGACGACGCCGAGCAGAGCGGCGAGCAGCACGGTCGCGAGTGCGAGCAACCGTCGCGCGCGCAGCGAACTTGAAGCGGAATCGAGCGGCACGAGGACCTCCGGTGCGACGCCGTTGTCGGCAACAGCGTGCGAAATGGGCAGAGTCATGGTCAGCTGAGTCATCCGATGAATCAGCGCGTGACGCGGGCTTAGATCCGGATTTGAGCCGCTGATCCGGGCGTCATCCCGCTGTAACATCCGATGACTGTAGTTCTAGCTCATGCATCGCGCGGTGTAAAGCACCGCGGCAGGGCTGCCGGGGAGGCCGTCGGTGTCGCCACGTCGTACTCGCGCTGCCTGCGCGTGGGCGGCCACGAACGGCTACCGCCTAGCCCGGCCTTTCTTGCCCGGGCCGGCACCTCATCGCTTGAGCGGCGGGTACCGGGTGATGCTGGCATGGTGGATTCGCGCAGGGTCGCGCAGCGTAGCGTCCAACCGGTGCGGACACCTCGCGGCCGGCCAGCTTGGGTGCGCGCCACGACCATCGGGCAGGCCTGGCTCGCGGTGGCCGACCAGATCCTTCGCGACGGCGGCGTTGGCCGGTGGGATGGCCTGCCGCTGCGC
>JAOPWD010000148.1 GCA_025965875.1 Pseudonocardiales bacterium
CTGGCGCGGGTGGCCGCGCGGCGCGGCGCCTGCTCCGTCGCGACACCCCTGCGCCTGGGCCGGCCGGTGCAGGACTCGGCCGGGCTGGGTTTGGTCGACCGAGCGGTCAACCTGCTCAACGCGATGGAGGCGCAGGCGCCCCCGTACCCGGCCGCCGGCGCCGTGGTCGTCGACGACATCGTCACCACCGGGGCCACGCTGCGCGAGGCCGCTCGCGCGCTCGACGCCGCCGGCTGGACGGTGCGCGGCGCCGCCGTCGTGGCTGCCACCGAGCGCCGCGCAAAAGGCGGTTAGCTAGAGGCTCGCCCGATCAGGCCGCGTGAGATGGAGCAGACGATGACGACGACGGTGGTGCGCTACCAGGCCAAGCCCGAGCGGGCCGACGAGAACCAGCAGCTGATCGAGGCCGTGTTCGCCGGACTGGACGAGCTCCAGCCGGATGGCTTTACCTACAAGGTCTTTCGACTCGAGGACGGCGTGAGCTCCATCCACGTCGTGATCGAGCACGACGTCGACGATCCCGACTCGCTACAGGCCGTGCCGGCATTTCAAGCCTTCGTGGCCGACATCGCGGAGCGCTGCGACAGCCAACCGGTAGCGACGAGAGCCTCGATCGTCGGCGGCTACCGCTGACCCTCGGCGGCGGCCGCCCTAGCGGGCTAGCGGGGCGTCGAGTGTCGCTGTTTGCAGCGCGTCCACCAGTTCGTCGCGGAACGCGTGAATAGCAGTGGTCATCAGGCGCTCGGCCCCTGGCCCGTCCCCGGAATCCAGCGCGGTGAGCAGGTCGAGATGCTCGGCGTGGGCGCGCAGGCCGTGCTCGGCGGCGCCTGCGCGCAGCGCGATGAGGCGGGCCCGTTCGCTGTCGTCGAGCAGTTGCGCCACGATCGCTGCGGCCCGTCCGTTGCCGCCCGCTTCGGCGATGCTGACGTGGATGGCCCGGTTGGCCTGCAGGAATCGTTCGGCGGAGGCGTCGTCGTCGAGATCCGGCACCGGTTCGCACAGCGCACGCAGGCGGGCCAGTTCCGCGTGGGTCAGCCGGCCAGCCGCGGCTGCCGCGGCGGACGGCTCCAGGAGCAGCCGCAGGTCATAGATCTCCCGGACGTCGCGCATCGTCAGCGGGGCGATCACATGCCCGCGGCGCGGTTCGGCCAGGACGAGTCCGTCGGCGCGCAGCCGGGCCAGCGCGGCACGCACCGCAGCCTTCGAGAAGCCGAAGCGTTCGACCAGCTGCACTTCCGAGACCGCCGAACCCGGCTCCAACTCGACCCGCACGATGGCGTGCCGCAGCCGCCGGTAGGCCGCGGCGGAGGAGGAGCGTTGCATGGCGTCAGTGTATTGACATGTCAAGACCCACGTGTTGACATGTCAGGATGACCTCCGAGACCGCAGCGCCGCCACTGCCCGAGAAAAGCCGTGCCGGCGACCCGACCGCCCGGCCCGACCGGCTGGACGCGCAGCTGATCCGCTACGGCGGCGCCTTCGCGCAGTTCGTCATCGACAGCGCCGAGGGCAGCTGGCTGCAGACCGAGGACGGTCGGCGGATCCTGGACTTCACCTCCGGGCAGATGTGCGCGACGTTGGGCCACGGGCACCCCGCGATCAGCGACGCGATCGCGCAGGCCAGCGGCCAGGTCGTGCACCTGTTCAGCGGCTTCCTGGGGCGCGACGTGATCGAGTTGGCGCGCGAGCTGATGGCCGTGCTGCCCGAGCCGCTGGCGCGCGCGATGTTCCTGTCGACGGGTGGTGAGGCCAACGAGGCCGCCCTGCGACTGGCCAAGTTGCACACCGGCGGACACGAGGTGCTCGCCTTCACCGGGTCGTGGCACGGGATGACCGCCGGCGCGTCCGCGAGCACCTACAGCGCGGGACGGCGCGGCTACGGCCCCGCCGTGCCGGGGACGATGGCGCTGCCCACACCCAACCCGTACCGCTGCCCGATCTCGCATTGCCGCGACCGCTGTGACTTCACCTGCCTGGACGCCGGGATCGCGCTCACCGATGCCCAATCGGTCGGGGCACCCGCGGCCGCGATTGTCGAGCCGATCCTCAGCTCCGGTGGCATCGTCGCGCTCCCCGAGGGCTACCTGGCCCGGCTCAAGCAGCTGTGTGAGCAGCGCGGAATGCTGCTGATCGTCGACGAGGCGCAGACCGCGCTCGGTCGGGTCGGCACCCTGTTCGCGTTCGAGCAGCACGACGTCGTGCCCGACATCCTCACGCTGTCCAAGACTCTCGGGGGCGGCCTGCCGCTGTCGGCCACCGTCACCACCGAGGCCATCGAGGACGACACCGCGGAGAAGGGCTTCCTGCACTTCACGTCGCATGTCTCCGACCCACTGCCGGCCGCCGTGGGTCGCGCAGTCCTGCGTACGGTGCTCGCCGACGATCTCACGGGACGCGCGTTGACCGTCGGTGCCCACCTGCGGGCTGGGCTGATCGAGTTGCAAGATCGCCACGAAGCGATCGGCGACATCCGGGGCGTCGGTCTGCTGCTCGGCGTCGACCTCGTGCGCGACCGCGAGAGCCGCGAGCCGGACGAGCGCTACGGCACCGCGGTCACCGAACGCTGCCTGCAACTCGGCTTGAGCGTCAACATCGTCAAGTTCCCTGGCCTGGGCAGCGTGTTGCGTATCGCCCCACCGTTGACAATCAGCACCGACGACATCGACCTCGGCCTCGAGATTCTCGACCAGGCCCTCACCGACTGCCGTTGACGCCCGGCACCGGCAGCACCGCCGGCGACGCTATGGCACGACTTGCACTACCGGTCTAGCGTGGGGGTGACCTGACCGAGGAGGCGTACGTCGATCCGCACGGGTCGCACCACCTGCCCGTGTTGAGCCGAGCGCCCTGGCTGCATGGTGTGGAGGTCGCATGGAAACTGCCCTGAGCATGGAACTGGTCGTTCGCGGTCGCAACGTTGTCGTTCCGGATCACTACCGGCAACACGTTGCCGACAAGCTCGAAAAAATCGAGCGCTACGACCACAAGATCATCAGGACGGATGTCGAACTACAACACGAACGCAACCCCCGGCAGACCGGCCGTTGCCAGCATGTCGAGATCACCTGCCGCACGCGCGGCCCGGTGGTACGCAGCGAAGCCTGTGCCGAAGACTTCTACAAGGCCCTCGACCTCGCCGTCGAGCGTATGGAGCGCCGCTTCCGGCAGGCCGCCGACCGGCGCCGCGTGCATCACGGGCGCCGCACGCCGCCCTCGATCGCCGACTTCGTCGCTGACGGAGCCGCACCGGTCGACACCTTTCCCGACCTGGTCGAGGACGAGCCGGCCTATGACGGCCCGGGCCGCGTCGTGCGCGAGAAGGAGCACACGGCCAAACCGATGTCCGTCGACCAGGCGCTGTTCGAGATGGAGCTCGTCGGGCACGACTTCTTCCTCTTCAGCGATGTCGACTCAGGCCGGCCGACGGTCGTGTATCGACGACACGCCTACGACTACGGGCTCATCCGGCTAGCCGACTGACCGGTACCGCGGATTCACCATCGCGAAGCGCACCTCATCGCTGAAGGTGCCTTCGGGATGGCGAAGCCGCGCCCGCAACACGCCGTCGGCCTCGAAGCCGGCCCCTAGCGCAGCCCGCTGCGACCCGATGTTGGAGACCTTCGCGCCGAGTTCGAGCCGGGCGAAGTCGGCGACCTCGAAGGCCCACGGCACGAGCAGGCGCAGTGCCCGTGTCGTGTAGCCGCGGCCGCGGAAGGGCGGGCGCACGGCGTAGCCGATGCCGCCGACGTTCGGCGGCCCGGCCTGGCGCAGCCGCAACGAGCCGGCGACCTGACCGGTGGCCACGTCCACCATCGCGAACGGTGCGGCGTTGCCCACCAGCCAGTCCAGGCCGCCTTGGGTCGCCGTCCTCGTGATGACTGCCTCCGACGGTGCGTCCCCCGTGAAGCCGGAGCGGACGGTGTCCGGATCGGTCTCCTGTTCGAGCAGGGCCGCCGCGTCGCCCGGCATGAGCACGCGCAGCGAGAGGACACCGTCGCTGAGCCCGTCGGCAGGCAGCGGCGCAAAGCGTCGGGCGATGGGTTCGCCCGGGTCGCCGGCGAGGCGGCCGAACACGGCCCCGTCGGCCATGCCTGTCGGCGTGCCGACGTCACCGCGCAGGACGCCTTCGAACCGGAAACCCGCGTTCAGCGCCGACTTGGCCGAGGCCAGGTTCGCTACCGCACAGCGGATCTCGACGCGTCCCACAGCATGCGCGAACGCCCAGGACGCCAGGGCCCTTGAGGCCTCGGCTGCGTACCCGCGTTGCCCCGCCGGCCGGTAGACGACGTAGCCGATGTTGGCTGCCTCCCGCCGTGGTGCAGGCATCCGAATGTCGGCCGAGCCGACGAGCCGCCCCGTCGCTGACTCGACGAGCGCACACCCGAGTCCCGTCCCGGCGCGCCGGTTCGACGTCCCGATCTCGGTGACGAACTGGACCGCATCCTCCGCCGTGTACGGGTCGGGGAGGATGAGGAATTCGTGCATCGACCGGTCCTGCATCGCTTCGTGCACGGCGGCTGCGTCCGAGGGCTGCCACGGCCGTAGGGTGAGCCGGTCGCTGGACAGGACGAGCTCGTCGAGTTCTGTCCCGCGGAATTCGCCCATGGGCAGAGCGTGTCAGATCCCGCGGTCAGGTAGCGGGTGCCGCGGAGTCGCAAGTGCTGAGGGCAACGAGCGCCGCGCTGAGCAGGGTCACACTGCGTCGAATCAGCGGACAGATCATGTTCGGGGCGAGGCTGCGGCGCTGATCCTGGGCTCGAGTTGTGACCGAGCCGTGACCACCTCTGTCCACCACGTACCATTGCGCCCGTGGTTCTAGCCAAGATTCTACGTGCCGGTGAAGGCAAGATGGTTCGCCGACTGTCCACCATTGCCGATCACATCGAGACGCTCGAGGACGACTACGTCGATCTCACCGATGCCGAACTCCGTGGACTCACCGACACGTTCAAGGAACGCTACGCAGACGGCGAGACACTCGACGACCTGCTGCCTGAAGCGTTCGCGGTGGTCCGTGAGGCCGCGCGGCGCACGCTGGGCCAGTTCCACTACAAGGTGCAGCTCATGGGCGGCGCCGCGATGCACCTGGGCAACATCGCCGAGATGAAGACCGGTGAGGGCAAGACTCTCGTCTCGACGCTGCCCGCCTATCTCAACGCGCTGGCCGGTAACGGCGTGCACGTGGTAACCGTGAACGACTACCTGGTTGGCCGCGACGGCGACTGGATGGGTCGAGTGCACCGCTTCCTCGGCCTGTCCGTCGGCAAGATCCTCAACGACATGCCGCCGGAGAAGCGCCGGGCCGCCTACGAATGCGACATCACCTACGGCACCAACAACGAGTTCGGCTTCGACTACCTGCGCGACAACATGGCGTGGTCGCTCGGTGACATGGTCCAGCGCGGGCACCCCTTCGCGATCGTCGACGAGGTCGACTCGATCCTCATCGACGAGGCGCGCACGCCGCTCATCATCAGCGGGCCGGCCGAGGAGAACCAGCGCTGGTACCTCGAATTCGCGCGCATTTCCCCGCGGTTGAAGAAGGACGAGCACTACGAGGTCGAGGAAGGCAAGCGCACCGTCGCCGTCACCGAAGAGGGCGTCGCGTTCGTCGAGGACCAGCTCGGCATCGACAACCTCTACGAGGCGGCCAACACGCCGCTCGTCGGTTACCTGAACAACTCGCTCAAGGCCAAGGAGCTGTTCAAGCGCGACCGCGACTACATCGTCAACAACGGCGAGGTGCTCATCGTCGACGAGTTCACCGGCCGCGTGCTGCACGGGCGCCGCTACAACGAGGGCATGCACCAGGCCATCGAGGCCAAGGAAGGCGTGCAGATCCAGCAGGAGAACCAGACGCTGGCGACCATCACGCTGCAGAACTACTTCCGGCTCTACGAGAAGCTCGCCGGCATGACCGGCACGGCCCAGACCGAGGCCGCCGAGCTGAACCAGATCTACAAGTTGGGCGTCATCCCGATCCCGACCAACAAGGACATGATCCGCGCCGACCACACCGACTTCATCTACAAGACCGAGGATGCGAAGTTCTCGGCCGTCATCGACGACATCGCCGAGCGCAACGAGGCCGGCCAGCCGATCCTCGTGGGCACGGCCAGCGTCGCGAAGTCCGAACGACTCGCCTCACTGCTGCTGCGCAAGGGCATTCCGCACGAGGTACTCAACGCCAAGCAGCACGCACGGGAAGCGGCGATCATCGCCAACGCAGGTCGCAAGGGCGCCGTCACCATCGCCACCAACATGGCCGGCCGCGGCACCGACATCATGCTCGGCGGCAACCCCGAGTTCGCTGCCGACACGGCCCTGCGCGAGCGTGGCCTGACCCCGGACGAGACCCCCGACGAGTACGAGGCCGGGTGGGCCGACGAACTCGAGAAGGCCAAGTCCGACAGCGCCAAGGAGCACGAGGAGGTCGTCGAGCTCGGCGGGCTGTACGTCCTCGGTACCGAGCGCCACGAATCGCGACGCATCGACAATCAGCTGCGCGGCCGCTCCGGGCGCCAGGGCGACCCGGGCGAGTCGCGGTTCTACCTCTCGCTGGGCGACGACCTGATGGTCCGGTTCAACGGCGAGCGGGTGGCGGCGATGATGAACCTGCTGCGCCTGCCCGAGGACGTTCCGATCGAGGCCCGTCCGGTGTCGAAGGCGATCCAGTCCGCGCAGACCCAGGTCGAGCAGCAGAACTTCGAGATCCGCAAGAACGTCCTCAAGTACGACGAGGTGCTCAACAAGCAGCGCACCGTCATCTACGACGAGCGGCGTTCGGTGCTGCACGGCATCGACCTGACCGACCAGATCCGGCCGATGATCGACGACGTCGTCCGCGGCTACGTCGAGGGCGCCACCTCCTCCGGCTACGCCGAGGAGTGGGAGCTCGAGCAGCTGTGGACGGCGCTGAAGACGCTGTACCCGGTGTCCTTGTCCATCGACGAAGCCATCGAGCAGGCCGGCGGCGAGAAGTCCGACCTGACCCGCGAGTTCCTCGTCGAGGAGTTGGTGGCCGACGCCCAGTCGGCCTACGACGCCCGCGAAGAGGATCTGGGCGCCGAGGTGCTGCGCGAGCTCGAGCGCCGGGTGCTGCTGTCCGTGCTGGACCGCAAGTGGCGCGAGCATCTCTACGAGATGGACTACTTGCAGGAGGGCATCGGCCTGCGGGCGATGGCCCAGCGCGACCCGCTGGTGGAGTACCAGCGCGAGGGCTTCGACATGTTCGGCGCGATGATGGAGGCGATCAAGGAGGAGTCGGTCGGCTTCCTGTTCAACCTCGAGGTCGAGGTCGATGACGAGACCGCCCCGGCGGTCGAGGCCGGGCCGGCCGACGAGTCTGGGGACGAGGCTGACACGCCGCAGCTGGACGTGTCGCTGCTCAAAGCGGCGGCCGAGCAGTCGGGTGCCGAGAACGGCAAGGGCACGCCGCACATCAACGCCAAGGGCCTCAACCGCGACACGTCGGCCAAGCCGCTCGTCTACACCTCGCCGGAGCTCGGCTCAGACGCCCCGGCTGTCCAGACGACCAAGGCCGATGACGCTCCGGCCGCGTCGTCGAAGTCTGGCACGGTGCGCCGGCAGCAATCGCGCACCGGCAACCCCAACCGCGGCAGCCGCGGCAACAAGCCCACCAGGCGCAAGAGGTAATTGCCCAGTCGGCGCTCAGCCCAGTTGCAGGCGGGTGCAGCGCCAACGGTTGTTGTGTGCCTCCAGGCGTAGGGCGACGGCGCGGACGCGGGCACCGATTTGGAGCGTTGCGCACAGTTCGGCGACGCCCTCGGCCGGCTCGCAGGAACGCACCGAGCGGACGGCGGCGGCGTGCGTCCAATGCGGTCGCCGGCGCTGCGCCGCGCGCTCGAAGTCGGCGCCCAGTCCCTGGGCCACCGAGTGGCTGAGCAACGCCGCGAGTTGCTGCAGTGGACGCCGCCCGCCGGCCGTCTCGATGATCCCGATGAGTAGCCGCCGTCCCCACATGGCCGGATCCGGCAGGTCGGTGCGCAGCACGGTGCGTGGCGGCATCGCCTGGTCGCGGGGGCTGGCCGGTTCGAACGGGAGTTGCTGATCGAGTGGGCCGACCGCGTAGAGGTGACGCGGCGGGATCTCGTCGTCGAACGGCGGCTCGCGACGCGGCGCCGGCCGGACCGTCAACGCTCGGGCGGCCGCTGGGCGCTTGGCAGCGGGTGAGGTACCGACGAGCGCGGTGGTCATCGCGGGCTCCCCGTCGATGCGGGCGGCGCCAGCCGCTGGCCCGGCTTGATCAGGTCGGGGTCGGCACCGATGACCGCGCGGTTGGCCGAGTACCAGTGCGGCCACGCCACCGCGATCTCGGCAGGCACGACATCGCGGCCGAGCTGGGCCGCCGCGATGCTCCACAACGAATCACCTGGCCGCACCAGGACGTCATCGCTTTGAAGTGCGGGCCGGGGCGATTTCGGTGGGCGCGGGTCCGGTCTGGGGACGGTGCCAGTCTGCGCGTGGCCACCAGGAACGGTCGTCGGCCAACTAGGCGTGGGCAGCGGCGCGGGATCGCCCGGCCAGGTGGGCGTCGGGATCGGTGGGGTCGATGTGAGCGTGGCCGCGCTGCTCGTGTCAGGCGCCGACGGACTGGCACCGGCGGCGCCAGCAGCCACCGGCGCCAGCAGCACGCCGAGGCCGGCGGCGCCGGCCACCACGCGGTAGACCGCCGCCGGCAGCAGGACGCGGGCGAGCGTCCGGGCCAGCTGACCGCACCTGCCGGGCAACCCTGTCGCCACCGCCGCCAACAGGCCGGCGCCCAGCCAGAGCGCGACGACCCAGAGCGCAGCGCCGGCCAACGTGATCGCGGCGCCGTCGGCGCCTGCCTCGGCGACCCAGGCGTGCGGGGCGGCGACCTTGCCGGCGAGGGCCTCGTCAGGGCGCAGCGTGACGATCGCCGCCAGGTCGGCCATGGCCAGAGCAGAGCGGGCGAGGATCTGGCGGCCGTCATTCATGGCGTTACCTTTCATTTGCATGTGTTTGCTTTTATAAACGTCCTCTTGCTTCCAGTCAAGCACAAGGCGCAGGCACGGTCGCAGCACCCCGCGGTGGCCCACGATTCCGGGATGGGAGTGGCCTTACGGCACAGCCAACGGCCTCCTACCGTCGCGGCCACGACAGCTACCTGACCTGGCTCATCGCGGTGATCAACGCGTGGAAGCGCCTGGGCGCCAACTCCACCGTCGTCAGTGGTGACGTGAAGACCGAGCTGACCAAGCTCAAGCAGGACAACAACGTTGGCACGACGGGCAGCGCGACCCTGGTCCGCTGGCTGCTCGAGGAGGGCCTGGTCGACGAGCTGCACCTCCCTGGTGCACCCGGTCGTCGTCGGGCACGGCAAGAAGCTGTTCGCGGACGGCGCGACGGTGCCACTCAAGCTGTCTCCGCTACCCCTTCAGCACCGGCGTGCTGCACCTGGTCTACGCCACGGCCGGCGACTGACTGATCGGAGCGCATGGGGCGATATGGGACCTCGGATCGCACCCACCCTCGGCCACGTCTGGTGATCACCCGGTCCTGGATCATGCAGCGCTCAGCACGACTGCGACTGCGACAGGAGTTGGTTTGCCGTCGTCCCAACAGAGCTAGTTCGAGATCTCCCGCGGGAACGCCGAAGTCGAAGTCGAGCTATATCTCACCGGACCAACCGCACCGGCTGAACCGGACCGAGGCTGGCGGCTCAGGCGGTCGCGAGCGCGGGTGCGCGGCGGGTGAGGTGCACGTCCTCGTTACGCATCATCACCCGGAACAGCACGTAGGACGCCACCACAGCCACGGTCACCAGCAGTGGCGAGAGCACCGCCCGCAGCATCAGGAATCCACCGAGCGAGGCCGTCGACAACAGCCACACGGTGCCGACCGCATTGACGAGGTAGGCCAGCGTCCACACCACCGACACCCACCGGA
>JAOPWD010000182.1 GCA_025965875.1 Pseudonocardiales bacterium
TCAACGCCCAGTCGGTGACCATCGGCCACACGCTGCCGCGCGGCTCGATGCCGGCGTCCGTGGTGCTCGACGGGCACGCCGTGACCAATTTCGTGGTGCGGCAGACCAACCGCGGCAACGAGGTCACCGTGCCGACCGCAACGGGTTCGCACACGCTGACGATCACCGTCTGACTGCAGGGCCTGCCGGGTCCCCGGAGGCCCTGCCACTGTTATCCCGCCACGGCGGGATGACGGACAGCCGCATCCGCTCATAGCCGAGATCCGGTTCGGCTGATCGTCGCTCGTGAAGGCCCGCTAACGACGGCACTGTCGCAGCTTGATGCGAAGATCGGCGCATCAACCCTTGGACGACGGTGCCGTCATGGACGTGCAGTTCATTGGCCGTTGATCACAAGCCCAGCGCACCTCAGCGTCTCAGCGCGTCGAGCAGGGGTTGCCGTCGAGAGTCCGACGGAAGTCTTCGGCCAGGGTGATCGGCTTGAATCCAACGTCGGCATACGTCACGAACAAGACCTTCTGGCCATACTCCGTCCTGGACGTGCCACCAAAGGTGTTTGTCGTACCGGGCACGTGCGTTCCGCCTTGCTGGAACACGCAGTGACCGTTCGCCCGCCCCAAGGTGTAGATGGGATAGAACTTCGCGCCCGCGGGCGGATTGATGCAGTTTGCGCCGGTGAACGCGTCACATTGCGGGGTCGGGTTGCCGGGTTCGCCGCGTTCGATGCGCGGCATGTCAGTCTCGAACGCCACTTGTTCCAAGGCTTTTCCACCTGATGTTGGCGGGGTGAACTTCACCGGTGTTCCGTGCAATCTTCTATCCGTCGTGGGGTTGCTGAAGGTCCCCGGCCACACCCGCTGATAGGAAGGTCCGTCGAAGTCGCCGTCGTCGAGCACGCAGCCGATGATCGGGATCAGAGCGTTGAATTGTGATCCGTCCAAACAGGCCTGGTCGTCGACGTCGACTGCAGTGTCGCCTGCGCCGGCCGATGTGCAGATTCCGTTGGCGTCGATGGCGTTGCAATACTCGAAGTGGCCGATCTCATCGGAGAACCCGACGTTTGTGGTGTGCGCGCCCCATGTTGTGCCGCGCGGGACCGCGGAGTCGTACATGGGATGGAATGCGTACGGCTCGACGTGACACGTTTTCGCGTTGGGCTGGAAGAGGACGTGGCCGAAGCCGTTTCTGATGCTCGCGGTCATCGAGCCGTGTTCACCGGTCGTGAGGTCGGTGATGTCGACGCGGTAGCCGGCCGCCGTATCGTGCATGAAGATCCGCAACCGGTCTCCCGGATTCATCAGCAGGTCTTTGCTCAGGTCCGGGTTGAGTCCGGTCAAGTTGGGGTCGTCAGACAGGGCCAGCGGGTTGGCGGGAGCCTGGGACTTGCCATTCTTCGTGACGTAAGCCCAATTGATGGGCTCCTCGCCGGCCAGGAAGTGGTTGTTGAGACAGTCCGCGTTCTGCGCAATACCTGTGTTGTCCTGATCGGACAGGCTGTCAATCGTCATGTTGGCGCACCACTTCCGCGCGCTGCACCCGAAGCCAGCGAACTGTGGCACCCAGCCGGGTGTGTAGAACTGCAGCTCCATGAATGCATTTCCGGGCGACTTACCGATGTAATAAGGAGACTTCGGGTCGGCGCTGCGGAAGCGCGCGTTCGCGTCGCTGTTGGGAGCGCATGTCTTTCGGAAGTTGGGCGAGGATTCCGTGTCGCACATGGTGATGCCGAGCCAGAACGTCGCCCGCCGCTGAAAGTCCCAGGTTCCGCCGGTGCCGGCCTGATTCGGTTTGACGGTGGCGTTCCTTGGCAGCGTGACGTCGTAGGTCAACTGTCGGCCACCGGTCCCGGGCCGGTGCGATATGAACTGCACGGTCGGCTCGTCATGCCCGGTGTATGCGCCGTTCGCGCCAATCGATTTGTACTTGTCCAGACACATGAACGGCCGTTCCTGGCACAGGCTTTCTCGATAGTTCGCGGCCCCAGCTTGGGCAGCGTTCGCGCCCGCAGCGGGCGGCGAAGCCGACGCGGTGATGGCCGGGGCGAAGGTCACGGGGATCGCCAGCAGGACCACAGCTAGTCGCTTCATCGTCACTCCAGAGGTGCGAATTCGACTAAATCGGCCATTTCGAGAGGCCACAATCGCGGGAAGTGCCGACGGCGACCCGTCTGAAGACGGCCGCGATACTACCAAGCACCAAGGCGCGCACGGAAGGTCCAGGTTCCTGGATTGGGTCAACCGAGCGCGTCTCTTGCGTCCTCGGGGCTTGCCTCGGCAGGAAATGCGCACATCGAAGACAGGCCGAATCGGCGCTGTTGCGTTGCTCGATCGGGGGCAGCGTTTCAGTCCGGCCGCGCTCGTGGCCGTGGTCATAGTCAGCGCGCGAGATCGGTGAACGCCACCCGGGCGCGATCGTGGACGGGCACGACGACGGTGATCTGCTAGTGGCCGCGGCGCAGATTCTGCACGAAGGCGTGACCGGCCGCGGCCGTGCGCAATGAGCGGATTCCTTTCAGTCCACGAATCGGCCGCAGCCGCACCTTGAGTCGGTCGTGATCAGCTTCCACGGTGTTGTTCGAGTACTGCTCGAGGACATGCCGCGCGTCCGGGGCGAGCTCGTCAGTCACCCGCGAGTAGACCGGCGCCCGATCGGTGGTGACCTCAACCGGTTGGGCCTTGCGTCAGGGCACGAGCGAAGAACGCCCGCGCAGCCGCGCCGTCACGGCGTTCGCAGACCAGGACGTCGATGACCTGACCGTGCTGATCGAGCGCGCGGTAGAGGTAGGTCCAGCGTCCGGCGAGCTTGACGTAGGTCTCGTCGACGAACCAGCCATCGCCCGTCGCATGCCCGCGCCGGGCGCGCGGAGTCAATGAACTCCGGGCTGAACGATTGCACCCAGCGATAGACCGTCACATGATCGAGCTCGACCCCGCGCTCGGCCAGTAGCTCCTCGACGTCGCAGTAAGACAACCCGTGGCGCAGATACCAGCGCACCACCACCGCGATCACCTCACGAGGGAAGCGATACCCGGCCGGAGCAGACGAGCCAGACCTCGAGCTGATCACCGGACCAGTGACCTACCGGCAGGTCGATCAGCCAACGCAACAGCGCCCTCGACCAGCTTCTGCCACGCGATTCCGTCGCGGTCGGCACGCCAGATGAGGCCCATGCGCGTGTCGTCCTCAGCCAGCAAACCCTCGACCTCGGCACGACGATCGACGCCACCGCTCACGGCCGGATCCACCCTCTACCTGCCGGGCACTCGTGCCGGAACCCACGGGTTGGACCGGGCACGTTCGCGAGCCGACTCAGTCGCCCGCGCGATCACATCATCGAGCCAAGCCTGACGGGCCTGACTGTCAAGTTCAGCCATTCGCGGGTCTGCGTCCAGCAACACCTGGCGGCGTGGACAAGCCAGGCGGTACATGCCGATCGCCAGCACGGCACGCGCGTCGTAGGCGGCCGAAAGCTCGGCGAGCCGCGCGATGCCGAGGAACCAGTTCCGTGTCGGCTGCCCGGCATCGGCAAGCCGCCAGCCGGCTCGCCAGCCCAGCCGACCAGCGCGTGCGACGAAGTCAGGCGGTAGCCCACCTCCGCCATGAGCAGCCGAGTCGGTCATCATGGCCGAAGGGTAGGCGCACGCGCTGACAGATCCGGCGAGGCCAGACTGACAGGCACCGGTTCGAGCCCCGCAGCACTACGACTGGCGATCACACCGCCGGGCCGACACCAGCCTCCCTAAACCCCAATGAAATAAAGGAATCGGCTCCCTCCTCGTTCCGTACTCGCGCAGCTTCACCGGCATGTGCCGACGAGTTGTCTCCAAGACGACTGACAGCCGCTGCGGCCAACGACCTGCTCGCTTTCGAATCGATGGAAATCAATCCGGGCGCAAATGCGAGACGCCACACGAGGAGCGCATAAACGGCGGCCTCGCGCCCCGCCACGGATGCCCTGGGCAGGCGCATAGTCGCCACGGCCCGTCCCTCACTCGCCTGACTGGCCAGGCACGGCGTTCGGGCGTTCGCCGGCATCCGTTGGGCAGCGCTTTGCTGAGGTCGAGACGCTCCTCCTGCCGGGTCCCGCCAATCATCATGCCTCGATAGGCGTCCGGAACGCCTCGCTGCCAAGCTGGCGCAGCGGGATTCTCCCCACCCGCTCCATGTTCGCGTGTCGAGCCTGAAAGGCTGATTTCGTGGTGCCGGCAGGCGGGTCTGTTGCGTTGGTCGATCGTCGTTGGGGCGACAGACTGATCGGATGATCACTTCGAGGTCTGCCTCGTCCGCACCGGCCGGCTACCG
>JAOPWD010000179.1 GCA_025965875.1 Pseudonocardiales bacterium
TCGCGTGACGTCCCTCGACGTGACCGGTGCGCGCGTGCTTGGCGACGCGATCGCGAGGCTGGAACGGCGCGGGATCACCGTCCTGCTGTCGGGCATCCGCCCGCACCACGACCAGATTCTCAACGCGTTGGGTGTGGCGGAGCACCTGCGCGAAGCGCGCATCTTCGCCGACACCCCGACCGCGATCGCATACGCCCGCACGGTGATCCACGAAGTACCCACCGGAGCGCAAACCGCGCACGCGTAGCAATCCAGTTGGATCTTCCTGCGCTCGGAACGTCATAGGTGTCCCACGCGCAGGATGATCCACACTCAAGTTAGTGAAGCGTGGTCGCGAGTTCGTCACCAACCACGGTGTCGGCCGGCGGGCGGGCGTGGGCGGCGGGACAGATGCCGGCAGCGCGACCCGACGCCAGACCGACTCCCTCCGTCGGCGCCGCTCTTCAAAGTCGAGCGAGAGGCAACCCTGCAGCGGTGGCGAAACAACCAGACCAGCTCCCCGTCGACTGACAAACACGCAGCTAGCCGAAGGACGGCATCGCACGCTCGACGGCTGATGTGCGATTCGAGGCGCCGAGCCGGGCATAGATGTTCTCCAGGTGCTTTCGCACAGTCCCCTCGGCGATGTGCAGATGACGTGCGATCTGCCGATTGGTCTGCCCGCCGGCCACCATCCGCAGTAACTCATATTGCCGAGCCGTCAACTCACCCGCGTTGTCACGTCGCCGGAACCCGAGATCGCGCATCTGCACCAGGTGCGGGCGAAGCAGCTTCATCAGCAGCACGTCCCGATCGGAGAAATTGATGCCGTCGTCACGCCACAGGATGACCCGATGGCTCACCGGGCCGCATGGCGTCAGGGGCACGACCAGCGCGTGCCGGCGCTCCCCCAGCCGAAGAAACTCGGCCGACGTCGCAGCGGCGCGCCGGGACATGCTGAAGTCCGCATTACGGATGATCGTCGTGTAATCGCCGGTCCGCTCCGGGTGGCTCGCCGGCCACGTCCAGAAGTTCTCCCAGTAGATCGTCGCGCATTCATCCGTGTCGTATGTATCCGGCACACCCTCGGCATGCCCCTCCTGGGACCCGTGGCTGGCATGGGTATGCGGATCGTAAGCCGCGAAGCCTGCGCAATCACACGGAACAAGCTCTAGAAGGTCGTGCAGAACAGATATAGGCAGCGGATCGCCGGGTTCGCGCAATCGGCTCGGGTCGCTGATCTCGGCCAGGAGCTCCAGATCGCGCAAGCTGATTGTCTGTTGAACCGGCATCTCGTCCCCACAACCGGGCGACTGTGCCGCCCAGCGTAGAACGATGCCCGCGCGTACGGAACCGCCATGTCTCAAACACGACGAGACGTCTAGGCGATGGCCGGCCCGAGGTCACCCGCAACCGTTGCGGCGCAGTACGACGTGGGCAACGGACGTTCCGATCCGTTCGCCAGCCAGCGTCGAGAATCGCCAGTGCAGGCCACCCCAGACGCGCGCGTTGGCGACCTCGCTGATGAGCTGATGCACCGACGAGAAGTGATGCGTGGTGCCGGTCGTGACGCTGTCGATATCGATGTTCAAGTGATCGCCGTGTCGCGAGGAGAGTCTCGCCAGGACGGTGAACATGGCGGTAGTCGCACAGCCGTGCGCGCTGGGGTATTCGGGGTGGTTCGGTGTGACGAGCAGGGGCTGCCAAGTCAGGTCAGCGGGCGTGGCTGCGTTGCCGTCCGTGTCCCCGGCCGGGATGGCGCTGAAGGGACGCCAGAAATTGAAGTGAGTCTTCGCATCCCAGCAGGCGATGAGCGCGTCCGCCGCGGCGGTATCGGTGAGGGCGAAGAGCCGTGCAGTCTGTAGCGCACCGAGGCCGCGGTTCTCGGCGTAGGCGCGCAGCGCCCGCTGGTTCTGCACGTACGGGGCATCCGACCAGAACTTGGCTATCTCGGTCTGCGCCGGTGTCCGCTTGGTGGACGTGGCCGAGCCGTAGAGCCGGGTCTCGTTGTAGTCCTTTGCCCAGCGAGTCGAGCTGAGCGCCGGCGGGCCGGACGGGCGGAACTGCGAGGCCGACTTGAGGACGAACGGTCGGACGCCGCCGAGCCAGGACGAGGCGCCGATCAGATTCGGCGGAGTAGGTATCCACACCCCCGGGCCCGGAGGCGGCACCGGTAGTGGCGCCCCGTTGCGACCGTCGTTGGCTCGATCCAACAGCACGGCAGCCGCTGCCGCAGAGCCAATGGCCAGACCGGCGCTGCGGCGGGAACTCGCTGGTATACCGGCCAGCGAGGTCACGTAGTCCGCGTCCAGGACGTCCTTCTGTGCCGGGAAATCGGCGACGAGGACGTCGTGCGCGGCGGCGACCGCCGCGGCTGCCGACGAAGCGTGGTGCCGGGTGGTCTGACGGACGGCGTCGTAGACGGCACGGTGGACGTAGGTCAGATACAACGGCTGCTCGGGCGTTGGGGTCTTGGCGGTGACAAGGGTGTTTATCGTGATTTCGTTCCAGGCTCGGACCGCCGTGGCTCCAGCGGACGACCCAACCGCGGCGGCTGGCGGCGCCAGGACCGTCGCAACCGCGACCGGCGCAGCCAAGACGGCAGCTGAGCTCAGGCTTGCCAGTAGTCGCTTCATCGTGGGTTCCTTCCGTGGCGGCGGTGCGCGGCACGATCTGTTTCGGCCACCGACGCAGCAGTGGCGTTCGATGCCCGGCTGCATCCGGCGATCATGTTCGGCGCTGGACCCGATGAGCAGCAATACGACGTTCTGCGTATACCCGGGCCGCCCCCAGGCGGCTACGCTGCGCCGCTCAGGGAGGAAAGCGCAGGATCTGAACGCGTAGCAATCCAGTTGGATCTTCCTGCGCTCGAAACGTCGTAGGTGTCCCACGCGCAGGATGATCCACACTCAAGTTAGTGAAGCGTGGCCGCGAGGTCGTCGGCGCGGACGAGGCTGCCGTCGTCGACACGCAGAAGTTCGTCCACCTGCCCCGGCAACAGCCGGTGGTGGATCGACATCAGCACGGTCCGGCCGGCGGTCGCGTCGAGCAGGTCGTGCAGCACGGCGCGCTCGGTGGCGGCATCCAGGTGGGCTGTCGGTTCGTCGAGAACCAGCACCTGTGGGTCGGCGAGCAGGGCGCGAGCCAACAGCAACCGCTGCCGCTGTCCCCCGGACAACCCGGCGCCGTCCGGTCCGGCCGGGGTCGCCCAACCCGACGGCAGCGTCGCGATGAAGTCTTTGAGACCCGCCCGCCGAGCGACGTCGTCGAGTTCGGAGTCCAGGGCGAACTGCCGCACGACGCGCAGGTTGTCGCGCAGCGTCGCATCGAAGACGTGATCGCCCTGAAGGGACCCAGCCAGCAGCGGCGGCACGTCCGCGGCCGACAGCGCGCTCAACGCCACCGCGCGGTCGTCGCCGCCCACGTCGATCGCCCCGCCACCAATGGGCAGTAGCCGCAGCGCGGCCGCGAGCAGCGTGGACTTTCCGCAGCCGCTCGGGCCGACGACGGCCACGCGCGTCCCGGCGGCAAGGTGCAAGGCGGCGTCGCGCAGGACAGCGGGCGTATTCGGCGCCGGTGCCAGTTGTAGATCCTGAGCCTGCAGCCCAACCGGGCCGTCCGGAACCAACGCCGCAGCGACTGGCTCAGCGAGTGCCGGCTCGGCGGCAAGGATCACCGCGACGCGGGCCAGCCCGGCGCGGCAGCGGGCCCACGCGGCGAACGCAGAGGGCAGCGGCGCGACCGCCTCGAAACCGACCAGGACGCACACCGCGAGCACTCCAAGACTGACCCCCCCGAGGCCACCGGCGTGCACCGCCGCCGCCCCGGCGAATACCACCGCAGGCAGCGCGAGCGCCGCTGTCGTGGCCGACATCAGCACGCCCACCGAGGCGGCCAGGGCGGGCCGCGTCGAGCGACGCTGGATCTCGTCGTCCAGGCCACCGATGTCGGCCACCGCGCGCTCGGCCGCGCCGTAGGCGACCAGTTCCGGCAGCGCCTCGACGGCCGAACTCGAGCGAGCGTCCCTTCGGCCGGCCAGCTCGACCAACGGTCCGAGATCGCCAACCGCGCGTCCGACAACCCACGGGATGACGGCACCACCGAGCAACAGCGCCACAGCGAGCAGCACCCCCGCCGCCGGCGCCAGCGCCGCGGCCAGCACGACCGCGCCAGCCGCCGTCGCGACGGCCCCGCAGAGTGGCACGAACGCGCGCACCAGGCCGTCCTGCACACCGTCGACATCGCCGACGAAGCGCCGTAACAGGTCGCCACGGCCGTAGCCGCCGAGCACAGACGGAGCCAGCGGACGCAGCGCGGCGAAGACCTGCACCCGCAGCCCGGCCAGCAGCCGCAGCGCTGCGTCGTGCGTAGTCAACCGCTCGGCGTAGCGCAGCAGCGCCCGCGCGATGGCGAACATCCGGACTCCGACCACCGCGATCGCGAGCACTTGCACATTGGGCTGCTGGGCGGCCCGACTGATCAGCCACATCGAACTCGCGGTCAGCCCGAGCCCAGCCAGGCCG
>JAOPWD010000219.1 GCA_025965875.1 Pseudonocardiales bacterium
CGCCTAGGGTGTCACGCCACGCCGATGAGGATTCGGGGGTGCGCCGCCGGCGTGAGCCACTTCATGATCGAGACCAGGTGCGCCTGCGAGATTGCAACGCAGCCCGCGGTCGCGTTGCCGTCGGTGACGTGCAGGAAGAACGCACTACCCCTGCCCTGGCGCACTCCGCCCGGAGCGTTGCGGGTGTTGTAATCGATAACTACCGCATAGCGGTAGTAAGGCAGTTCGTAGGCCAGGTGCTCGTTCGGGGCTCCATGCGTGAATCCGCACCCCGACGCGCAGTGTTGGTGGGTGTTGTACAGCGAGCCGGCTTGGCTGATCCACCAGTCGGAGGAGTTCGTCGTGAAATACGGCAGCGCGGTACCGGGGTCGCTGTACGCGCCGAACGCCTGCGTCAGGCTGAAGCTGCCCACGGGCGTGGCTGAGCGGGTTTCGCTCGGCGCGGTGCTGACACCGTCCGAGCCGACGTGGGCCAGGATCGCCCCACCGTGCTTCAGCCAACCCCCGCCCGGCGCCGCCACCCAAGGCTGCAGCGTCGCGACGGTGCTGCCGTAGGACGAAGCGGTCACCGTGATCACCCGAGTCGCACCGGCGGTACTACCGGCGATGGGGAGCCGCTGGCCGCGCGTCGCCACGGGCTTCGGCGCCGGCTTGGGAGCCGCCTTCGGAACCGCGTTCGGGACGGGCGTGGATCGCGGCTTCGACGGCGGCTGCACGGTCTTACGGGCGCTCGCCCGCGTGCTGGTCGTAGCAGGCGTAGGTGGCACCACCTGGGCTTTGGCCGGCGTGGTCTTGGCGGGCGCGGGGTGCGGCCGGGGCACCGCGCGGCGCGGGACCGGGGTCGCTGTCGGCTGATCCGACGGCGTGGTCAGCGTGGGGATCGAGTACGGCGTGACCGCGGCTTCGGGGGCGCTCGCGGCGCGGCTCATGCCGATGGCGAGCGCGGTGCAGCCGGCGACCGCAACCACGACAGCGCACGATGACAGGATCCGGGCGACAGCCATGTGACCAGTGTGCCAGGAGTGACGCATGTTAATCCAGCATCTGGCGGCTCGTTGGCAGGGACTGACCGATGTCTGCCAAGCTGGCCGACATGGTTCTCGAGGTCGCCGTCATCGAAGTCGTGCCGGGCGCGGAGCAGGATTTCGCCAACGCCTACCGCGGTATCAGAGGGGTTCTGACCTCGACGCCGGGGTGTCGATCGGCCCGGATGACGCGGGGCATCGAGTCCCCGTCGCGATTCGTCCTGCTCGTCGAGTGGGACTCGGTCGAGGCGCACGAGCAGGAGTTCCGCGGCAGCGACCGCTTCGACAAGTGGCGCGCCGCGATCGGCCCGTTCTTCGCGGCGCCGCCGAACGTGCAGCACGTCGAAGACATCTGACCGTCGGCCTTCACTCGGCCGCGACGGCCTCGATCCGGTTGCCGTCCGGGTCGCAGACGACCGCGTTGAAGTCGCCCTGCCGGTAGATCGCCCAACGGCGCGGGGCGTCGTGCGACCGTCCGCCGGCGCGCAGCGCGGCCGCGTGGAAGGCCTCGACCTCGGCCCGGGACTGCGCCCGAAGGCACAGGTGCGCAGCCCGGGTGGGCGCCTCGGCGGCGACGAGCCAGACGAGCGGCGCGGCTCCGGACGGCCCCCAGCCGGCCGCCTCGATGTTGGCGTGCTCTTCCTCCTCGTCGCCGTACTCGGCAGCGCGGACCAGCCCGAGGGCACCGAGCGCGGCATCGTAGAAGGCAAGGCTCGCCGCGAAGTCGGACGCGCAGATCGTCGCGTGATCAAGGCTGGCGGGCACGCCCCCATGATGCCGCTCGGGCCGCCACCGGTCGCTAGGGCAGCTGGCGGGCCAGTTCTGCCTCGGCGGCCAGCCGCTGGAACTCGGCGGCCTTGCGCTGTCGTCCGGGGACCGCGAAGGGCGCCCGGGCCCGGACCTCGGCCATCGTCCGCCTGGTCAGGCCGACAGCACTCTCACCCGGGCGCGGCGGGCCGTCCGCCGGCTCGAAGAACTCGACCCGGATCCTCGGCCGCTTCGGGAACCGCACCACGTCGACGGCTCCGCTGACGCTCACACCCACCACGCGAGCGCCCGGCGCGGAGAGCGCGAGGCGCCCGGCCCCGCTGAGCGGGCGCAACGGCATGCCACGCGACACGGTGCCCTCCGGGAAGATGCCCACGCATGCCCCCGCTTGCAGGGCCTCGATCGCGACCGAGAGCGCCTGCGTGTCGAACCGGCCGCGATCGATCGGGATCTGCCCCATCCGATCGAGCACCCACGCGAGCGGCGGCGCGCGCCACAGCGACGCTTTGGCCAGGGCGCGAACTTGGCGCCGGGGCATGGCGGCGACGCCCACGACTAGCGGGTCCCAGGCGCTGTCGTGGTTCGCGATCAACACGGCCGGACCCGAGGTCGGCAGGACCTGCGCGCCGACGACCTCCAGCCGCCCCCACCACCGGACGATCGGTGCGGCGATGGTCATCACGACCCGGTAGGTAAGCGGAATGCTCTCTTTGGACATCACGACATCATCCCCGTTGAGTGACGTATTTCGTTGATCGGAGACGGCACACATCCTCGTCTCTGATCTTGGCCATACGTCACTCAACTCGCGATACTGGCGCGGTGACGTCGCAGCCGCCCACGGCCCTGACCATTGCCGGCTCGGACTCCGGCGGCGGGGCGGGCGCGCAGGCTGACCTCAAGACGTTCCTGGCCTGCTGCGTCCATGGAATGTCGGCGATCACGGCCGTGACTGTGCAGAACTCACTCGGCGTGACGGGTTTCTACGAGCTGCCCCCGCACGCCGTGGCTGAGCAGATCGAGTCAGTGGTCACCGACATCGGTGTCGGGGCGGCGAAGACGGGGATGCTCGCCTCCGCCGCGATCATCGAGGCTGTCGCCGCGACGGTGCAGCGGCTCGGGGTGACGCCGTTCGTGGTCGACCCGGTCGCCGCATCGCAACACGGCGACCCGCTGCTGCGCCCGGACGCGATCGAGGCACTGCGGGACCTGATCCTGCCGCTCGCATCTCTTGCCACCCCCAATTTGGGGGAGGTCCGGCTGCTCACTGGAATCGAGGTGCGCTCCCGCGCCGACATGGACGACGCGGCGCGGGCACTGCACGCGTTGGGTCCGTCGTGGGTGCTGGTGAAGGGCGGACATCTGCCCGGCGGTGACGCCGTCGACGTGCTCTACGACGGGACGGACCTCATCGAGCTCGCTTCGCCGCGGTTCGAGACTGCGCACACACACGGCTCGGGCGACACGCTGGCTGCTGCGATCACGGCGGCGCTGGCCCGGGGCCTCGGCATGGCCGACGCCGTCCAGGAGGGCAAGCGGTTCATCACTGCGGCCGTCGAGGGGTCGTTCGCCCTGGGCGCCGGGCTGGGGCCGGTCGGCCATTTCTGGCGCATCCGCGACTGGCCTTAGTCACAAAGCGGCGCGCAGCCTCTCGGCGAAGGCGCGGGTGGCGGCGGCGGGATCTTCGGCCTCGGTGATGGCGCGGACCACGACCACCCGACGGCCTCCGCGGGCCAGCACCTCGTCCAACCGGTCGAGTGACTCGATGCCGCCGATCGCGAACCACGGCCGCTCGTCCTGCTGCGCCGCGGCGTGCGCGACGAGTTGAAGCCCGGCGGCCGGGCGCCCCGGCTTGGTCGGGGTCGTCCAGACCGGCCCGGTGCAGTAGTAGTCGACCCCGCCCTCGGTGCGGGCCGCGTCGGCCTGGCCTGGTGAGTGGGTGGACCGACCGATGATCATTTCGTCGCCGACGATCTCACGCGCGAGCGGCACGGGCAGGTCGTCCTGGCCCAGGTGCAGGATCGGCGCGCGGACCGCGTGGGCCACATCGGCCCGGTCGTTGACGGCGAAGAGCCTGCCGTGCCGCTGGGCCGCCGCAGCGAAGGTCTCCAGCAGCCCGATCTCGGCGCGTGCCTCCAGGCCCTTCTCCCGCAGTTGCACCACGTCGACGCCCGCGGCGAGCACCGCATCGAGGAACTGCTCCAGGTCACCGGTCCGTGATCGGGAATCGGTACACAGGTACAGCCGGGCATCGGCGAGGTCGGGCACCGGGCCGAGCGTAGTGTGGACGCGGCACGGGAGCCCGGCACGCATCGGGCTGAGAGGGCAGCAGCCGACCGTCGAACCTGATCCGGGTAATGCCGGCGCGAGGGAGCAATGCGCACCACAACCACCAGCGACGTGATCGTCGTCGGCGCGGGCGTCATCGGCGCGGCCGTCGCCTGGCGGTGTGCCCAGCGCGGCCTGTCGGTGACCGTCGTCGACCCTGTGCCCGAGCGCGGGGCGTGGCACACCGCGGCCGGGATGCTCGCGCCGATCACCGAACTGCACTACGCCGAGACGCCGCTGCTGCGGCTGAACCTGCACGCACTGGCCGGCTACCCCGCGTTCTGCGCCGAACTCACCGAGCTGACCGGGCTGCCGACCGGCTTTCGCGAGTGCGGCACGGTGTCGGTTGCCTGGGACGGCGCCGATCTCGCGGCCCTGCGCGACCTGCACGCCTTCGGCAACACGCTCGGCATCGACGCCACGCTGCTCACCGGCCGTGAGTTGCGCGAGGTCGAACCCGCGCTTGCCGCCGGGCTGCCGGGCGGGCTGCTGGCCTGCGGTGATCACCAGGTGGACCCACGCCTGCTGCGTGCCGCCGTCGTCGCGGCGGCCACCCAGAGGGGCGTCCACACTCGCGCCGCCCAGGCGCGTCTCGACACCGATGGCGACCGAACGGTCGGGGTCCGGCTGAGCGACGGCACCGCCCTGTCGGCCGGGACGGTCGTCCTCGCTGCCGGCGCCTGGTCGGGCCAAATCGACGGAGTGGCCGCCGCGTTCGCCCCGCCGGTCCGGCCGGTCAAGGGGCAGACGCTGCGGCTCCGCCTTCCGGGCGAGCCGAGGTTGAGTCACGTCGTCCGAGGCACGGTGAAGGGGACACCCGTCTACCTGGTCCCACGAGCCGACGGGCAGCTGATCGCCGGGGCCTCCAGCGAGGAAACCGGCTTCGACATGTCCGCGCGGGCCGGTGCGGTCTACGAGTTGCTGCGCGACGCCCAGTCGCTGCTGCCCGAGCTGGCCGAAGCCGTGCTCGAGGAGGTGTGCACCGGGCTGCGACCGGGCTCCCCCGACAACGCGCCGATCATCGGCTCGTCCGGGCTGACCGGATTGGTCCACGCCACCGGTCACTTCCGCAACGGGATCCTGTTGACCGCGGTGACCGCCGACGGTGTCGCCGAGCTGATCACGACAGGTGAGCTGCCCGAGGCGCTCAGGCCGTTCGCCCCCGCGCGGTTCGCCCAGGCGGTGCCCGCATGAGGCTCGAGGTGAACGGCACCGCACGCGATCTCGACGACGGCACGACGCTGGCCGCCATGATCGAGCAGCTGGCCGGCTCGACCCGCGGCAGCGCCGTCGTCGTCGACGGCGAGGTCGTGCCGCGCAGCGAATGGCGCGACTACCCGCTGCGCCCTGGGCAGACCGTCGAACTGATCACCGCCGTGCAGGGAGGCTGAGATGGACGACCCGTTCGTGCTTGCCGGTGTCGAGCTGAGCTCGCGGCTGATCCTGGGCACCGGGGGTGCGCCGAGCCTGCAGATCGTCGACGAGGCGCTCGCCGCATCCCAGACCGCCATGTGCACGGTCGCGATGCGCCGCGTCGATCCCGCGACCAGTGGCTCGATCCTCGACGTCCTCGACCGCCGCGGGGTTCGGGTGCTGCCGAACACCGCGGGCTGCCGCACCGCCGCCGAGGCTGTCCGTACCGCCCACCTGGCGCGTGAGGCGCTCGAGACCGACTGGGTCAAGCTCGAGGTGATCGCCGACGAGCGCACGCTGCTGCCCGACCCGATCGAACTCCTCGAGGCCGCGCAAACCCTCGTGGCACAAGGGTTTCAGGTGCTGCCCTATACCAACGACGACCCGATCCTGGCCCGCCGGCTGCAGCAGGCGGGCTGCGTCGCGGTGATGCCTCTGGGTTCGCCGATCGGCACCGGGCTCGGTATCAGCAACCCGCACAACATCGAGCTGATCGTCGGCGAGGCCGAGGTACCCGTCATCCTCGACGCCGGGATCGGCACCGCGTCCGACGCGGCACTGGCGATGGAACTCGGCTGCGACGCCGTGCTGCTCGCCTCGGCCGTCACCCTCGCACAGAACCCGGCCCGGATGGCGGAGGCGATGGCCGCCGCCGTCATCGCCGGCCGGCTCGCCCGCCTGGCCGGCCGCATCCCGCGCCGGCACCACGCCCACGCTTCCTCTCCGACGGAGGGGATGGCCGTGTTCTAGCGGCCGCAGCACGACCCCACCCACCAACCGCGGGAGCTCGGGCAACCGGGCTGAGAGGGCGGCATTCGCGCCGCCGACCGCCGAACCTGACCGGGTAATGCCGGCGAAGGAAGAGCTGATGACCGTCGATACCCGCAAGTCCGCACCACCAGCACACGCTGAAGTGCCCCACACGCTCGTGGAGGAGTCGCCGCGCGCGCTGCGGCTCGTCGACCAGCTCGGCCTCTGGGGCAACCTCGGGGTCAGCCTGCTCGGCTTCACCGGCGCGATCTTCCTGCTCGTTCCCATCGCCGAACCCGGCATGTCCCTGGGCGCCGCCGTCGTGGCGCTGCTCGTCGGGACAGTTCTCGGCTCGCTCGGCGTGGCCGTCGCAGCCATCCCCGGGGCCCACACCGGCGCCCCATCCATGGTGCTGCTGCGGGGACTGTTCGGCACCAAGCCGTCGTACCTGCCCACCGCGCTCAACATCGTCCAATTGCTCGGCTGGACGACCTTCGAGTTGGTCACGATCGGTACCGCCATGCACCAGGTCGCTCCGGGCATCCCGCGGTGGGCGTACGTGCTCGGCGCCGGGATCCTCACCACCCTGCTCGCGCTGCGGCCACTCGGCTGGATCCGCATGTTGCGCAAGTACGTCACCGTGGCGGTGCTGGTCGCGCTCGCCTACCTGTTCGTGCAGCTGCTGCGGCATCCGCTGCCGGCCTTCGGGGACGGATCGTGGAACGGCTTCTGGGTCGCGGTCGACACCGTTATCGGCGTCTCGGTGTCGTGGGTGCCGCTGGCATCGGACTACTCGCGCCACGCGCGCTCGGCCAAGGAAGCGTTCACCGGGGCGTTCGTCGGCTACTCAGTCACCCAGATCGCCTGCTACGCCCTCGGCCTGATCGCGCTCGTCACGGTCGCGCATCGCGACCCGAACCAGATCTTCGGGTCCTTCATGGCCGTGCCCCTCGGCACCCTCGCCTTCGCCGTGATCGCAGTCCGGGAACTCGACCAGTCCTTCGCCGACACGTACTCCACCGCCGTGTCCGTGCAGAACTTCCGCCCGCGCTGGGATCGGCGCGCCCTCGCTGTCGTGGTCGGGACGCTCGCCACGATCTTCGCGCTGGCGCTCAACATCAGCGACTACGAGAACTTCCTCATTCTCATCGGCTCGGTCTTCGTGCCGTTGCTCGGCGTGCTCGTCGTCGACTACTTCCTGATCTCGCGGATGCGGTGGAGGCTCGGCGAGGACGTGCCGCCGCGGTGGTCGACACTCATCCCATGGGTACTGGGGTTCTGCGCCTATCAGCTGGTCAACCCCGGCTACGTCTCGTGGTGGTCGAAGATCTGGGTGCACGTCGACTCGTGGTTGCACTTCACCCCGGCCACGTGGATGAGCGCGTCACTGATCTCCTTCGCGGTCGCGGCGTTGGCGACCCTGCTCGTCGGGATGGCCCTGCGCCGTAGGGTGCCGGTGTGCTGATCCATCCCGAGGTCACCGCCGCACTCGCGGCCGGCGGCCCAGTGGTTGCGCTGGAGAGCACGATCATCAGCCACGGGCTGCCGCGCCCGGACAACCTGCGGATTGCCCGCGAGATCGAGGACGCGGTGCGGGCCGGCGGGGCAGTGCCGGCGACCATCGCCGTCGTCGACGGCACCGCGCGCATCGGGCTGGACGACGAGGCGCTGAGCCGGGTGGCCGGCGACCCGGACGTCACCAAGGTCAGCGTGCGTGACATCGCCACGGTTGCCGCGCGCGGTGGCGTGGGCGCAACGACCGTCGCCTCCACCGCACACCTCGCCGCCCGAGCGGGGATCAAGGTCTTCGCCACCGGAGGCCTCGGCGGGGTGCACCGCGGCGCGCGCGACACCTGGGACGAGTCGGCCGACCTCACCACGCTCTCGCGCACGCCGATACTCATCGTCTGCGCAGGCGTCAAGTCGATCCTGGACGTGGGCGCGACGCTGGAGCGGCTGGAGACACTCAACGTGGGCGTGCTGGGTTACCGCACCGACCGATTCCCCGGCTTCTACCGGGCCGACTCCGGTCATCCGCTCGACTGGCGCGTCGACTCCCCCGGCGCCGTGGCCGACGTGCTGCGGGCGCGCGCGGCGCTCGGCACGGACGTCTACGGGCTGGTGCTGGCCAACCCCATCGCGACCGAGCACGAGTTGGACGTCGAACTGCACGACCGGGTACTGGCCGCGGGCCTGCGCGCCGCTGACGTCGCCGGGGTGCACGGCAAGGACGTCACGCCGTTCCTGCTCGACTTCTTCCACCGAGAGACCCACGGTGCGTCTCTCGCGGCCAACGTCGTCCTGGTGCTGGGCAACGCCCGCCTCGCCGCCGAGGTCGCCGTCGCATACTGCGCCGCATGACTCGCGTCGTCTGCCTCGGCGACCTGATGATGGACGTCCTGGCCCGGCTGCCCGGACCGCTGGCGGTCGGCTCCGACACCCCTGCGCCGGTCGGTATCTACGGCGGCGGTTCGGCCGCCAACACGGCCGCGTGGCTCGTTCGCGCCGGCCTGCCCACCACGTTCGTCGGCCGGGTCGGCGACGACGCGCTGGGCCGCCGGGCGCTTGACGAGCTCACGGCGGCCGGCGTCGATCTAGCCGTGAGCATCGACCCGCTAAGGCCGACGGGGACGTGCATCGTGCTCGTCGACGTCGACGGTGAGCGGACGATGGTGCCCTCGGCCGGCGCGAACGCCGGGCTGGGCGACGTGGCGCTGCCGGCCGGACTCTTCGAGGCGGAGTCGCTGCTGCACCTGTCGGGCTACGCCTTGTTCACGGCGGGCTCGCGCCCTGCCGCCCTGGACGCCCTGGCTACGGCCCGCGCGGCCGGCTGCCCGATCTCGGTCGACACCGCCTCGTCGGCGCCGCTTGCCGGTGTCGGACCGGAGCTGTTCCTGTCCTGGGTCGGGTCCGGCGTGCTGGTGTTCGCGAATCGGGACGAGGCCCAGGTGCTGACCCGCAGCGCGGACCCAGCCACCGCCGCGCTGACGCTGGCGCAGCGCTGCGGCGAGGCGATCGTGAAGTGCGGCGCCGACGCTGCGATGTGGTCCGACGGCGCCGCCGTCATCGAGGTGCCGGTCGACGAGTCCGTTGCCATCGACTCGACCGGCGCGGGCGACGCGTTCGCCGCCGGCGTGCTGGCGGCCCGGGTGGCCGGTGGCGACGTTCGGACCGCACTGGGTGCCGGCCACGCGCTGGCCGCGCACGCGATCGCCCAGGTCGGCGGCCGCCCACCGACCTGAAGGGCTCAGGGACGGTCGAAGGTCACGTCCGTGCCGGCTAACGTGATGTGCACGCCTTGGCCGTCAGCGGTGACCGATCGGACCGTCAAGCCGAACGGCAGGCGGGTCAGGGCCAGCGGGTCACCGAACAGTGAACTGAACGCATCCACGACCGATTGCGGGACGGCCGCGGCACCCGCACCGTCGACGCTGACCACGGGAGAAACGAACCGCAGCGCCCCATTCTCGATCTTGACCTCGGCGGTGACCGACCCGCTGATCTGCTGCCCGGCCACCGACACCGACTTGCGCGCCCTGACCCGGCCGACGCCGTCCGGGCTGGGGCCGCCGTAGCTCACCGGCACGCCGAGGGTGGCCGAGAGGTCGGGATAGGAGATCTCAGCCGTCGCGCCGGCGGTGTCGGCGTGCACGGACGACAGGTCCCGGGCAACGCCGACCCCATGCAGGTCCGCCTTCACCGTTGAGACCCGCACGGTCCGACCCGCCTGGCCAACAGTGAGATCGGAGGCGGCCAGCGTGACCTGGCCGAAGTGGCCAGCTAGTAGCTGAGTCAGGAAAGGGAACCCCGCCACTGACACCGACGGCGTGCGGTCGAGGTGCTGCGAGACCTGAATCGTCCTGCCTGCCGCGTGCTCGGCGACGACCAGCGCGATGCGGTCGACCGCGACGAGGAGCGCCACGAGGACGACCAGCCCGATGACAGCGCGCGGCCATCGTGACCGGCGGGCCGGGCCACGGTACCCAGACACGGAACCCGACACGGCACCGATCATTGCATCCACCACAATGCAGCGGTGCCCGCGACCAAACCAGCCGACGTTCTCGGCGAACGTATTGCCCGACACGGCTTCGCCGATCGGCCAGCGACCACGGTGGCGCAGGCGGCGCGGCTGACGACTGCCCTGCAGGCGCAGGACCCGCAGGCAGCCCGATTGGGCGTTCGGTCACGAACGGCCGGCGTGACTGAAGCCGACGTGTTCCACGCGATAGACGTCGAGCGCAGCGTGGTGCGCACCTCGCTCATGCGGGCGACCATCCACTTGGTCAGCGCCGACGACGCCAAGTGGCTTACCGCCCTGATCGGACCCGCGATCGCCCGCAAGTTCCAGAAGCGCTGGCATGAGCTGGGGCTGACGCCGGAGTTGCTCTCGGCGGCCATGGACGTCCTACCCGCAGCGCTGGTCGACGACCCGCGCACCCGCGGTCAGGTGGTCGCCACCCTGGCCGAGCACGGGGTCGTCATTGACACCGCCGACCAGGCGCCAACGCACCTGCTGTTGCATGCCACCACGCTCGGCCTGATCTGCCGCGGCCCGGACCGCGGCCGCGAGCCCACCTTCGTCCTGATCGATGATTGGTTGCCTGAGGCACCGGCCGGGCCCCGGGGCGACGATGCCGTGGCCGAGCTGGCCCGGCGCTTCTTCCAGGCCTTCTCCCCCGCGACGGCCGCCGACTTCACGACCTGGTCGGGGCTGCCGTCCGGACGCGCCATCACCCAGATCCGCGACGAGCTGACACCGGTCGAGGTCAACGGGCGCGCCGGCTTCGCCCTCGGCGACGTGGCGCCGCAACGTGGCCTGCGGCTGCTGTCGGCCTACGACAACTACCTGGTCGGCTACCGCGACCGCGAGCTGATCATCGACCCCGCCCGCCGCGCGGACGTCTACATCGGCGGAGTCATCCGGCCCACGGTGCTGCTCGACGGCCGGGTGATCGGCACCTGGCGCCTGGTCCGCAAGGCCGAGTCAGCGTCGGTGGAGGTGACGCCCTTTGGTGACCTGACCAAGAAAGTCCGCGCGGCAATCGACGCCGAAATCGACGACATCGGCCGCTTCATCGGGCTGCCGACGACGCCGTCCATCACTCCCCCGCCCTGAGGCAGTTACTGGACGCAGAACTCGTTGCCGTCGATGTCCTGCATGACGATCCAGTACTCGCCGTTCTCTTCGGCGGTGCGCAGCTCAGTCGCCCCGAGCGCCACGATCTCGTCGGCTCGGGTTCGTACCGCGGACTTGCGCTCGTCGTGCGGCAGACCGGCGCCGACATTGACGTCGAGGTGCACCCGGTTCTTGGCCGTCTTGCCTTCGGGCACCTTCTGGAACAGCAGCCGCGGCTTGGTGCCCTCGGGGTCGACGATCGCGTACATCGCGTCGCGCTGGTCGGCGGGCCAGCTGACCGAGTCGAGGAACGCGTCCCACGAGTCGAAGCCCTCGGGCGGCGGTTGCATCACGTAGCCCAGCACCGCGGCCCAGAACTCGCCCAACCGCTGCGGGTTTGCGGCGTCGAACGTCACCTGGAAGCTCTCGCTCATGTGCCGACCCCCGCCGCGTCCATGCCCCGCAGTTCCTTCTTCAGTTCGGTGATCTCGTCGCGCAGCCGGGCCGCGATCTCGAACTGTAGTTCGCGGGCCGCACCGAGCATCTGGTCGTTGAGCTGCTGGATCAGGTCGGCCAGCTCGGCGCGCGGCATCTGGGCGACGTCGAGACCACCGCCCGCGTGCGCGCCCACCCCGACGACTCCGGGCGAGCTGCGGCCGGCCCGACCGGGTACGGCGGACTTGCCGCGGGACTGCGATCGGCCCGAACCACCCATGGGTGTCGTGGCGAGCAACTCCTCGGTGTCGGCCGCCTCGCGGGCCAGCATGTCGGTGATATCGGCGATGCGCTTGCGCAGCGGCTGCGGGTCGACGCCCTTCTCGAGGTTGTACGCGACCTGCTTCTCGCGGCGCCGGTTCGTCTCCTCGATCGCCTTCTGCATCGACGGAGTGATCGTATCGGCGTACATGTGCACCTGACCGGACACATTGCGCGCCGCGCGGCCGATGGTCTGGATCAGCGACGTGCCCGACCGGAGAAAGCCTTCCTTGTCGGCGTCGAGGATGGACACCAGTGACACCTCGGGCAGGTCGAGCCCTTCACGCAGCAGGTTGATGCCGACAAGGACGTCGAACTCACCCATCCGCAACTCGCGCAGCAACTCGACCCGACGCAGGGTGTCGACCTCAGAGTGCAGGTAGCGCACCCGGATGCCGAGCTCGAGCAGGTAATCGGTGAGGTCCTCGGACATCTTCTTCGTCAGCGTGGTGACCAGCACCCGCTCGTTGCGCTCGGCCCGCTCGCGGATCTCGTGCACCAGGTCGTCGATCTGGCCCTTGGTCGGCTTGACGACGACCTCAGGGTCGATGAGTCCGGTGGGTCGGATGACCTGCTCGACGAACTCGCCCTTGGTGCGGCCCAGTTCGTACGAGCCGGGGGTGGCGGAGAGATAGACCGTCTGGCCGATGCGATCGACAAACTCCTCGAACTTCAACGGCCGGTTGTCCATCGCCGACGGCAGCCGGAAGCCGTGCTCGACGAGCATGCGCTTGCGGGACATGTCGCCCTCGTACATCCCGCCGGTCTGCGGCACGGTGACGTGCGATTCGTCGATAACGAGCAGGAAGTCGTCGGGGAAGTAGTCCAGCAGGCAGTTCGGGGCACTGCCGCGCTCGCGGCCGTCGATGTGCAGCGAGTAGTTCTCGATGCCTGAGCAGAATCCGACCTGACGCATCATCTCGATGTCGTAGGCGGTGCGCATGCGAAGGCGCTGGGCCTCGAGCAGCTTGTTCTGCGACTCCAGTTCGGCCAGCCGCTCGGCGAGTTCGGCTTCGATGCCGCGGATCGCGCGCTCCATGCGCTCGGGGCCGGCCGCGTAGTGCGTGGCCGGGAACACGAACACCTCGTCGACCTCGCGGACGACCTCGCCGGTGAGCGGGTGCAGGTAGTAGAGCCGCTCGATCTCGTCGCCGAACATCTCGACCCGGATCGCCAGTTCCTCGTAGGCCGGGAAGATCTCGACGGTGTCGCCGCGCACCCGGAACGTGCCGCGGGTGAAGGACAGGTCGTTGCGGCTGTACTGCACATCGACGAGGCCCCGCAGGATCTTGTCCCGCGGGATCTCCTGTCCGACACGCAGCCGGACCGATCGGTCGACGTACTCCTGCGGGGTGCCCAGGCCGTAGATGCACGACACCGTGGCGACCACGACGACGTCACGTCGGGTCAGCAGCGACATGGTGGCCGAGTGCCTCAACCGCTCGACCTCGGAGTTCACCGAGCTGTCTTTCTCGATGTAGGTGTCGGTCTGGGGGACGTAGGCCTCGGGCTGGTAGTAGTCGTAATAGCTGACGAAATACTCGACGGCGTTGTTGGGCAGCATCTCGCGAAGCTCGTTGGCCAACTGGGCCGCGAGGGTCTTGTTCGGCGCCATGATCAGCGTCGGCCGCTGCAATTTCTCGATCAGCCAGGCCGCGGTGGCGGACTTGCCGGTGCCCGTGGCGCCGAGCAGCACGACGTCCTTCTCGCCCGCCCGCAGCCGCCGTTCGAGGTCGGCAATCGCCGTCGGTTGGTCGCCGGCGGGCTCGAAATCGGCCAGGACCTCGAACGTGCCCGAAGTCGGGACGATGTCACTTTCAACGCGCATGGCCCCCACGGTACGAGGCAGGTACGACATCGGCTCGGACCGGTCTCCCCGGGCGAGTGGCACGCGAACGGTAGAGTAATGGCATGAGCATCACCATCGATTCGGCAGGACGAGTGGTAATTCCACAGGCGATGCGACGGCGACTCGGTCTGGACCCCGGTGCCCGGCTCGAAATCGAGGAAGTCGACGGCACCGTGGTGCTGCGCCCGGCCAATCGAGTGTCGATGGAGACCGCGCCGGACGGTCTGCCCATTCTGCGTTCACCAGATTCCGAACCGCTCACAACGGAGGACGTTCGCAAGGTGATCGAGGAGACGCGCGAGTGGCCGCGGCACTGACCTGCGATACCTCCGTGGTCATCGCCGGTCTGAGCTCCTGGCACCAACAGCACGCGGCGGCCAGAGCCGTACTCCCGACGATCGAGTGGCTCGCCGCCCACGTCCTCGCCGAGACGGTGTCGGTGCTGAGCCGGCTGCCCGGCGGGCGCGCGGTGCCACTGTCCGACGCCGTAAGCCTGGTCCGCCGCTTGGCCGACGGACGCGTCCGGCAACTGCGCGCCGATCGCTACCTGCTCGTCCTCGGTGCAGCGGGTTCGGCCGGCCTGGCCGGTGGCGCCGTCTACGACGCCCTCGTCGGCGCGACCGCCCGCGAACACGACGCCACCCTGCTCTCGCTCGACCGGCGCGCTCAGCGCGCCTACGCCGCGGTGGGCGCGAGCTTCGAGATGGTCGAATAGCCGTCCGAGCCGGCTCTTCAGCGGTTCACGGGCTCAGTGCGTAACGTCTGCCTCCGACGCCAGGAGGGTGCGACTTGACCACGCCCAGCAATTTCCCCGAAGAGGGCGCCGACGGCAGTCCGCCGTCGGCTGAGCCGGCCGCCCCAGCTGACGCCGCACCACCCGCTCCCCCGCCGGAGCAGCCGACCGCACCAGTCGATGCCGTCCTACCCCCTCCGCCGCCGGCTATGCCGCCACCGGCCATGCCGCCACCGGGGGCACCCGGCCCGCAGTGGCAACCTGCGGCGTACCCGTTCGCCCCCGTGGCCCGCGCGCCCAGGACACCGTGGGTCAATCCGGCCCGACGCGGGCACGTCATTGCGGCCGC
>JAOPWD010000221.1 GCA_025965875.1 Pseudonocardiales bacterium
TTCTTCATCAACGGCCAACGCCACTACGGCGCCTACGACATCGAGACCCTCAAGGTCGCCGTCAAGACCGCCCGCGCCCAACTGCACGCCATCCGCGGACGCTGAGGACGGGTGATGTCGAGGTCCGGCCGCCTTAGCCGTGGAGAGCGGCCCTCCAGATTGAGGAGGCCTACGCCACCGCGGAATGGATCGTCGACCCCGGTGCCGAACACGGCCGCGATCCCGGCCACCTGGCGATCGCCGGCGACTCCGTCGGCGGGAACATGACCATCGCCGTCACCCTGATGGCCAAGCAGCGCGGCGGCCCGTCGTTCGTCGCCCAACTGCTGTACTACCCGGTGACCGACGCCGGGATGGACACCGACTCCTACCACGAGTTCGCCGAGGGCTACGTCCTCACAGTCGAAGGAATGACGTGGTTCTGGGACCAGTACCTGCCCGACAAGACCGGCTGGAACGGCGAGATCGCTCGCCTCGCGAAAGACGGCTATCCCGTCATCGCCCCCGCCAACCCGCTGCGCGGGCTGACCTCGGACGCCGACTACATCCGCAGCGTGCTGCAGAGCATCAACGGCCCGAACGTGCTCGTCGGCCACTCCTACGGCGGCGCCGTCATCAGCAACGCCGCACGAGGTGTGCCGAACGTCAAGGCGCTCGTCTAGTCGCCGCCTTCGCACCCGACACCGGCGAGAACCTCCAGGGACTCGTCACCATGAACCCCGGCACCATGATCACCCCAGACGCGCTCGACACGCGGCAGTACCCACCGCCCGACGGTGGCGAGGGCACCGATCTCTACATCAAGAAGAGCGTCTTCCACGACGCCTTCGCCGGCGACCTTCCGCTCTCGCAGACCAACCTCATGTGGGCCGAGCAGCGGCCATTCTCGCTCGCCGCGTTCAACGAGCCCTCGGGCGATCCGGCCTGGAAGACCGTTCCGTCGTGGTACCTCGTCCCAACCGACGACCACGCGATTCCACCGGCCACGGAATGGTTCATGGCACACCCAACGCAACAGCGCCGGCCGTCCAACGACGTCCCCACGACAGACTCTCCAACGGTTGCTGAGCGTGACCGATGACCCAGCGGCAGCACTCAGATATCCGTCTGATATGTGTGGCCCGGGGAGTGAATCGATCAAGGTTCCCGGCCGCGCAGATGCGATGTTCTGTGCTTCGCCATTAGTACCCGATGTGTGCGCTGGTGACTTGCGTGCGGCCGGGCGCTCGGCGCGCGGGTAGGTTGCGACCGTGGGCTTCGTGCGGGCACATGGGCTCGAGATCGCGTATGACCGGGTGGGTACGGGTCCGCCGCTGGTGTTCGCACATGGCGGTGCAGAAGACGGCCGGGTGTGGCGGCCGCAGCTAGCCGCGCTTGCCGACGAGTTCACGGTCGTCGCATGGGACGAGCCGGGGGCGGGACGGTCATCAGATGTGCCTGCGGGTTTCGGTCTGGCCGACTACGCGAGCTGCCTCGCCGCGTTGATCGAGTCGCTCGAACTTGGGCCGGTGTACGTCGCAGGTCTGTCCTGGGGCGGGACCCTCGTGCTCGAGCTCTACCGCCACCGACCGGACCTGGTTACGGCGCTGATCCTCATCGACACATACGCCGGCTGGAAGGGCTCGCTGTCCGAGGACGAGGTGCGGGCGCGGGTTGGAGGTTTGCGCGAGATGCTCGCCGCGCCGCCCGCGTCGTTCGCCACTCTTCCTGGGCTGTTCGCGGGGGCGCCGCCGAAAGAGTTCGTCCCGCTGCTAGAAGAGCTGGCCGCGGCGGTGCGCCCGAAGAGCCTGCAGACCGCATTGCTCGTGATGGCCGAGACCGACCAGCGTGACCTGCTGCCCCAGATCGCGGTGCCGGTGCTGCTGATCTGGGGCGAGCAGGATTTGAGGTCGCCGCTCACCGTTGCGCGCCAGTTCGAGGAGGCGATTCCCGGCGCCGAACTCGTCGTGATCCCAGCCTGCGGCCACGTCAGCAACCTCGAGCAGCCGACGGCCGTCAATGCGGCGGTACGGGCATTCTGCCGCGCCCATCCACGCGCTCGATCATGACAATCCCCAAGCAGGAGCGGGATGCCGTCGACGAGGCCGGCGTCGTGCACGGTGGCATGCACAGCCGGTCACCACGGGCCCGGCTGGCTGCTAGTCCCCGGAGCCGTCCGAATATTTCGCACAGAACGACGGCAGCGCAGGACCAGGTCCTACCGCATCGCCGATACCGATTAGGCGATCTCGCGCCCAGAGCTAGTGATCACTGCGTCAGTCTGGGACACGCATCAGGCTCGATCAGCAGTGACAGCGGCCTCCAGGTATGGAGCAGCCAGGAAGGGCTGGCATGCAGACACGGGCTGAGGGAGTTGGTGACGTGAAAGTGGCCCCGCTCCACCGGTACCGAGCGAGGCCGTCCTTCATGTCCTGACGGTCGAGACCCCCGAGACCCGACCGGCATAAGCACCGTTTGGGTTCAAAGGTCAGACCACCCCGATGCCTGAGGTGAGCGTAATTCTTCCTCGGAAGCTAACCGCTGGTCAACGCTTTTGCAACAAGTTGCGTGATTACTCGACTGATTACCAAATCGCAGAAACTTGGATTGGTCTGATGCCGTGATGAGATGTATGGTCCACAGGCCCAGGCGGTTGTTCCCCCGATCAACCGCCTGGGCTTATCGCAGCCCTCGGGCTCGCCGATATTTGATTTAGGGCGTCGGGTGGATCGCGACCCGTGGCTTGTATTGACTGGGGCGGCGAGCGGTGCCTCGCCGGCCTGGGGCGACCCGAGATTTTGGCCGGGTTGCCGGTGACGATGGTTGCGTCGTGGGACCCGGCAATGCAGGCGTAGCGTCACTGCTGCTGATGCCGTACGCCACGGGACCCGATCCCGTATCTGGCCTTGGTCCGCGTACTGCGTCTTGCCGTGTGCGGAACATGGCACCACTATCAGGCGTTCGGGACGCCCGGAGTCCCGTCATGGAAAACCCGGATGTGGTGGCCGCTGAGCTCAGCCACCTCGATCACGCCATCCAACGGACCGGCATAAAGCTCGAGGCCCGGGTGCGGGCGCTGGCCGACACCGTCCGGCTCACAGTCGGCTCCTATGTCGGGATGAGGATCACGCTGGTCGCCGAGGGTCACTCACTGACCGTGACGGCGATGGAGCGGTTCATCGATCCCGGCGACATCACCGCTTCGGCGCGGCTGCCGTTGGCCGCGCTCACCGGCGTCGAGCCCGGCAGCATGATCGTGTTCTACGCCAGCATGGCCGGCGCGTTCGTCGACCTCGCCGCCGACTTGGGCTTTGCGTTGGGAGTGAGGCTTGATGGGCTCATCGTCGATGATCATCCCCTGGGGCCGCGGGTGCTATCGGGCGTGGCCGGGATGAGCGACATGTCGCAGGTCAACCAGGCGATCGGCATCCTCATCGCGCGTGGGCACACCCACGACAGTGCCCGCACGGAACTGCGTGGCCTGGCTCGTCTGGTTGAGATCACCCTTGTCCCCGCAGCCCAGAGACTGATCCAAGCCAGCCGGCGCCCGCCCGGACCAGCCAGCGTTCCCGCCTGAACGTCGCACCCTTGTTGGGCGTGCGGGATCCTCGGCACACCGCGTCATACATCGCTCACGATCGTCCGGTCGCGCAGTGGCAGCTACGGCGCCGGATACCGATGATCACCCGTGAGAACCAGCACCCTGGACGACCTCGAACGGTTGAATCCTTGTACACCGACCGTTCCACAGCGGCATGGGCCGACTGCCGCGGCGCGATGTGTTCGGTCGAGACGCCGACCACGTACAAGTCCTGTCTTCACCATCCCGAGATCGACCGGAGTGCCCAGTGGGCGAGCTCGAGGCCATCCAGTACAGCTCACGAGGAAGGCCCGTGCATGATGATTGCCGTGTGCAGGCGCGCAATCCGCTCCGGGGCATGGGTGACAAATGACCGGTGGCCCGCTTCGTGCCCGCGTCGCGCACGTCGGCGTGCACGCCGCGCTGGCGATGCCGCTGCGGAGCGCCACTGGAATGCTCGAGGTGCTGAGCGTGTACGCCCACGGCCGCGACACCTCTGATGGTCACCACGCTGCCAATTGGTGAACAGTTCGCGGTGCCGGCCACCGGGGCGGTGCAGAACGCTCAAGTCCCGGCCGAAGCCAGACGGCTGGTGCTGCACCTCCAGATGCCGTGGCCCACAGGGCGGTGATCGACCAGGCGAAAGGGATCGTGTGCAGTCGCCGTGGCAGGAGCACCGATGTTGCTTCCGACTGGCTGCGGCCAGCAAGCCGACGGCACAACCAACAGTTGCGTAACGTCGCGCGAAGCGTCGTTG
>JAOPWD010000250.1 GCA_025965875.1 Pseudonocardiales bacterium
TTTGCGTGGTCGAACCTGAGCAAGGCTTGGACGGACGTGCGCGTGGGGCGCTACTTCTGGAACACCGTGGTACTCGCCTTCGGGTCGTGGATGTGCCAGATGCTCGTGGCCACGACGGGCGGGTTCGCGCTGTCGGTGCTCAGGCCGCGCTACGCCCGCGTGGTCTCCGGGCTCCTGCTCACCACGCTCTTCGTGCCGGCGGTCGTGCTGCTCGTCCCGCTCTACATCGAGATCGTCCATCCGCCGGTGATCAACCACTCGTTCGTCAACAGCTACTGGGCGGTCTGGCTGCCCGCCGGCGCCAGCGCGTTCAATGTCGTGCTGATGAAGCGGTTCTTCGACAACCTGCCGCGGGAGATCTTCGACGCCGCGCGGGTCGACGGGGCTGGAGCCTTCCGGCTGTTCTTCAGCATCACGTTGCCGATGTCGCGCCCCATCATCGGGGTCGTGTCGGTGTTCGCCGTGCTGGCATCGTGGAAGGACTTCCTGTGGCCCTTACTCGTGCTCAGTGAACCGAACATCCAGCCGCTGTCGGTGCGGCTGCCGTCAATCCAGGCGCAGACCGAACTCGGCGTATTCCTTGCGGCCCTGTTCATCGCGACGATCGGTCCGATCATCGGTTTCCTGATCTTCCAGCGCTCGTTCCTGCGCGGGTCGGGCCTGAGCGGTGCCGTCAAGGGCTGAGCGATCACGTCGCGCCGCACTGGGCAAGCTACTGCAGCAGAGCCCGGCGCATCCGCCGCAGCGCCCACAGCGTCGCGAGCGAACCCATCACGAATAGGTACAACACGGGGACGAGCAGCTGATGATCGACCTGGCCGAGCGCCGGACGGCGCAGCAGTTCGATGCTCTGGTACAGCGGCAGGCACTCGACCGCGAGCTGCACCGGCCGTGGGTAGACGCCCAGCGGATAGAACGTCGTCGCGAACAGGAACATCGGCAGCATCACGAGCTGGATGTACTGCATGTCGGCGAAGTCGCGCAGCAGGGTCACGACCACGACACCGGTGGCCGCGAACGCGAACCCGATGAGTGCAGCGCCCGGGATAGCGAGCAGTACCCACGCCGAGTGAACCAGCCCCAGGGCCGCGACGACGCCCAGGAATGCCGTCGTCACGACCATGCCCCGCAGCACGGCCCACGCCACTTCCCCCAGCGCGATGTCCGCGACTCCTAACGGGGTGGCCAGGATCGGCTGATAGATCCGCTCGACCGCCAGCCGGCCGTACATGAGGAAGGTGGTCTCGTTCATCGACCCGTTCATTGCAGCGGTCGCGAGCAGGGCCGGCGCGACGAACTCGGCGTACCGGACGTCCGGCCCACCCAGCCCGGGCAACTGCCCGACCAGTACGCCGATGCCCAGGCCGACGGATCCGAGGTAGAGCACCGGCTCGAGGATCTCGGCGAGCAGCAACGCCCAGGTGTGCCGGTAGACCATGACGTTACGACGCACGATCGAGCTACCCGGCGCGTTCATGCGGTGAGCTCTCGCGCGTAGCGGCGGCGACCCACCAGGACTCCGAACGCGACGAGCAGTGCCAGGTACGTCGCGTGCCCGACGCTGCCCGGAACGGTCGCGGTGCCGAGGCTGAGCGTCCGGCAGAGTTGGACGCCCTGGTACAGCGGAGTGCATACGACGATCGCGTGCAGCCAGGCCGGCAACTGCTCAGCCGAGAAGAACGTCCCCGCGAACATGTACATCGGCATCAACACGAATCGGAACCCGGCGGTGAGCGCGGCAGGACGCTGAACGCCGACCGCCCACGCGGCCACCGGCGTCGCGAATGCCATCCCGGTGAGCAACGCGGCGAGCCACAGGCCGGGCACGCGCGTCGGCGGCACCGCACCGAACGCCGACGCCACGAGCGCGAACGCCAGTGCGCTGGTGGCGACTCGGAACGCCACGAACGCGAGGTGGCCGGCCAGCAGGTCGGCGGGTTGCAGCGGGGTCGCGAGGGCGGCGCGATAGTTACCGCCTGGCCGGGCCGAGGCGTGGACCGGCCCGGCCGACTCGATGTAGGCGGTCTGCATCATGCCCGCCGCCAGCAGGCCGGGCGCGAGGAAGGCCAGGTAGCTGTGGCCGTGCAGGTAGCCGCTGTCGTGGTGGTCGACCAGGGTGCCCAGGCCGGCGCCCATCGCGGTGAGGAACAGGACCGGGTTCGCGACGCTGATGACGATCGTGCCGCGCCACACCCGGCGGTAGCGCAGCAGCCAATAGGCGAACGCGTCCCGGGCTCGGGAATCGGTGATGCTCGTCATCGGCGCTACTCGATCAGTGAGCGGCCGGTCAGCCGCAGGAAGACGTCCTCGAGACTGGCTCTCCGGACTAGGGACGTGATCGGCCGCAGCCCCGCCGTGGTGGCCGCGACCAGTGCCGCCTCGCCGTCGTCGGTGTAGCACAGCAGCCGGTCCGGCAACACCTCGACGCGATCGCCGATCGTGCTCAACCGCTCTACCGATTCGAGCTGCGTTCCGGGGTCGAAGCGCAGTTCGAGCACCTCGCGGGTGGCGTGCTCCTTGATGAGGACATGCGGCGGGCCCTCGGCGACGATGCGGCCGCTGTCCATGATCACGAGGCGATCGCAGAGCTGCTCGGCCTCGTCCATGTAATGCGTGGTCAGGATCAGGGTGACGCCGTCGCGCTTGAGTTGGAACAGCCGCTCCCACAGCAGGTGGCGAGCCTGGGGATCGAGGCCCGTGGTCGGTTCGTCCAGCAGCAGGATCTCCGGGTCGTTGATCAGCGACCGGGCGATGGTGAGCCGCCGGCGCATGCCTCCGGACAGGGCGTGGACGCGGTCAGCTGCCTTGTCGGCCAGCCGGGCGAAGTCGAGCAGACGTTCGGCCCGCTCCCGCACCACTGCCCTGGGCAGCCGGAAGTACCGGCCGTAGATCAGCAGGTTCTCCCGGACAGTGAGTTCGGTGTCGAGGTTGTCGTCCTGCGGGACGGAGCCCATACGCGCGCGGATCACGGGGCCATTGCGGGCTGCGTCCAGGCCGAGCACGGCCAGTGTTCCGGCGGTGGGCGGAGATTGGCAGCCGATCATCCGCATGGTGGAGGACTTTCCGGCGCCGTTGGGGCCAAGGAAGCCGAACGACTCCCCGGGCGCCACGTCGAAATCGATGCCGTCAACGGCGACGAACGGTGCGCCGCCCTTGCGGGCCCGATAGGTCTTGCCCAGCCCGCGGGCCGAAACCATCGACGTCCCGCCCGCGCCCGTCACAGTCATCGCGCCACTCTGGCATCGTTCTGCACGGTTCTCAA
>JAOPWD010000316.1 GCA_025965875.1 Pseudonocardiales bacterium
TGGGACGACTCGTCGACGACCTGCTGCTGCTGGCGCGTCTGGACGCGGGCCAGGAACTACTGCACGAGGACGTCGATCTCACTCGCATCGTGCTCGACACCGTCGCGGACGCGCAGCTCACCGGGCCGGAGCACCGCTGGGAACTCGACCTACCTGAGCACGCCGTCACGGTTCGCGGCGACGCACACCGGCTGCACCAGGCGCTGGCCAACCTGCTCACCAACGCGCGCACGCACACGCCACCGGGCACCGTGGTGAGCGTCGCGCTGGGCGAGCACACCACAACCGGCGAGATCGAGATCCGGGTACGCGACAACGGCCCAGGCATCTCGCCGGAGGTCGCCCCGCACGTCCTCAAGCGATTCGTGCGCGGCGACAACGCCCGGTCGAAGACGTCGAGCAGCGCCGGGCTCGGACTGTCCATCGTGGCCGCCATCGTCGCGGCCCACGGCGGGACCTTCGGACTCACGAGCGAGCCGGGACGGACTGACTTCTGGATCCGGTTGCCCGCGTGAGCGCACGCTACAGACGGCTCGACGCGGCGTCGTCACCGAGCCGTTGCGCGAACCACACCGGCACCACGGCCAGCACGATGAGCACGGCGGCGACGACGTTGACCACGGGGGCCTGATTGGGTCGGAACAGGTTGCTGAAAATCCACAACGGCAGCGTCTGTACGTCCGGGCTGGACGTGAAGGTCGTGACGACGATCTCGTCGAAGCTCAACCCGAACGCGAGCAGCGCCCCGGCCACCAACGCACCCCGCAGTGCAGGAAAGGTCACCAGCCGGAACGTCTGCCAGCCGGTCGCGCCCAGATCCGCGGACGCCTCCTCCAGCGACCCGCTCATCCGTCGCAATCGCGCCTGCACGTTGTTGTAGACGACGACGATGCAGAACGTCGCGTGACCGATGATTACCGTCGTCAACCCGAAACCGATGCCCAGCGGGTCGAGGGCCGTACTGAACGCAGCGTTGAGCGCGATGCCCGTGACGATTCCCGGCAGCGCGATGGGCAAGATCACCAGGAAGCTGATCGTGGAGCGGCCGAAGAAGTCGTACCGCTGTACGGCGAACGCAGCCATCGTGCCGAGCACCAGCGCGATCGCCGTCGCGCCGAGGCCAGCCCGCACCGACGTGCCCAGGGCGTGCAACGCGCCGCTGCTGTTCGCCGCCGCGTGCCACCACTTGAGGGTGAAGCCGGTCGGCGGGAACGAGAAGGTGCGCGAGCGGTTGAACGCGTTGAGCACGACGAGCACAAGCGGCACGTACAGGAAGGCCAGGCCGACGCACGTGAGGATCCGCAGCGACCACCGAACCCGGGACGAGAGGTACATCAGACGTTCTCCAACGCGCCGGTGCGGCGCATGGCCAGCAGATACAACACGATCGCGACCAGCGGCACGGTCGAGAGCGCGGCGGCCAGCGGCTGGTTGTTTGCCGTGACCAGCTGCCCGTAGATGACGTTGGCAAGCAGTTGGGTCTTGCCGCCGACGATGCCGACAGCGATGTAGTCACCCAGCGTCAGCGAGAACGTGAAGATCGAGCCTGCTGCGATCGCCGGGAACACCATCGGGATGAGCACCGAACGCACGGTGCGCCCGGCCCCGGCGCCAAGATCGGCACTCGCCTCGAACAACGAGCGCGGCACGCGTTCGAACCCCGCGTAGACCGGAATCACCATGTAGGGCAGCCAAAGATAGGACAGCGTGATGACGGTGGCGGTCAGCCCGTAGCCCGGCGTGTGACCGCCGGTGAGCCAGCTCAGCGGGCCGTTGGGCGCCAGCAGGCTGCGCCAGGCGTACGCCTTCACGAGGTAGCTGGCCCAGAGCGGCGTGAGCACCGCGACGACGAGCAGCTTGCGCATGCGGGGACTGGCGATCTTGCTCATATAGAACGCCATCGGGAAGGCAATCAACGCGTCGATGACCGTGACGAGCAGGGCCACCGAGATCGTCCGCACCGCCACGTTGCGGTACAGCGGTTGGGTATAGACCTCGTGCAGGTTGGCAATGCTGTAGGTGTGCGCGACGTTGCCGGTGAAGAAGTCCGTGGTCCACAGGGCGGACGTGAGCAGCACACCGATCGAGCCGAGATACGCGACGACCAGCCACAGCATCGGGGCGCTCAGCAGCAACACGAGGCGGGTCTTGCGCTTCGGCGCGAAGAACGCCGAAACCGCCCCACGCCGGCCGCGCACCGATGGCGCGGCCGGCGGCTTGGAAATCAGCCCTTGATCTGTTGCCACTTGGTGACCCACTGCGCGTAGTCCGTGCAGTTGTTGCCGCTGCCGTCGACGCACTGCTGCTGCGGCGTCGTCCAGTAGTGGATCTGCTTGGCATAGGCCGCATCGAGCGCGTGGTAGGTGTCGCAGAACGTCTTGTCGCTGGTGTCCTTGCAGGCCAGGGTCTGGGCCGGCGCCTCACCAAAATACTCAGCGACCTGCGCGTTGGCCGAGGGCGACACGATGTAGTCCATCCACTTGTACATGCAGTTCGGGTGCTTGGCCTTCGACGAGATCATCCAGGTGTCGGACCAGCCCGTGGCGCCTTCCTTGGGCACGACCGTCTGCACCTTCGTCTTGCTGCCCCCGTTGATCGTGTTCGCGATGACCTGCCAGGCGGTCCCGACCACCGACGTGCCCGACTCGAAGGCCTGCACCTCCTTGGTGTAGTCGGCCCAGTACTCGCTGACGTTCGACTTCTGCTGCTTGAGCAGCGCCACCGCCGCGTCCAACTGCTTCGAAGTGAGCGAGTACGGGTCCTTGATGCCGAGGTCCGGCTTGGTAGCCATCAGGTAGAGCGCCGCGTCGGCGATGTAGATCGGTGAGTCGTACGCGGTCACTTTTCCCTTGTACTTGCCGCCCTGTTCGAACACGGCCGACCACGAGTCGGGCGAGCCCGACACCTTGGCCGGGTCCCACATCAGCACGTTCGCGCCCCAGCCGTGCGGGATGCCGTACATCTGGCCGCCGACCGAATTCCAGTTCCCGTTCTTGAGGAAGGTCGAGATCGTCTTGTAGTTCGGCACCAGGTCGACGTTGGTGGGCGCGACGTCACCGCCGTAGATGAGTCGCAGGGTGGCGTCACCGGAGGCCGAGACACCGTCGTACTGACCGGTCTTCATCAACTGCACCATCTCGTCGGACGTGTTGCCGGTCTTGACGTTCACCTTGCAGCCGGTCTGCTGCGTGAATGGCGTCACCCAGTCGACCTTGGGGTCGTTCTGGCCGCTCTCGGCGTAACCGGCCCAGGCGATGATGTTCAGCTGACCCTCGCCGGCGCCGATCGACGTGGCCATCGCGACCTTGGGTGGCTTGCGCCCGGTCGTGCCGGACTTCTTCGTGCCCGAGCTGGCGCAGGCCACCAGCATGGTGCCTGCGGCGAGCACAGCGACAGACGTTCGCAGGGTTCGGAGTGGGTGTTTCATTCGTGGACTCCTACGGTCAACGGAACTTGTCCGGCCAGGGTCAGGCCTCGATCGTGCGGACTGCGCCGCGATCCCAGCAGAGTGTCACGGCGTCGCCGCGCTGCAACTCGGGAGCGTGGGTGGCGACATTCAGTAGCAGGGCGCTCAGCGTGACGCCCGCTGCGTCGACAACAACTCTGGTCTTGGCCCCGGCGTAGACGATCTCGCGCACGTTGCCGGTCACCGACACATCTCCGGCGCTGACCGCCTCGCCGGGCGAGACGATGCGAATCTTCTCCGGACGGATCGCCACGGTCGCGTCGGCGCCGAGAATCGCGCGGGCGGCCTCGCCACTGATCACGTTGGACGTGCCGACGAACTCCGCGACGAACCGCGTCGCCGGTGCCTCGTACACCTCGTCGCCACGCCCCAACTGTTCGATCCGGCCGTCGCGGAACACGGCCAGCCGGTCGCACAGCGTCAACGCTTCGTCCTGGTCGTGCGTGACGAACACGAAGGTGATGCCGACCTCGCGCTGGATCGCCTTCAGCTCGAGCTGCATCTGTTCGCGCAGCTTGAGGTCCAGCGCGCCGAGCGGCTCGTCCAGCAGGAGCACCCGCGGCCGGTTGACCAGCGCTCGGGCCAGGGCGACGCGCTGGCGCTGCCCGCCGGACAGCTCGTTCGGCTTGCGGGCGCCGAAGCCGGACAGGCGCACCATGTCGAGCGCTTCGCCCACCCGTCGCGAGCGGTCTTGTTTCGGCACGCGGCGCACCCGCAAGCCGTAGCCGATGTTCTGCTCGACCGTCATGTGCGGGAACAGTGCGTAGTCCTGGAACACGGTGTTGACGTCGCGCCGGAACGGCGGCTGCCGCGTCGCGTCCACTCCACCGAGGCGGACGGTCCCGGCCGTCGGGATCTCGAAGCCCGCGATCATCCGCAGCACGGTGGTCTTGCCCGAGCCGGACGGACCGAGCATCGCGAAGAACTCGCCGTCGGCGATGTCGAGATCGAGATTGTCAACGGCGACCACGGATCCGAACGTCTTGCGTAGGCCGCGCAACCGGATGCGCGGCTCGGGCTCCCCTGGGTTGTCCGCGTCGAGCGCGTTCGCCGCGGACACCGACGTTGTCACTTCAGCTCGCCCCGGTGGCTATCACCGCGATGATGTCGCCCTCGCGGATGACCTCGCCCTCGACGACAGCCAGTTCGGCGACGACTCCGCTCACCTCGGCCAGTACCGGGATCTCCATCTTCATCGACTCCAAGATCACCAGAGTGTCGTCCGGCCGGACCGCGTCGCCCTGTCGCACGAGGACGGTGGCGACGTTGGCGACCAACTCGGCGGCGATCACGTGAGTCATACCGAGAGATTATGGGTCACGACGGCCGCCCGGCAGAGTCGGTCGCAATCATCAGAAGTCGATGTTGTGCATCACGTGCTTGATGCGGGTGTAGTCCTCGAGGCCATACATCGACAGGTCCTTGCCGTAGCCGGAGTGCTTGAAGCCGCCGTGCGGCATCTCGGCCACGAGCGGGATGTGGCAGTTCACCCAGACGCAGCCGAAATCCAGGCGCCGCGACACCCGCATGGCCCGGCCGTGGTCCTTCGTCCACACCGAGGAGGCCAGGCCGTATTCGGTGTCATTGGCCCAGCGCACCGCCTCGTCCTCGTCGGTGAAGGTCTGCACGGTGATGACGGGGCCGAAGATCTCGTCGCGGATCGCCTCGTCGTCCTGGTGCAGGCCGCCGACGACGGTGGGCTGCCAGAAGTAGCCGCGGTCGCCCTGCCGCGAGCCGCCGGCGAGTACCTGCGCATGGTCGGGCAGCCGGCTCAGCATGCCGCCGACGCGTTCGAGCTGGTTGGCGTTGTTCAGCGGGCCGTACAGGATGTCCTCGTCGGCCGGTGCGCCGACCTTGGTGGTGCGGGCCTGCTCGGCCAGCGCCGCGGCGAACTCGTCGGCGATCCCTGGGCCGGCTAGGACACGGGTGGCGGCGGTGCAGTCCTGCCCGGCGTTGAAGTAACCGGCGATCGCGATGTTCTCGGCCGCGTTCTCGATATCGGCGTCGTCGAAGACGATCACTGGCGCCTTGCCGCCGAGTTCGAGGTGGGTGCGCTTGAGGTCCTTCGCTGCCGCGGCTGCGACCTCGTAGCCGGCGCGGGTCGAACCGGTGATCGACACCATCGCCGGGATGGGGTGCGAGACCAGCGCGCGGCCGGTGTCGCGGTCACCGCACACGACGTTGAACACACCGGGCGGCAGGAACTCGGCGGCGATCTCGGCCATCAGTGCTGACGAGACGGGCGTGGTGTCGCTGGGCTTGAGGACGGTGCAGTTACCCGCGGCGATGGCCGGCAGGACCTTCCAGACCGCCATCATCATCGGGTAGTTCCAGGGCGTGACCTGCCCGACGACGCCCACCGGCTCGCGACGGACGTAGGACGTGAAGCCACTCATGTACTCCCCGGCGCTGAGCCCCTCGAGCACCCGCGCGGCCCCGGCGAAGAACCGGATCTGGTCGAGCGCCGGCGGGATCTCCTCGGACCGGGTGAGTTCGATCGGCTTGCCGGTGTTCTCGCACTCGACCTCGATGATCTCCTCGGCGCGCGACTCCATCGCGTCGGCGAACTTCAACAGGGCTCGCTGCCGCTCGGACGGCGTGGTATCGCGCCACGTCTCGAAGGCCGTGGCAGCCGCGCGGTAGGCGGCGTCGACGTCCTCGGCCGAGGACACCGGCGCGGAGCCGAAGACCTCGCCGGTGGCGGGATTGATCAGGTCGGCCCGGCGCCCGTCGACCGCGTCGACCAACTCGCCCCCGATGAAGTTCTTCACGGTCCGTGCCACGGTGCACTCTCCACTGTCCGGCAGATGGGATGGCGGGAACGTTACACGCGGCTCCGAGCGGCTACAACGACCGATTTCGTTGCCAAACAGCCCCGTAACGACGCTTTCGGCACCTAGCTCTCACGCGAGCGGACTGCCGCGACGTCGGCATCGACCATGGCGGCGACCAGCGCCTCGAAAGTGATCTTCGGCTGCCAGCCGAGCGCCCCGTGCGCGCGACGGGGGTCGCCGCGCTGCTCGAACGGCTCGGCCGGGCGGACCAGCGCGGGGTCGATGCGCACGTGCCGCGGCCAGTCCTCGATGCCGACATAGCCGAACGCCGCCACGACGAAGTCCTTGACCGACCTGCTCGTCCCGGATGCGATGACGAAGTCCGCGGGCTCGTCGTGTGCGGCGATCATCGTCATGGCGCGCATGTAGTCGCTGGCGTGTCCCCAGTCGCGACGGATGTCGAGGTTGCCCAGCACCAACTGCTCGTCCGAGCCGCTCGAGATGCGGGCGACCGCGCTCGTGATCTTGCGCGTGACGAAGTGCTCGGGCCGGCGGGGCGACTCGTGGTTGTAGAGGATGGCGGAACTCGCGGCCAGGCCGGCCGAGCGGTAGACGCCCACGGCGTGATGAGCGAACGCCTTCGCGGCGCCGTAGGGCGTGGTCGGGCGGATGGGCGTTTGCTCGTCCTGCGGCGGCGGGCTGTCGCCGAAGATCTCGGCGCTGCCCGCCTGGACGATCCGCACCGACTGCCCGGTGCGTTCGGCCAACGCGCGCGCGGCGTGCAGTAGCCGCACGACCCCCACCCCGTTGATGTCGGCGACCCGCTCTGGGTGCTGCCACGACTCGGCCACGGACGAGATGGCGGCGAGGTTGTAGACCTCGTGGGGACGGGCCGCGTCCAGTGCGGCCGCCAGCGACGCGCCATCACCCAGGTTGCCGTGCAGCGCCTTGACCTCAGGTGGCACCGGCGCGAGGTCGCCATCGGTGACCAGTCCGAAGACCTCGTGGCCCTGCTCGCGCAGCAATTCGCTGAGATACCAGCCGTCCTGGCCGGTCACGCCCGTGATCAGCGAACGCAAGCTAGCCCCCCTGGGCAGCCAGGGCCCGAACGTCTGATTCCACCATCATCGTCACCAGATCGGCGAACCCGACGGTCGGCTTCCAGTCCAATACCTCGCGGGCCTTGGTGGAATCGCCGGTCAGCAGGTCGACCTCGGCCGGTCGGAAGAACCGAGGATCCTGCTCTACGTAGGGCTCCCAGTCGTCGATGCCGACGACAGCGAACGCGGCGTCGAGCAGTTCACGGATCGAGTGGGTCTCGCCGGTCGAGACGACATAGTCGTCGCCGTTCGGCTGCTGGAGCATCCGCCACATCGCGTCGACGTAGTCGCCGGCGAATCCCCAGTCCCGGCGCGCCTCGAGGTTGCCCATCGTCAGGGTGTCCTGCCGGCCCGCCTTGATGGCCGCGACGCCCATCGACACCTTGCGCGTGACGAACTCCGGCCCGCGCCGCGGCGACTCGTGGTTGAACAGGATGCCGCTGGACGCGTGCATGCCGTAGGACTCGCGGTAGTTGATCGTCATGTAGTGGCCGAACACCTTCGCCACCCCGTAGGGGGAGCGCGGCCACAGCAGCGTCCCCTCGTTCTGCGGGACCTGCTGCACCTTGCCGAACATCTCCGAGCTCGACGCCTGATAGAAGCGCACCGTGCTCAGATCATCGCCGGCGTAGAGGCGGACCGCCTCCAGGATGTTGAGCACGCCCTTGGCCGTGACGTCGCTGGTCAGTGCCGCCTGCTCCCAGGAGTAGGCGACGAAACTGATGGCGCCCAGGTTGTAGATCTCGTCGGGCTGGGCCACCTGTAACGCCCGCAGCAGGCTCGATAGGTCGGTGAGATCGCCCGCGATCAGGTGGACACCCGGCACGGTCTTGCCGACCAGGTCGAACTTCGGATTGTTCTGGCCGCGGATCAGCCCGTAGACCTCGTAGCCCTTTGCCAACAAGAGCTCGGACAGGTAGAGGCCGTCCTGACCAGTGATGCCAGTGATCAGCGCCCGCGGCACAGCTCCCCAATCCCGAGTATTCGAGCGGAGTCTAGCCGGGCCGTCAGGGCCGATCGTGCAACCGCGTAGGACCTCAGGGCTCCGTCGCCGGGTGGACCATCGCTTGGCCGTCGTCGGCCCGTCGGTTAGCCTGAACGCATCATGACGCGCGCGCTGCTTCTTCGCAGCCGTGACGAGGCCCGGTAACTAACGCCGGTCGGCCCCCTCGTCGCGGGTCGAAGTGCTGCGCCGACCGCTCCACCTTCCGGTCACCCGTCAGGAGCAGCAACGTCATGACTAACCCGCCCACTCAACGCCCGTCCGGTATGCCGTGCCATCGCTACCGGCCCTTCCCCGCCGTCGACCTGCCGGACCGGCAGTGGCCGACGCGCACGATCACCGCCGCGCCGCGCTGGCTGTCCACCGACCTGCGCGACGGCAACCAGGCCCTGATCGATCCGATGAACCCCGCCCGCAAGCACGCCATGTTCGACCTGCTGGTCAAGATGGGCTACAAGGAGATCGAAGTCGGCTTCCCGGCCGCGAGCCAGACCGACTTCGACTTCGTCCGCAGCCTGATCGAGGGCGACAAGATCCCCGACGATGTCCGCATCTCGGTGCTGACGCAGGCCCGCGAGGAGCTGATCGAACGCACCGTCCAGTCGCTGGCCGGCGCCGACCAGGCCACCGTCCACATGTACAACGCCGCCGCCCCGGTGTTCCGCCGGGTGGTATTCGGCTGGCCCGGCGACGGCCGCGCGCAGTGCCGGGCCGTCGCCGTCGACGGCACGTCCGCGGTGATGAAGTTCGCCGACATCTACCTGCCCGGCACCGAGTTCGGTTTCGAGTACTCCCCGGAGATCTTCATGGACACCGAGCTCGACTTCAGCCTGGAGATCTGCGAGGCGGTGATGGATGCCTGGCAGCCGGGGCCGGACCGCGAGATCGTGCTGAACCTGCCGTGCACCGTGGAACGGTCGACACCGAACGTCTACGCCGACCAGATCGAGTGGATGTCGCGGCACTTCACCCGGCGCGAGTTCATCGCGCTGTCGGTGCACACCCACAACGACCGCGGCACCGCCACGGCCGACGCCGAGCTCGCAGTGCTGGCCGGCGCGCAGCGCATCGAGGGCTGCCTGTTCGGCAACGGCGAGCGCTCCGGCAACGTCGACCTGGTGACCCTGGGGCTGAACCTGTACAGCCAGGGGATCGACCCGATGATCGACTTCAGCGACATCGACGAGATCCGTCGTACGGCCGAGTACTGCAACCGCATCGACGTCCACGAGCGGCACCCGTATGCCGGCGACCTGGTCTACACGTCGTTCAGCGGCTCACACCAGGACGCGATCAAGAAGGGCTTCGACGACCTCGACCGCGCGGCGGCCGCGGCGGGCAAGCCGGTCGGCGAGCTGCCCTGGCACATCCCGTACCTGCCGATCGACCCGAAGGACGTCGGCCGCTCCTACGAAGCGGTCATCCGCGTCAACTCGCAGTCCGGCAAGGGCGGCGTCGCCTACATCATGAAGACCGACCACCACCTCGACCTGCCGCGCCGGCTGCAGATCGAGTTCAGCCACGTCATCCAGCAGCACACCGACGGCGAGGGCGGCGAGGTCGACGCGCCGCTCATGTGGCAGATCTTCTCCGGGGAGTACCTCACCCCCAGTGCACCCGAAGGGCCTTTCGACCTGGTCAAGTTCAGCTCGACGAGTGACGAGGGCATCGAGCGGATCACCACCACGGTGCGGGCTTTCGGCAAGGACCACGTGCTCAACGGCGTCGGCAACGGCCCCATCGCCGCGTTCTGCGAGGCGCTGTCGGCCGCCGACCTGGGCCTGGGCGGGCTGCCCGTGCGAGTGCTGGACTACGCGGAGCACGCGCTCACCGCGGGGCGCGACGCCGAGGCCGCGGCCTACCTCGAGATCGAGGTGGGCGAGCGGGTGCTGTGGGGCGTCGGCATCAGCGAGTCGATCGTGCAGGCGTCCCTGCGTGGCGTGATCAGCGCACTGAACCGAGCCGCGCGCGAACGCTGACCCTCGGCGATCTTGTAGCGCATTCGCAGTTTGGTCCATTGTGGGTCACGAATACGCACCAAAGTTTCCGGCTCCGCCAGATTGGTAGATTCGGTCGATAACCATGATCAGCGCGACCAGTCGGTTCAGTTAACGCTAGATATAGCCGCGATTATGATGATCGACGGTACTAGTGAGATCAGCCCTAGTACGAGGCCTGCGATCGCCAGACCTGTACCTGCGCCCTTTTTCTTGCCACTCGATATCCCCACCCCGCCGAGGATGACGCCAAGAATCCCGAGAACGATGCCGAAAACAGGTACCCAGCAGAAGATCAGACCGAGCAACCCTGTAACGAAACCTGCTGTGCCGAGGCCGTTACTGGGGGCCTGCTGCACGACCACTGTGCCCGGGTATACGTAGCCAGGCTGGGGCATGGCGCCATATGGTGGCTGCTGCGGGTGTTGGGGCGCCGCGGGATATTGCTGCGGTTGGCCATATTGCTGCGGTTGGGCAGAAATTGCTCCGGACTGATGGTCGTGTGCCGGTCCTTGTTCACCGGGTCCAACGTATTGCTCGGCCACAATGGCCTCCTTCCGCGCATACGCGCATGTGCGTGCAGGGTCGCACAGGATCAGGCATATGTCACTGCACTACGCTGGCGCTCCCGAATCCGACCTCTCTTGGCCTACTCGTTGAACAGGTCCGGTCGCGGGTCGGGGGGCGCGGCGGTGATGTCGTGCCAGACCACCGTGCCATCCGGGGCGGTCGGCATCGCATTGCGCAGGAAGATCATCTGCTCGATCACGCTCACCTCAGGAACCTGCCGGCGTCGGCGTCGGCGTCGTCGTCGGCGGATGCCCGCAGCCACGACGAGCGCGATCAGGGCGAGCACGCCTGCCACCGCAACCGCGATACCGCCCAGCACCTTTGGCACGAACACGC
>JAOPWD010000318.1 GCA_025965875.1 Pseudonocardiales bacterium
CACGATCACGCCGCCTCCGCTAGCCAGCAGATCGGCGAACCGCGCACCGTCACCGCCGGTTTCGCTGCCACCCGCGTCATTTCCAGCCGGTTCCGGGCCACTGATCGTCCTCAACCCCGGGCACAACGGCGCGAACGGCTCGCACCCCGCCGAGATCAACCGGCTGGTGCCCGCCGACCGACAGGGCAACCTGAAGGCCTGCGACACGACCGGCACCAACACGAACGCCGGGTACTCCGAGCACGCGTTCAACTGGGACGTCACGCTGCGGGTGCGCGCGCTGCTGCAGGCGCGGGGGGTGCGGGTCGTCCTCACCCGGCCGGACGACTTCGGGGTGGGCCCGTGCGTCGACGCCCGCGCCGCGGTCGGCAACCACGCCGGGGTGGCGGCGGTCATCTCGATCCATGCCGACGGCGCGGCGTCTGGCGGGCACGGTTTCCACGTCTGCGAGGACAGCGGGCAGCCGGCCGGTGCCGCCGTGGCGGCCCAGTCGCACCGGCTGACGGTGGCGGTGCACGACGCCCTGCTGAACGGGTCGGGGTTGACCACGTCGACCTACCTCGGCTCGAACGGCTACTTCCCCCGCGCCGACCTGGCCGCGCTCAACCTGGCCACCGGGCCGTCGACGTTCCTCGAGTTGGGCAACATGCGCAATGCCGGCGACGCCGCGCTGCAGAGCTCGCCGGCGGGGCGCGCCCGCGTGGCGGCGGCAGTGGCCGCGGGGATCCTCGCGTTCCTGGGACGGTGACGGGTGCCTGACTTCGCGAATCGTCCCGGCGCGGCGCTGGTCGTCGGCGCCAGTGGCGGGTTGGGCTCGGTGATCGCGGAGTTGCTGGCCTCGCGGGGCAGCCGGCTCGCGCTCACCTACCGCCGGGCGGGTTCGGTGGACGAACTGCTGGTGCCGGCGGACGTCAAGGTGGGTGCGTACGAGCTGGATCTGGCCGACGCTTCGGCGTGCGCCGCTGTCGTCTCAGAAGTCGCGGCGGACTTCGACGGCATCCACACCGTCGTCTACGCGGCCGGGCCGCACGTGCCGATGGTTCATCTGAGCCGGGTGACGCCGGCCCAATTCTCGTCACAACTCGTTGCCGATGCGGGTGCGTTCTTCAACGTGGTGTCGCCGGCACTGCCACATCTGCGGCACAGTCAGGGCAGCGTGGTGGCGGTGACGACCGCGGCCACGTCCCGGTTCCCGGTGCGTGACGGCCTGTCGTCCGCGCCGAAGGCTTCGATCGAGGCCCTCGTGCGCGGGCTGGCTGCCGAGGAGGGGCGTTTCGGGGTGCGGGCCAACAGCGTCGGACCGGGGATGCTGTCCGACGGGATGGCGGCGCGGCTGATCGCGTCGGGCGATCTGGATGAGCGGGCGCTGGCGGTCGCGCGGGACAACATCCCGCTGCGCCGCTTCGGCACGGCCGACGACGTCGCCGAGGCCGTCTGCTTCCTCGCCTCGGACCGGGCCGGGTTCATCACCGGCCAGAAACTCGACGTCGACGGCGGGTACGGGGTCTGACTTCGCGATCGGCGGCCGGCTTTCGTTGCTCAACTCTCGTTTGGTGCGCTCGGGCGATTCCGCACCTAACGCGAGTTGATCACCGGATCGTCGGTCCTGCTCTGCACGCCGTCACTTCTCGTCGACGGGACGGGCACCGAGTTGGTCGTGCAGGAGCCGCAGCGCCTGGGTCTCGGGATCGACGGCGGCGGCGGGTTCGCCCGGCACGTCGGCGTCGGTGTCGTCGCGCGGGTCCGGCTCGGGGCCGCGGTTGCGGGCCAGCGCATCAGGCGCAGTGGGCTCACTCGGCTGCGGGCCGCTGCTGCCCGAGCCGTCGACCTCGACGCGCCAGGTGCCGCCGACAACCTTCGTCAAGGCTGTCCGCAGCACCGACGTGTTGCTCTCGTCGGCCAGCATCTTGGCCAGTGCCGCGGGCGCGGCGAGGGTGATCAGGTCGCCGACGGTCGTGGTGATCTGGGCGTTGTCGAGCAGGGCGCGGGTGCGGCGGCTGGACAGCTTGACGATGTCGAGCACCTCAGGCCACAGGCGGCGTAGTGCGGCGGCATCCAGTTCGCCCGGCGCGCCTGGGGCGGCGGGCTCCGGTGCCGGGGTTTCGGGTGCGGCCTTGGCGGCCGGCGCGGCCTTGGCTGCCAGTGCGGACTTGGCGGCAGGTGCGGACTTCTCGGCGGGCGGTTGGACGGGCGGCGGCGGGGTCGGCCAGGGTTCGCGCTCGGGCGCCGCCTTGGTCGGGGCGGCCTTGGTCGGGGCTGCCTTGGTCGGGGCTGCCTTGGCCGGGCTCGGGGTGGGCGTGGCGGCGGCCGGCGGCGTGGGGCTCGCGGCCTTGGCCGGCGCTGCCGGCTTCGTGGCAGTGGGCTCGGCGGTGGTCGGCTCAGCTGTTCCGGCGGCCGTGTAGCGCCGCTCGAGCCGCTCGACGCGCTGCAGCAAGGCAGCAGAGTCCGTAGCGGCGTCGGGCAGTTGCATGCGCGCGCACAGCAGTTCGAGCACCAGCCGTGGCGAGGTCGTCCCGCGCATCTCGATCAGGGCGGTGTGGACGATCTCGGCGTAGCGGGTGACGGTGCCGCCGCCGAGGCGCATCGCCTGGTCGGTCATGTGCGCGACCGCGTCCTGCGGCGCGTCGATCAGCCCCCGTGCGGCGGCGTCCGGCACGGCGTCGAGCAGAATCAGGTCGCGGAAGCGGTCGAGCAGGTCGGAGGCGAACCGGCGCGGGTCGTGGCCGGCCTCGACGACGCGATCGATGGTGCCGTAGACGACCGCAGCATCGCCGGCTGCGAGCGCGTCGACCATGTCGTCGAGCAGCGCGGCGTCGGTGACGCCGAGCAGCGCGACGGCCCGGGCGTAGGTGACGCCGTCGGGGCCGGCGCCGGCGAGCAGTTGGTCGAGGATCGACAGCGAGTCACGTGCCGAGCCGCCGCCGGCACGCACCACGAGCGGCAGCACGGCCGGTTCGACGGTGATGGACTCGGCGATGCAGATCTTCTCGAGGTGGGCGCGCATCGCGCCGGGGGGGATCAGCCGGAACGGGTAGTGGTGGGTGCGCGATCGGATCGTCGTCAGCACCTTGTCGGGCTCGGTGGTGGCGAACACGAATACGAGGAAGTCCGGCGGCTCTTCGACCAGCTTGAGCAGGGCGTTGAAGCCCTGCGTGGTGACCATGTGCGCCTCGTCGATGATGTAGACCTTGTAGCGGTCGCGCACCGGGGCGAAAAAGGCACGCTCGCGCAGGTCGCGGGCATCGTCGACGCCGCCGTGACTGGCCGCGTCGATCTCGATGACGTCGATGGAGCCCGGGCCGTTGGGGGCGAGCTCGCGGCAGGAGTCGCAGACGCCGCACGGGTCGGGTGTGGGGCCTTGGATGCAGTTCAGTGACCGGGCCAGGATGCGGGCGCTGGAGGTCTTGCCGCAGCCGCGCGGCCCGCTGAACAGGTAGGCGTGGTTGATGCGGTTGTTGGCCAGCGCGTGGCGCAGCGGTTCGGTGACGTGTTCCTGGCCGATGACCTCGGCGAACGTCGCCGACCGGTACTTGCGATAGAGCGCAAGATTTCCGCCCGCGTTGTCCGCCACCCTGCGACCCTAACGACCCGCACCGACACCCCACGACCCGGGAGCCGCCGCGACCCGGCCCGGCCCGCCGTCCCAATTCGATTCGTGATCAACACGCCATGCGCATGCCGGTCGGCATGTCCACGGGATGTTGATCAACGGGACTCAGCTGTCAAGTGGATCGTCCACAGCCCATGTCGTCGTCCACAGCCACCGGCCGGACCGCCCCGCTGCTGCCTGGCGGCAGGCATGGTCGATGCCATGGACCCCGCATGGCTCGACGAACTCGTGCCCCTGCTCGACCCGACGGCGGTACCGCGGGTCCTTGGCCGCGCGGATGCCTTGCGCAACGGATACAACCCGAACATGATCGCGCACCGGCTGGCGGCAGCGCAGTGGCGCCGGATCCTGCCACGCACGTATCTGACCGTCGACACCCTGACCTGGCACGACCGGCTCAAGGCGGCCCTGACGTTCGCTGGGCCAGGTGCGCTGCTGAGCGGCGCGGCGGCACTGGCGGACGAAGGACTGGATGCGATCGCGCGGCCGAGCAAGATTCTCGTACTCGTTCCGATCGCCAACCGCACGCGCTCAACCGCCTGGGTCCGTATCCGAGCGACTCGACGTCTCCCAGAACGAGCCCTGCGGCCGGGCCCAGCACGTGCACCCCTGTCCCGGGCTGTTGCCGACGTCGCACTTGAACGGCGCCGCCTCGACGATGTTCGCGCGCTCATCAGCGAGGTGGTTCGGCGGCGGTTGTGCACCGTGGACGAGCTCGCTGACGAACTCGAGTGCGGTCGCCGCAACGGCAGCGCAAATCTGCGTGACGCGCTCGAAGAGGTAACCGCCGGCGCCTGGTCGGCACCCGAGGCGCGCGCGGCCCGACTGCTTCGGCGCGCAGGTGTGCCGCCATTCGAGCAGAACGCCCGCATCGACCTACCCGGCCGGGGGCACGTCGTTGTCGACTTCCTTTGGCGCAAGCTCAAAGCCGTCCTCGAGATCGACAGCATCAGGCACCACACCAACGCGCCGGACCGCGACGCCACCGACGATCGTCATCTGGTGTTGGAAACGGTGGGCTACTCGGTCGTGCACCGCACGCCGTGGACCGTTATCAACCGGCCCCAGGAGTTCGTCACCGGAATACAAGCGTGGTTGGCCGCGCGCACCCAGCTGCCTGCTCGATGATCATGCGCAACGTCCGGGAGCAGAAAGGGACCCCCCGCGCACCCGACAGAGCCTGCTTATCCTTGCTGCCTTCCGGCCCTGGGGAGGTTCGCAGGGTGATCGCCGCACGGGGGGTCGAGCGTCGAGTCTACGGGAGGGGGTGGTCGGCCGGCGCGGCCGCTGCCCGTATCCTCGTCGGCGGAGGATTCGCCTAGTGGCCTATGGCGCTCGCTTGGAAAGCGGGTTGGGAGAAATCCCTCAGGGGTTCAAATCCCCTATCCTCCGCCAGTGTGGTGTCTCAGGACATCGCTTGCGAGACGGGGCTCTGCCGCCCTCGCACGTTCAACTACGCATCGGCGGTGTCGTCCGATAGATGAATGTCGGGTCGATTGCGCGACTACCTACCACGGTCAGCCCATCGAGCCGTGCGATGTCGGCCTCGGTCAGGTCAACGCCGGCCGCGCCGAGATTTTCCTCGAGGTAGCGAACGTGCTTCGTCCCGGGAATCGGGACGACGTCCTGACCTTTGGCCAACAACCATGCCAGTGCGACCTGTCCCGGCGTCGCACCGCGCTTGCTCGCGACGTCCTGCACCACGTCGATGGTCGCGAGATTGGTGGGAAATGTGTCTGCGGTGAAGCGGGGGTGGATGCGGCGCAGGTCGTGTTCCCCGAACTGCTCGCGCGAGGTCACCGTCCCGGTGAGCATTCCCCGGCCCAGCGGACTGAACGCCACTATTCCGATACCGAGTTCGCGACACACTGGCACGACCTCGCGTTCGATGTCCCGGCTCCACAGCGACCACTCGCTCTGGACAGCAGCGATGGGATGGACGCTCGCCGCCCGGCGAATGGTGTCGACCGACGCTTCCGACAAGCCGAGGAAACGCACCTCCCCCGATGCGACGAGTTCGGCCATGGCGCCGACGGTCTCCTCGATCGGCACGTTCTCGTCAGCTCGGTGCTGGTAGTAGAGATCGATGTAGTCGGTCCGCAACCGCTGCAGCGAACGCTTGACCGAGGCGCGCACGTACTCCGGCGTGCCGTTGACGACGCCTGGCTGACCGGGTCGGGGGCCTGACACGATGCCGAACTTGCTGGCGATGACAACCTGATCCCGGCGCCGTGCTCTGATGGCATTGCCGATCAGGACCTCGCTGTCGCCGTAACCGTCGGCGGTGTCGAGCATGACGCCGTGGTCGACGGCGTGCAGCACAACGCTCGTCGGGTCGAGATTCGCCACGCTGCCGTAGACCGGTGCGAAGCTCATGCAACCCAGTCCGATCGCGCCGACGGATAGTCCGCCGAGTGTGTGTTGCGGCATCACCATTTGCCTCTCCGTCCTGCTTGCGTCCAGGCGTTGCGCTGCCCATCAGGGCATCGTGACGACGACGCGAGGGGTCATGGTCGCCACGAGCCCAGTCAATCTGGATTGGTGATGTGTGACCGAGCCAGTCTCGCTGAGTGGACCGACGGGCGATTGTGCACGACCTCATTTGCGAGGGTCATCCGGACAGCACGATTCTGGAGGAGCCGAGTGAGCGAGCCGGTGACTGCTGCGCTCAGCCACCGCCAGATCATGGTCGTCTTTTCCGGCCTGATGTCCGGCTCGTTGATCGCCGCTCTGGACCAGAACATCGTCGCGACCGCGTTGCCGCGAATGGTGTCCGATCTGGGCGGGCTGTCGCACATCTCGTGGGTAGTCACCGCCTATCTGCTCACCACCACGATCTCGACACCGCTCTACGGAAAGCTCGGCGATCTGTTCGGCCGCAAGCGGCTGTTCCAGATAGCGATCGTCATCTTCGTGTTCGGCTCGGTTCTGTCGGGTGCCGCACAGACGATGGGCCAGTTGATCGCCTTCCGCGGTGTGCAGGGGCTGGGCGCCGGAGGGATCATCGTGGGCGCACAGGCGATCATCGGCGACATCCTGGCCCCGGCGGAGCGTGGGCGTTACCAGGGCTACACCGGGTCGGTGTGGGCGGGCGCCAGCATCATCGGGCCCTTCATCGGCGGGTTCTTCACCCAGCATCTGTCGTGGCGCTGGGCCTTCTACATCAACGTCCCGATTGGTGCCGTGGCGTTGTGCGTGACCGCAGTGGTGCTGCGCCTGCCGGAAAGACGCGAGGCACCGAAGATCGACTGGTGGGGGGCCGCCCTGCTGTCGGCAGGGGTGGCGTCCCTCGTGCTGCTGACGACGTGGGGCGCGAGCAATCACGCCTGGTCGAGCCCCCGCATTGTGGGTTTGGCGGTCGCTACCGCCGCCTTCCTGACCGCCTTTGGGTACGTCGAACGACGGGCTCTCGACCCGGTACTGCCCGGCAGATTGTTCCGTGTCAGTGTCTTTCGGATAAGCGTGCTCATGTCCGTGATCGTGGGATTCGCGGTCATCGGGACGACCACGTTCATCCCGCTCTACCTGCAGGTGGTGGACGGCGCGTCTCCGGTCGAGGCCGGCGTCAAGATGACGCCGATCATGGTCAGCCTCGTGCTGGCCTCCATCGTGTCGGGACGGACCATCTCGCGTCGGGGCCGGTACCGGCTGTTCCCGATCGCAGGAACGATCCTCATGGCAATCGGACTGCTCCTGCTGTCGTTCATGACTGCGCACACCGGGTACCTCGTTCAGGCAATGAGCATGGCCGTGCTCGGCCTCGGCATGGGCATGGTCATCCAGGTGCTCATCCTGACCGCCCAGAACTCGGTGTCGCCCCGTGATCTCGGGGTGGCGACATCAACGGTCACCTTCGCGCGATCCATCGGTGCGTCCACTGGTGTCGCGTTCTTCGGAGCGATCTTCTCCGAACGTCTCGCGTCGAATCTTCGGGCGGCCGGCGGCGACCAGTTGAGCGGGCTGGCCTCGGGACTGACCCCCGCCGCTCTCACCCGTCTGGACCCCGCGGCCCGTGCGGCAATCGTCGACAGCTTTGCCTCCGCGCTGCATCTGGTCTATCTCTGCGCTGTCCCCGTTGCACTCATCGGCATCGTGGCATCGCTGTACATCAAGGAACAACCGCTGCGCGTACGGGTCGTAGCCGCCGTGGTCGTCGAGTGAGCGGTCAGTGGGCCTCGTCCAGGCCCGGGTACAGACCGAACATCGTCTGCGATTCCGGCGACGTTGCGGCGTTGTCGTCGATAACGCGTCGGCGCGATGCGAGCGACGCCCACGACACGTCATCGTCGTACCAGGGGAGACCGGGGAGGTCGTGGCCCATGCGATCCCGCTTCACTCGCAGATAGCGGAGATTGTGGATGTTCGGGCTGGTCTGTAGTGGCACACGTCCCACGATCTCCAGCCCGTAACCCTCAAGGCCCGCGCGCTTGGTCGGGTTGTTCGTCAGCAGCCGCATAGTCCGGACGCCCAGATCGACCAGGATCTGCGCACCGGTGCCGTACTCGCGAGCATCCGAGGGCAGCCCAAGCTCGAGGTTGGCATCAACGGTGTCCGCGCCGCCGTCCTGCAGGTTGTAGGCCTCGAGCTTGTGCAGCAGGCCGATCCCGCGGCCCTCGTGACCACGCAGGTAGAGCACCACGCCACGGCGTTGCGCGGCGACGGCGGCCAACGACATGTGCAACTGGTCACCGCAGTCACACCGGCGCGATCTCAGGACGTCACCGGTCAGGCACTCGGAATGCACCCGAACCAGGACGTCCTGACCGTCGCCGATATCACCCATGACGAGCGCGAGGTGTTCAGTTGCGTCGATCAGGCTCCGGTAGCCGACCGCACGGAAGTCGCCCTGTTCCAACGGCATGGTGGTCGTGGTCACCCGCGTGACCTGCTGCTCCCAGCGGCGCCGGTGGCGGATGAGCTCGGCGATGGAGATGAGCGGCAGGTGATGGCGGCGGCTGAACTCGCGGAGCTCGGGCAGCCGCGACATCGTGCCGTCGGGGTTGGCGATCTCGCAGATGACGCCGGCCGGGGCCAGCCCGGCCAGGCGCGCGAGGTCGACCGCGGCCTCGGTGTGGCCGGCCCGCTGCAGGACACCGCCATCGCGAGCCCGCAGTGGGAAGACATGGCCCGGGCGGCTGATCTCGTACGCAGTGGTGTCGGGCGCCGCCAGCAACCGGATGGTGTGGGCGCGATCGGCAGCGGAGATGCCCGTCGTGACGCCTGCACGGGCATCGACGGACACGGTGAACGCGGTGCTCATGCTCTCGGTGTTGTGCGCCGCCATCTGGTGCAGGTCAAGGCGCTCGATCGCCGCCGCCGTCAGCGGTACGCAGATCAGCCCGCGGCACTCCGACATCATGAACGCCACGAGCTCCGGCGTGACCTTCTCGGCCGCGACGACGAGATCGCCCTCGTTCTCACGATCCTCGTCGTCGACCACGACGACGGGACGCCCAGCGGCGATAGCCGCCACCGCGGTGGAGATCGAGTCCATGAACGCAGGGTAAGCCCCGGTGCGGCTACCTACCCCCTCACCAATGCCATTGAATGAGACTGATCGTTGACCGGGCCCAACCGTGGCGGCAGAGTGACCGCGTGAGCTGATCTCGCTCAGCCGGAAGAGGCCGGGGTGCCCGCTGGTGCGGGCATAACACAACGCTGTCGAGGAGAGTCATGACCGTCGATGCACCGCAGACGTCGCGCGCGGATGCCTTCCGCGAGCAGATCGCGGAGATGAAGATCCCCGCGCCGAACGCTGGCCGCGACCGTGTGCTCGCGCGCCTGGGCCTGCTGCTCGCGCTGGCCGGGATAGCACTCGGCGTCGTCGGCTACTTCATGTCGAACGGCACAGACAGCACCCTGACCCAGAACGACGCTGTCGTTCTGGCGGTGCTGGGTATCTCATGTGCCGTGACCGGGTCGGGGGTCTTCCTGCGGTACTCGCTCGCACAGTTCCTCAGGTTGTGGCTGGTCCGGCTCATTCACGAGCAGCGGCAGCAGTAACCACGCCTCATCGGGGCGTCGCCCGGCGCTGCGTCAGGAGTCGTCCACCCCGCGGGCGGCGTTGCGCCCCGCGAGGTACCCGAACGTCAGGGCCAGCCCGATCGGCGCACCGCCCGACCAGTAGGCCCGGCCGCCCGGCGAGGCGACGCAGCAGCCCGCGCCGTACAACCCGGGGATCGGCTGCCCCAACACATCGATGACCTCGGCTCGGCAGTTGATCACTGGACCGCCCGCGGTGTCGAACATTGCAGCGCCGATCAGCATTGCGTAGTACGGCCCGTCCGAGCTGAAGGGCGCCATCGTCACGTTGGGGAAACCCTCGTGCAGGCGTGGCTCGTAACAGGTCTCGATCGCGGTCGCACCGCGGCCGAAGTCGCGGTCCAGCCCGGTGCGTGCGTACTCGTCGAACAGTGCCACAGAGTCTTCCAGGTTGGCCGCAAAGTTGTGCTCCAGACGGATTCCTCCGGTGTGCGGCGCCAGGTGGGCGAGCCGGGCGTCGATCGCCTGCGCCAGTTCGCGCCACGTGCGGCCGGTCAGCACGTGCGCGTCCCCGACCTGGGCGTCGGGCATCGGGTACCGCGCAGCGGGATGCTCGCGCACTGTCGCGTCGAACACCTGGATCAGGATCCGCCTGCTGTGGCTGCACGCGTCGGCGTCCCACCAGAAGTGCGCCTGTGCGCGTTCGGTGAAGACACCCTTCTCGTTGACGACGCGACGCCCGGTCCGGTCGACCCAGATCATGCTGTCGCCGAAAGGAAAGTGGATGAGTTGGGCAATCCTGGCCTGTCCGAGGCCAAGCTCGAACGCGGCATTGCCCAGGTAGGCAGCCGTCATGTTGCCGAGCGCGGTGCCCAGGCTCAACCCGATGCGGAGGAAGTCGCCCGTGTTGGTGCTCACCGACGCGACCGCATCGACCGGCGCCGGCAGGTAGGCAGCGCAGACTTGCGCGTCATGGCCGAATCCGCCGGTCGCGAAGACGATGCCACGCCTAGCTCGAATGCTCATTACCCCCTCCTCGGCTTCGACGACAACCCCCTCGACGCCGCCGTCGCCGCCGCTGAAGACTTCGATTACGCGATGCCGCGGCCTGATGTCGACATCATGGCGCTCTAGGTAGTCCGCGAGCTGCTGGACGTACGCCGCGCCGCGCGGACCGAACGCCGGATCCCCGTCGTCGACGATGAGATGCCGACCCTGCGGAACGAGGTTGTCGTCGCGCTCGGCGTGGTACTCCGGATGTCCGAGCGGGTCGCCGTACGCCGCCGGGCTGATCCGGGTGCGTATTGCCCCGATCTCCTCGAGATGCTCAACGGCTTCGGCGGCCCGGTCGTAGAACGTGGCCAGGAGCCCGTATTGCAGATCGGGCAGGCCCAACGTCGGATGGCCGCATTGATAGGCATCCGGGTACGAGAGCCGGGCCATGAACTGGAGGCAGTCCGCCCGCGGGTCGGCGATGCCGCGCTCGCGCAGATGTCGGTTGTTCGGGATCCAGAACTCGCCGATCGAATGGGCGGCAGTCCCGCCCGGGGTCTCGCCACGTTCGAGCACGACGACAGACGCGCCCTCGCTCGCAGCAGTTGCCGCGGCGACGAGGCCGGCAGCTCCCGCCCCGACGACGATGACATCCGGACTCTCGACGGTGTCAACGATCATGGCGCACCCTCGCGGGCTGACCGGGGGCGTGTATCGGTCATGTGCCGGTCAGTGGGACTAGTGGTCACGACCACTAGTGGTGCGGCGCGCCTCCGTGTTGGCGCTGGTAGACCTCGCTCAGAGTCGAGCGTGAGATCTGCGCGTCGATCACGCGTACTCCAGCCACAGGCAGGAGTTCGCGCAACGCTTCGCGCAGCTGCTCCGGATCGCCCGCGCGTCGTGCCGTTGCACCCATCGCTTCGCTCACCTCGACGACGTCGAACGGGATGGCGTCGAACTCGCTGCCGGCGACGTCGAGGTGGGCGAGGGCGAGCTTGTGGTACTCGGACCCATATGCCTGGTTGTTCATCACGACGAGGAGAAGATCGACGCCGTGGCGCACGGCAGCCTGGAGCTCCTGCACGTTCATCACCACGCTGCCGTCCCCTTCGATCGCGACGACCGTGTGCCGGTCACCCAGGGCCGCCGCCGCTCCCACTGCCACGGGCAGTGCCTGGCCGATGAGTCCGAAGCCGCAGGCGAAGTGGAACCTCCGCCGTGGCCCGGGCCGAACGTACGGCGCCACGAAGTACCAGAAGTGCCCGATCCCGACGACGACGTAGGCGTCCGCAGGCAACATGGCGTTCAGTTCGGCCACCATTGCCCACGGATTGGCACCGTCCATCGAGTGCAGCGCGGGAAGCGCGTCCTGGCGGGCTCGTTCCGCAGCCAGCGCCGAACGCACCTCGAGCGTTCGGACGCCGGCGGCCTCGGGTAACAGCGCGGTGAGTGCGGGCACCACGTCGGATACGTCGCCGGTCAGCCAGGTGGTCCGCTCGCTCGGGCTCCACAGCTCGCCGGGAGGGCGG
>JAOPWD010000333.1 GCA_025965875.1 Pseudonocardiales bacterium
TGGACGCCTACTCGACCGTGGTGATCCGCGTGGCCGAAATCGTGCTGCCCAGCGTGGCCAGCCTGCGCGTGCGCACCCGGCGCGGCAATGGAATTGTCAGCGGCGGCGGTAGCGCGAGCGTGCTCACCGCCGACGGCTTCCTGCTCACCAGTGCCCACGTCGTGGCCGGCGCGTCCACCGCTGACGTCGCCTTCGCCGACGGCACCGAGGTCTCGGCCGACGTCATCGCTCGCGATCCGCTGTCCGATCTGGCCGTGCTCCGCGCGCGCGGCGACGTCCCGCCACCGGTCACGCTCGGCGACGCAGCGCAGTTGCGGGTCGGTCAGATGGTCGTCGCCCTCGGCAACCCGCTGGGCCTGGCCGGCAGCGTCACAGCCGGCATCGTCTCGGCGCTCGGCCGCTCGCTGCCCACCCAGGCCGGCCGGGTGGTCGACGAGGTGATCCAGACCGACGCTGCCCTCAACCCGGGCAACAGCGGCGGCGCGCTGGCGGACAGCAGCGGCCGGGTCGTGGGCGTCAACACGGCCGTCGCCGGTGTGGGCCTCGGCCTGGCCGTCCCGATCAACGACACGACGCGCCGGATCATCACCACCCTGATGACGCAGGGACGGGTGCGTCGCGCCTGGCTCGGCGTGGCCGGCGCGCAGGCTCCGCTGCCGCCACCGCTCGTGGCCAAGCTCGGTCGCAAGACCGGGCTGCGCGTGGCCCAGGTGGTGTCGGACAGCCCGGCCGCATCGGCCGGACTACGTGTCGGTGACGTCGTTGTGGCCGTCGACGGCAAGCCCGCAGCCACCGCCACCGAACTGCAACGGCTGATGGTCGAGGACGCGATCGGGCGCCGTCTCGAGATCACCGTGTGGCGAAACGGCGCCCTCGTTGACGTCCTGGCCGTCCCCCGCGAGCTCACCGACGCCTGAGCGGGCCTCCGGCGCGCGAAGTTACCCACCGGTAGGGCATGCTGGCGCCATGACCAAGTGGCACGAGCTGCAGCCCGCTGACGAGACGTTCTTCGAGACGGCGCCGCACGTGTACCGGTACCCGATCGACCTGCCGGTGCCGGCCGAGCGGGTGTGGGAGTCGCTGACGTCCGATCGCAGCGTGGCCGCGTGGGGTCTGGGCGTGCAGTCGCTCACGTGGACCTCGCCGCGTCCGTTCGGCGTAGGCACCACCCGCGAGGTCGTGCTGCCGCTGCACTCGATCACGGTGCGCGAGGAGTACTTCCGCTGGGACGAGGGCAAGGGGTACTCGTTCTACGTCCGCGCGGCCAACCGCCCGGTGCTTCGCCGCATGGCCGAGAACTACGAACTCGAGCCCACCGCGACCGGCTGCCTGTTCACCTGGACATTCGCGGTGGAGGCCACGCCCAAGACGTCAATGCTGCTGCGCCTGGGCGGCCCGGTGAACCAGCTCGCGTTCGGTCAGATGGCGCGCAGCTCCAAGACCTACTTCGCCAAGCACCCGCTACACGACTGAGGAAGGCCACCACCGCGTTCCTGGTGCAGGCCGCGATCACGCCCCGAACCGAACGCGAGTTGATCAAGGACGGGCCTTAGCGGGTGGCCTCGGCGGCGGCGCGGCCTGCGGTGCGGCCGCTGAAGATGCAGCCACCCAGGAACGTCCCCTCCAGCGATCGGTAACCGTGCATCCCGCCGCCACCGAAGCCGGCCACCTCGCCGGCCGCGTACACGCCCGGCAGCGGCTCACCGCCAGGCTGCAGCACCCGTGCGGACAGATCGGTCTCCAGGCCACCCAGCGTCTTGCGGGTCAGGATGTTCAGCCGTACCGCGATGAGCGGCCCGGCCTTGGGATCGGTGAGCTTGTGCGGCGAGGCCACCCGGCTGATCTTGTCCGGCAGGTAGGACCGCGCCTGGCGCAGGGCGGCAACCTGGAGGTCCTTGGTGTAGTCGTTGTCCATCTCCCGGTCGCGGCCGATGATCTCGCGGCGCACCGTCTCGGGATCGAGCAGCGGCGTGTCGGTCACTTTGTTCATCCGCGTGATCAGTTCGTCGAGCGTGTCGGCCTGCACGAAGTCGATGCCCTTGTCGAGGAACGCCTGCACCGGCGGCGGCATCTCGGCCCGCACCCGGTCGATCACCTGACGCACGCTCTTGCCGGTCAGGTCGGGGTTCTGTTCCGACCCGGACAGCCCGAACTCCTTGCCGATGATCTTTTTCGTCAGCACGAACCACGAGTGGTCGTGCCCGGTGCTCATGATGTGCTCGAGCGTCCCCAACGTGTCGAAGCCCGGGAACAGCGGCACGGGCAGCCGGTTACCCACCGCGTCCAGCCACACCGACGATGGCCCGGGCAGGATCCGGATCCCGTGATTCGTCCAGATGGGGTCGTAGTTGTGGATGCCCTCGACGTAATGCCACATCCGGTCGCGGTTGACCAGGCGGGCCCCGGCCGCCTCCGTGATGCCCAGCATCCGTCCGTCGACGAAGTCAGGCACGCCCGCGATCATCCGCTTGGGCGGCGTCCCCATCCGGGCCGGCCAGTTGCGCCGGATCAGGTCGAAGTTGGCCCCAATGCCGCCTGAGGTGACGATCACCGCTTGGGCGTGCAGTTCGAAGTCGGCCACCTCGGTGCGAGAACTTGGCGCGGCCCGTGGCACTGACGACTGCTCGAGCACCCGGCCGCGCACTCCGTCGACGACCCCGCCGGTTACCGTCAGCTCGTCCACCCGATGCCGGAACGCGAACCGCAGCAGCCCCCGATCGGCGGCGTCCTTGAGCCGGGCCACGAACGGCGCGATCAGCCCGGGCCCGGTACCCCAGGTGATATGAAAGCGGGGCACCGAATTGCCGTGCCCGATGGCGCCGTACCCGCCCCGCTCGGCCCAGCCGACCACCGGGAACCAGCGCACGCCCCGTTCGTGGAGCCAGGCCCGCTTCTCGCCGGCGGCGAAGTTGACGTAGGCCTGCGCCCACTGCCGCGGCCAGACGTCCTCATCGTCGAGGCGGTCGAAGCCGGCGGTGCCCAGCCAGTCCTGCCAGGCGAGCTCCAGCGAGTCCTTGATCCGCACCCGACGCTGCTCGGGCGAGTCGACGAAGAACAGCCCGCCGAACGACCAGAACGCCTGCCCGCCCAGGCACTGTTCGGGCTCCTGGTCGACCAGGACGACTTTGCGGCCGGCATCGACCAGCTCGCACGCGGCAACCAGCCCCGCCAATCCGCCCCCGACCACGATCACATCTGCATCCAGCGCCATGTGTCCTCCTAGGGCGCGATCTTGCCGCACGCGTCGAGGGAGCCTCGCCGATGGGTCAGCCGAGGGTCAGCGCCGTGTCGTCCAGAACAAAGGAGGTCTGCTTCGTGTAGTCCTCGGCGCCGGTGAAGGCGATGGTGACGGTCTGCCCGGCGTAGCCAGTGAGGTCGATGCTGTGGGACGCGTAGCCGGTGTTGTGGTTGGCGTTTGAGTAACTCGCGACCGTGGCGGTGCCGACCTTGACGGTCAGCGTGTCGTAGGCGGTGGTGCCGGTCTCGGCGGTGTCGACATGCAGCCAGAAGCTCACGGTGGCGCGGCAGCCCGCGGGAATGGCGATCTGCTGGCTGAGCGTGTCGGTGTGGGTAGCGCCGTAGCCGTTGAGCCAGGCGTCCCAAGTGCCCGCGTGCGCAGGCTCGGCGCTGCTGGAACTGATCACCCCGGCGGACGTCGCCCACGGTGCGGCGGTGCCGGTCTCGAAGCCAGGGTTGCCCAGCTTCTGTCCTGAGCAGCCGCCGCCTGCGGGGTTCACCGTCCAGGCAAAAGTGGCCGAGCCGGCCGCTCCCGTTGCGTCGCGGGCCGTGACGGTAACGCTAGAGGTGCCGGCGGTGGTCGCAGTGCCGGAGACGAGTCCAGTGCTGGTGTTGATCGCCAGCCCAGCCGGGAGTCCGGCCGCGCTGTAGGTCAGCGTCTGGCCCGCGGCGGAGTCGCTCGCCCGCACTTGCAGGCTGGCGGCGGCGCCGACCGTCCCGGTCTGGCTACCCGGGTTGGTCACCGTCACCGTGTTACCACCTGTGCCGGTGCCGAATTGGATGTCTAGCACCGAGTGCAGTTCGATGCCGTTGGGAGCGACCCCGGTCTGGCCGTGCAGGAAGTCGAAGAACCCGACGCCGGTCACGGTGATCGGGACGTTCGCGGTCTTGAAGCTGCCAGTTGCAATGTATTTCGCGTCGAACTCCGAGCGGGCCTTCTGGATGCTGGTCAGCAGGGCACTGCCCGAGCCGACACAAGCCGGGTCGGGAATCTCGGCGATCATGGGGTGCCCGGAGCCGTCGGTGAGTACCAGGTGGTAGTCGGAATCGGCTTCCAGCTTGTACTGGGTGAGCGTGGCGGGCAGTTTGAATACCGTCGCCTCGGTGGGCAGGACGCGGTTGTTCGCCGGCAGGGTCGCGGGCTTGCTCAAGGCGTCGAGGCTGGCGATCGTGGTCGCCGTGGTCGACTGCAGCGTTATCTTGGCAGCGTCGGCGTCGGTACCGGTCTTCACCGACCACCGCTCCACGCCGCAACTGCCCGTCGATGAGGCTGGCCGGGCAACGACCGCTTCGATCTCCTCAGCGTCGGGCTGGCTGCTACGCCGGTGCTGGTGCGCAGCGCCGTAGGCCGCAGAACCTGTGGCGATGACGGCCAGCGCGAACGCGGCGGTAAGGACGTGGCGTCGTTTGGGCGTGCGCATGGAGTTCTCCCGCTCAGCCCAAGTCAGCCCCGTAGCGATTTACGGGATCCACGCCCAGACCGGACAAATACAACTCCTAACCCAAAACCGTTACAAGGGGGTATAGGCCAACAATTTGCCGCCGACGGGTAAACGGCTGTCAAGATCGTCGCGGGCCACGACGCCATTGCTCATCACGAAGCGCACCCTTGACAGCGCGTCGATCTCCTGGGACGGGTCGCCGTCGACGATGATCACGTCAGCGCGATGCCCGGGCACGAGTCTCCCGGTGTCATGGTCCAGATCCAGGTTGGTCGCGGCGCCGCTCGTCGCAGCGACGATCGCGGCCATCGGGCCCAGTCCGTACTCGACCATCAAGGCAAGCTCGGTGGCCAGGTCGCCGTGCGGATTGAACGGAGTGCCGGCATCGGTGCCGGCGGCAATTCTCAGACCGGACTTCACGGCAGCGACGAAGCTCTCGCGATGGTGCTCGGAGCCCTCCGCCGACTTCGCGGCGATCCACGCGGGCACCCGCCCGGTGCGGCCGTTGGCAATGATCTGGTGGCCGGCCAGCAGGGTCGGGACCAAGAACGTCTGGCGGTCGATCATCAGTTCGAGCGCCTCGTCGTCGAGGTAGAAGCCGTGCTCGATGCCATCGATTCCGGCGCGCACGGCGTTCTTGATCCCGGTGTTTCCTATCGCATGGCAGGTGGCGCGGCGACCGGCATTGTGTGCTTCGCGGGCAAGCATCTCGAGCTCGTCGAACTGCAACGCGGTCTGTGTCGGAGTGACTCCAGGAGTGAGAACACCGCCCGTAGCCATGGCCTTGATGAAATGCGCACCCTCCTTGATCTCGGCACGGGTCGCTGCCCGAACACCGTCTGGCCCGTCGGCTTCGCGACCGATGAAATGTCCGTGTCCACCCGTCATGGTGATTACCCGCCCGGCAGCGCGGATTCGCGGCCCGGCGATCAGCCCGTCCTCGACGGCCTTCGCGAGCTCGATGGCCACATTGTTCGCCGCGCCGCAGTCACGCACCGTCGTGATGCCTGCCTGCAGGGTGAGCTGCAGGTTCAGGTGCCCACGCAGCGCCGCCGTGGCCGAGCTGTCTGCGCGGACCTGTGCGAACAGGTCAGGTGCGCCGTCGTTGCACAGGTGCACGTGACAGTTGATCAGGCCCGGCAGCACGGTGCCGCCATGCCCATCGATCATGATCATCTGCTCGGTGAGCGCGAGTTCGGTCTCGGGTCCCACCCAGGCGATGCGAGCACCGTCAACGAGCATCGCCTGACCGGCCTGCGGGGCGCTGCCCGATCCGTCGATCAGTGTGACGTTGCATATCGCGTGGACGGTCGTCGATGCAGACATAGGTGCTCCTAGAGAGGGTCAGGCCAGCCGACGCGGGGGCCGAACGCGACGCGCGTCAGCGCTCATCCACGGCAGGTCCCAGCCCAAGTCCGCCGGATTGAGAACCGAACCGGGTGCGACGATCGTGTCGATCGCGTCGAGTGTCGCCTCATCGAGTCGCACGTCGGCGCCGGCGAGGGTGCGTTCCAGCTGCTCGGGCGTGCGCGCGCCGATGATCGCGGAGGTAACGCTGGGATGGGCCAGCGTAAAGGCGTGCGCCAAGTCGACCAGCGAGAGTCCGGCGGAGGCGGCCAACTGAGCCAGCGCCTCCACCGCGTCGAATTTCGCCGCATTCGCGAGGTTGCCCAAGTCGTATCGCTCGGCCATTCGACCGCCCCGCGGCCGGTACTCCGTGAGCCGGTCAGCACGGGTCTGCTCGGGCGGGGATTGTCCCTTCCGGTACCGGCCGGCCAGCCAGCCGCCGGCCAGCGGGGACCAGACCAGCACGCCCAGTCGGTACCGCTCGGCGACTGCCAGCACGTCGCGTTCCGCGGCCCGAACCAGCACGGAGTACGGCGCTTGCTCGCACACGAATCGCGCTGTGCCGCGCTGCGCACTCGCCGCCTGCGCCTCGACCAGTTGCCAGGCCGGAAAGGTCGTGGTGCCGACGTAGCGGATCTTGCCCTGGGAGATCAGGTCGTCGAGCGCACCGAGCGTCTCCTCGATTGCAGTCGCCGGGTCGGGTCGGTGCAGTTGGTACAGATCGATGTGGTCGGTATCGAGACGCCGCAGGCTGGCCTCCACCGCTCGCATGATCCACAGTCGCGAGTTGCCCCGCTCGTTCGGTGCCTTGCCCATCGGCCCGTTCACCTTCGTGGCCAGCAGGACTTCATCGCGCCGTCCGCGCACCGCCTCGCCGATGATCCGTTCTGACTCCCCTTCGGCATAGACGTCCGCGGTGTCGATCAGGTTGATGCCGGCGTCCATCGCCTGCCGGATCATGGCGATGCATTGCCGCTCGTCCTGGTTTCCCCAGCCGCCGAACATGACCGAGCCCAGCGAGTAGGTACTGACGCGGACTCCGGTGTCACCCAGCAATCGGTACTGCACCGTGCATGCCTCCAGCGTGGCTCAGTGCGCGGGTCCGGAGTCGGTGGGCAGCAGGCTGATGCGCACCATCTCCTTCAGGATCTGGGTGAGCGAGATCGACGTCTGGCTGTCGATGCCGTCGACCAGGTCGCGCTGTGTACAGAACACCGCCTCGTATCCGCCGCCCTCGAAACAGGCCGCGATCACCCGGGCCGCAGTCTCGGGCGGTTGCGGCAGATCCACCCGACCGAGTAGGTGTGCCAGGCAGGCGTCGATGGCGTAGGCGCCCCAGTTCGAGACAGAGGCCACCACCAGGATGTCTGTCGAGGTGATCGTGGCCATGCCGTCATCACACGGGCAACCGCACACTGCCCCGGATTCCTGGATCTCACGGACCGCGTCGAAGATCCGGCCGAACCCGGTCTCGTTGCCGGCGTCGCCGATCCCGATGCTGACCGCACCGCGGCGTGTCGCCTCGTCCAGAATGGGCGTGAGATCGACGATCGGTGACCATCCCGCGAAGCCCGTGCTGCCGTGGATGACACCCTTGCGGTTCGGGGCGAGTCGCTCGATGAAGATGACTGCCGCCGGCGAGTACTTGTCGAACATCTGGCTCGCCCAGTCGGCAACGTCGTCATCGACGGTCGGTGACGTCTCGAGAAAGGCACCGCGCGCTGTCCGCGGCTCAAGGCCGTTCGGACGGATCGGTACCCCGGCGGCCTCGCTGGAGGCGACGATGGGGTCGGCGTGGTGCGGCTCGCACAGGTACACGGGCACCGCGTCCAGTCCCTGCAGAACAGTCCGGGCCAACGCGGCGGCACCGACTGGGCCGTCGTTCTCGCCCTTGGGGATGAAAGGCTGCGTGCCAGCACCCGTAACGATGACCACCGCGTCACCCGGGTTGACCGAGCGACGAAGTGCTTCGGCCGCCATCAATGTCTGTGACCGGTAGCCGCTCTCGGCCAGGGCGGCCGCCTGCAACCGGTCGATCTTGCCGTAGGGCAACCCCGTCGGGCGCATTTCCACGGTCACCAGGCGGTCTACCGACTGCCCGAAGACCCACGAATAATCGTCGATCTCATCAGTGATCGCCGCAGCCGGATGGCTGGCCAAAGTCTCGACCATTAGATCTCCTTACGATCGGTAACGTTCATGACTTCCCCGTACGCGTCAGGTCGGCGGGCGGACATCGTGTTCATCCGCGACCGCCAGCACACCGTCTCGTCGGGGTCTATGTCGGCGATGACGAGGTCCTCGTCACCGTCCTTGCCTTCGGCAACGGTGTTGCCGAGCGGGTCGATCACTGCGCTACGGCCGAAGAAGCGGTCACCGTTCTGCACCCCGACTACCGAGCAAGCGACGTACCAGCCGGAGTTCTCGAACGCGCGCGCCGCCCGCAGGTGCTCCCACTGTGACTCGAACCCGGTTGCCGATGCCGTGATATTCAGCATCACCTCCGCGCCCTTGAGGCTCTGGGTGCGGCTGAGCTCGGGAAAGGAACTGTCGTAACAGATCTGCGGGCCGAACACGCCCAGCTCCGTCTGCCACACGGGGGCTTGCGATCCGGGGCTGAAGTACGCGAACTCGTTGACCTCTTCACCGCTGGGGGATACCAACCGTGCCGCATGCAACTTGTGATAGCTGTTCAGTAGCCCGTCACCGCTCACCAGCACCGCCGTGTTGTGCACGACTCCGGGCGCAGTCTCACTGTGCGTGGCCGTGCCGACCATGATGTGGACGCCGTAGCGGGCTGCCGTCGCGGTCAGGGACGCAACTGTCGGATCCCCTGCGTCCAGGCGGGCGGCCCACAAGCTGTGGAACTGGTCAGTCCGGTATCCGGTGACAAACATTTCACCGAAGAGCACCAGTTGCGCGCCCTCGTCCGCCGCCTCCTGCACAGCTCGCTCGAGGCGGGCTAGGTTGACCGGCCGCGGATCGAAGTCCTGCGAACCTATGACGGACTCGCACTGGGCCAGTGCGATGCGGAACCTACGCGACACAGCTGTCCTCCTGTTCCGCCTGCGCCGAGCTCGTGGTGTGGGTGATTTCCATGGTGATGATCTGCGGCTGCAATTGACGCGGGTCGGCGGTGGCCAAAACGATCAACTCCAGTTTCTGCGAAATCGCGCTGGTCATTCCTAACCCACCCCCTCGCCGACCCGAGCACCAATCCTCGCCCCACCGACAACCACGCGTCCAATGCGCACAACAAATCCCCACCATAGAATCCGATTATCACTCTGGAACATTGCGTGAACGTATACAGACCAAGAGCGACGGACTCGCCTTCTTCTGAGACAAAACCGCAACATGAGCCCAGGTAGACTTGTTCGTCTCGGGCGGACATTGATCATTCGGGCCAAGTGCACAGCGACGTGCGCCGGGCAGGCGCACAGTTATCGCATTGCCCCGGCAAAGTCAATCCATCGAATACCAAGCGCAGGAGTGAGACGTGGAGCTACGTGACCTCGGCTACTTCCAAACGCTGGCCACCGAGCTGAACTTTGGCCGGGCGGCTCGCGCTTTGCACATGACCCAGCCCGCATTGAGCGTCGCCATCGCGAGATTGGAGCGCCAAGTGCAGGCGGCGCTTTTCGAGCGTACCCACCGCGGCGTGGTGCTTACTCCGGCCGGCGCCGTGCTCCTGGCGGAAACCAGCAGCGTGCTGCAGACCGTGGAACGCGCGACAGAACTGGCCCGCCGCGCCGGTGCCGGTGAATACGGCAGCTTGGTCGTGGGCTTCATCGATGCGGCCGTCTTCGACCTTCTTCCGCGGGTACTCGAGACGTTCCGCGAAAGCTACCCTGCTGTCGACCTGACTCTGCGGCACCGGCCCTCCTCCGATCTCGTGAGCGCAGTCGAGGACGGCAGCTTCGACCTCGCATTCGTCCGTCCAGAGTCGAAGCGGACCGGGGTGAACACCAGGCTCATCTGGCGGGAGCCCGCCGTCGTGGCGCTGCATCGGGACAGCCCGCTCGCGGGCCTCGACGCTTTACACCTCGCCGACATCATCGATCAGGACTTTGTCTTTCCTGAGTCGCACGTAGCGCCGAGCCTCTACGCGAATTGGCTGGAACTGTGCTCGATAGCCAAGTTCGCGCCGAGGATCGTGGCCAAGTACAGCTCAGTCCAGGTCTTCGTCGAGCTGATCGAACAAGGCATCGGGATCGGCTTCGCGTCGAAGTCCTGGCTGCGCCGCACCGAGCAGGTCGTGGCCCGTCCGTTGCTCGGCGGTAACGCGAGCCTGGACATCGCGCTCGCGTACCGTCCGGATCGCATGTCGACCTCGTGCCGCAACTTCGTCCGCCTCGCTGTTCAGCAGCGCAGCCCCGGCTTCCCGGCCGAAACGGCCGCCGCCGTCTAGTTTCCGGCGCAGGACACTAGGGTCCTGCCGGCTTCGGTGTCCGCCGGATCACGCTGGATACGGTGACCGCGAGCAGCAGCGCCACACCGTAGAAGATCTGCTGCACGTAGTTCTGCGCACCCAGCAGTTGCAATCCGGTTATCCCTGTGGCCAGAAAGTAGACGGCGATGAGCGCGCCGAACGCGTTGAAGCGACCCGGTGTAATCGTCGTCGCGCCGAGGAACGCTGCGGCGTAGGCGGGCAGCAGCAGTTCGGCGCCACCGGTCGCTGAGGCCGCGCCGCTCGTTCCGGCGTAGAGGATGCCGGCCAGTCCGGCCATCGCCGAACAGAACACCAGGCTGCCAATCCGGACCCGGTTGACGTTGATGCCACTCAACCGAGCAACCTCGCGGGCCTGTCCAACGATGAGCATCCGACGACCGAGCGGGGTGTAACGCAGCAGGTAGAAGACGATCAGGCAAAGCGCGAGTCCGTAGTAGAACTCGACCGATACACCCCACAACTGATCCGTGACGACAATCTTGACGAGCGTCGGGGCAAGGCCGGTGATCGTGTTGTTGTTGCTGATCCATGCCGTGATACCGGTAGCCAGGCTCCCGGTACCGAGCGTGACGATAAGGGTGTCTAGACCCATCACTGCCGCGAGGATGCCGTTCACGAGGCCGATCAGGCAGGCGCAGCCGAGCGATATCACGACGGCGAGCACGAAGTTCATGTGATGGTTCGCAGTCAGGATCACAACCAGCATCGCGCTCAGGCCGGCAACCGCGGCGGCGGAGATGTCCAGGTCCCCCACGATCAGCGGACCGAGTATTCCGAGCGTCAGGACGACGAGCACTGCCTGCGACGAGAGGATCGATGACACGTTCGCGGAGGTCGGGAAAGTCTGCGGTCGCAGCACGCTGAAGAGGACGATGACGAACAGGAAGGTCATCGGCAAGGCGATACGTTCCAAGCTGGGCCCGTTGATACCAATTAGGCGAGGGCGTCGCCCGCGTTGATCAGGCGTCACGTCCGGTGTCTCGACGCGTTCCGTGATGGTCATGACGATCCACCTTCCTGGTCACCTGCGAATTGTGCTGATCCACGCAGGCATTCCGACAAGATCCGTTCCTTCGTGACGTCTTCGCGTTCGAGCACGCTGCTGGCCCGTCCGTCGCGGAAGATGACGACCCGGGTGCACAGAGAGGCGAGCTGCTCGTACTCCGCGCTCGCGATCACGATCGACGCGCCGGACGACGCCAGCCGCTGGAGGAAGCCGGCTATGTCTGCCCGCGCGCCGACATCGACCCCCTGAGTGGGCTCGTGCAGCAGGATCAGACTCGGCTCTCCCACGAGCCACTTGGCAAGCAGTACCTTCTGCTGGTTGCCACCCGACAGGCAGTCGACGGTCAGGTTCACGTTGGGCGGGCGGACGCGATAGTCCCGCGCAAGCTCGCCCGCGCGCCGTCGGAGTTCACGCCGCCGAAGCAGCATCGTCCGGAAGAAGCTGCCGACCACGTTGAGGGTGAGGTTCTCCTCGACCGTCGCCGTCCCCGAGACTCCGTCGCGGAGTCGATCGGCCGGAATCAGGGCTATACCGGCGGCAATCGCGGCCCGCGGGGTGTGCTTGCGCAAAGCCAACTCTCGCCCGTGCAGGTTCAGCGTCCCCGTCGCCTGAGTGTGTGCGCCGAAGAGCCCGTAGAGGATCTCCTCGTAACCGGAGCCGGCCAGGCCGGTAAGGCCAACGATCTCGCCCGACCGCACGGAGAGATCCACGTGACGCAGCGACTTCGAGGCGAACCCGGTGACCTCGACAACGGTGGCGTTGTGCTCGTCGGCCAACTCCAGCCCAGCGCTCGAGGGAGTGACCTGGCTACCCACGATGAGCCGGACGAGTGCGCTGTCGTCGACTTCGGCGGTGACGCGTGTGCCCGCGTTGCGGCCGTCTCGCAGCACAGTCACGCGGTCGGTGTACTCGCGCACTTCGTCCATGCGGTGCGACACGAACAGCACGCCGGCGCCGCTGGCGACCAGGCCGCGCAGCATGTCGAAGATGCGGGCGACCTCTCCGCGCGGCAGAAAGACGGTCGGCTCGTCCAGAACCAGCAGGCGGGGCGCGGCGCTGTGATCGGGTTCGGTCCCGGTGGCGACCGCCCGCACGATCGCGACCAGGGACCGATCGATTGGGGCCAGCTCCGCCAGTGGCCGCCGCGGGTCGAGCTTCAGCCCATAGCGGTCCAGCAGTTCGGCCGCGTCGTCGTAGAAGCGCCTCCAATCGATGTACCCGGAGCGCCGCGCGAGAGCAAACCGTTCGACGAGCAGGTTCTCGGCGATGTCGAGGCTCGGTATGAGACCAAGGCTCTGGTGGACGAACCGAAGCCCCCGCCGGTGCGACTCTCCCGGCGCGAGGGGGAAGCTCACGTCATCGTCGAAGAGCTTCAGCGATCCCGCATCCGGTGCCACGACTCCGGCCAAGACCTTGATGAAGGTGCTCTTACCTGAACCGTTCTCGCCGAGAAGTCCATGGATCTCTCCGGCCCGGACTTCGAGCTCGGCACCGTCGAGCGCACGGGTACCGCCGTACTGCTTGGTGATGTCCCGCGCCCTCAATAGCAACGGATGACCACCTGGTACGTGGTCGGACGGGTCGACGGTCAGCGCACTGCTCCTGCTGTCGGTGGCTTCCATGGTCGTTTAGGAGGCGGCCGGGAGGCCCCAGAGGCTGTAGAAGCCTTGGATGTAGGCGTCTCCGTAGCCCTTGTCGTAGTTGGGTCCGCCGCCGGCTTGGCTGATGTTGCTGCTGTCGAAGAGCCGGATCGGGGTGTTCTCGGTGACGGCTGGCATTCCGGTCATGACGCGGAAGGCCTGGTCCATGTTGGAGTAGCCAACCCAGGTGTCGGGTTCGGCGACGTCGGCGCGCAGTGGGCTGGTGCCGCTGGCGACGTCTTTGAGCGCGAAGGAGGATCCGTTGAAGGCGATCATCCGGATCTTGCTGGCCTTGCCTGCGGACTGGATCGCGGCCATCGTGCCGGGCACCGAGGCGTCGAACAGCGGGTTGACGTAGGTGAGGTTCGGATTCTGCACGAGCGCGGAGGACACCTGGCTGAACGCACCGGCGGTGGCCAGTTGGTTGAGGTTGATCGAGACCGTCTTCACCTTGCACCCCGGGCAATACTTGGCGAACTCGGCGTTGGCGGCCGCGAGCATGCCTGGCACCGGCAGCAGCCCGTTCAATCCCACCATCAGCACGTTGGCCTTACCGTGGGAGTCGTTGATGATCCAGTCGGCCTCGGCTGCACCGGCGGTGGAGATCGGCGCCTTCACCACTGCCGTCACCCCGGCCGCGCAGCCGGCACAACTAGGCGGTCCCGACATAGTCACGTCATAGAAGTGCGTCACCAGCACCGGGATACCAGCCGCCTTGGCCGCCGCGATCTGCGGCTGCAATTGACGCGGGTCGGGTGCGGTGTCCAAAATGATCAAATCCGGTTTCTGGGAAATCG
>JAOPWD010000342.1 GCA_025965875.1 Pseudonocardiales bacterium
ATCCGCGCGGTGCTGGTAATACAGGTCGACGTGGTCGGTACAGAGCCGGCGCAGCGACGCGTCGATGCTGGCGGCCACATACTCGGGGCGGCCGTCGACCACCGCGGGCTGGTCACCCTTGGGCGGCGAGATGATTCCGAACTTCGTCGCGAGGAACACTTCGTCGCGCGGCCAACCTTTCAATGCTTCGCCCACGACGTCCTCGCTCACCCCGTAACGATCCGCGGTGTCGAGCATCGTCGCCCCGAGCGCGAGTGCCTGCCTGATGACGTCCACCGGGTCGTCGCCTGCTGCGTGCCCGTACGTACCGCCGAAGCTCATGCACCCGAACCCGATCGCGCCGACCGTCGGGCCGGCCGAACCGAGCGTGCGAGGCGGAATCGTCATCTGGACCTTCCTCGTGTGTTCACCGGACCGGCGCTGTCGACGTGGTCGGCGATGCGTACACGACGTCGCGCGCCGCGAGCTCGGCGATCTCGCAGTCGTTATAGCCGATGTCACGCAGGATCGCGTCGGTCTGCTCACCGAGCAGGGGCGGCGGATCGTAAGGAGCATGCGAGCGCCCCGACACCTCGACCGCGCCCCGTAGCAATCGCATCGATCCGACGGACGGGCCGCCGGCGTCGGCCACGAGATCGAGGTGCTCAACCCCTTCGTCGGCGAACACCTCGTCCATGCGGTTGATCGGCCCCGCGGGCACATCGTTGGCGGCAAGCCGATCCAGCCAGTAGGCCCGTGGCTGCGTCGCAAACTTCTCGCTGAGCAGGACATGAAGTTCGTCGTAGTGCGCGATGCGGTCCTTACGTGTTTGGAAGCGCTCGTCGTCACGCAGGTCGAGCGCGGCCGCGGCAGCGGTGAGGCCTTCCCAGAACTTGACCGGGGACGACAGGTGCACGACGAACGGCGCACCGTCCCCGGCGCGGAACGCGTATGCCTGCGCGAGGCGGGCGCGAGTCGCGCGGGACGGGATCTCGCCGTCGGCCAGATGCCGTGCGGCGTTCTCGGCGAGGAAGCTCGTCGTCGCCTGCAGCAACGAGGTCTCGACGTGGCTGCCCTCGCCCCGGACGAATCGCTTCACGACCGCGGCGAGAATGCCGTAGCAGGCGAACAGTCCGGTGACGTGATCGGCGATCGATAGTCCCATGGGTTTCGGGTCGTCGAGGTCGGTCAACAGACCCAACAGCCCGCTCATCGCCTGGCCGACCGTGTCGTACCCGGGCCGGCCTGCGTACGGCCCGCTCGAACCGAAGCCCGAGATCGAGCAGTACACGATGGACGGTTTGAGCTGCGCAATCGCTTCGTAGCCGAGCCCGACGCGGTCGAGCGTGCCGGGCCGGAAGTTCTCGATGAGCACGTCCGCCTGCAGCGCGAGCCGCTGGGCGACCGCAACTCCGTCGGGGCTGTCGAAGGAAAGACCGATGCTTGACTTGCCCTTGTTCAGTGACGCGAACGTGGGGCTCATCCCCTGCCCGCCCCAGCTGCGGAACGGGTCACCCAATGGCGGACGCTCGATCTTGATCACGTGGGCGCCCATGTCCGCGAGCAGGGACGCTGCATATGGGCCGGTCACATAGCTGCCCAGCTCCACCACACTGAGCCCGTCGAGTGGGGCGACGCTCATGACACCAACTGGATGTCCCACAGGTCATCCTCGCCGGAGACCTCGGGACAGGAGATGTCCGCCGCCAGGAGCACCGCACAGGTGGGGCACGCGTACTCGACCAGGGCGCCGATGTACTCGCCGTCACCCGGGAGGCGGCGGCCGGCCAACTCGCCCAACGACAGTTCGCGGCGCACGACGTGTTGCTTGTAGTTCTGGGTCGCGTCGCAGACGACAGTCCCGCACTCCACGCACCGGATGACGTCGCGGCCAGAGCCGTAAGCGCCGGCTTCGAGGTACTCGTGGAATCGCACCCGCGTCGCCCATTCCGAGTCCCCATGTGCTGGCGCGACCGTCCGCGCGCCATTGACGCGCAGGAGGCGGATCTCCTCCCGGCGCTGCGCGGTGGCAGTTGGGTCGAGCGTCCTGGAACCGTCGACGACCACGCCGAAGATCCGCCCGGCCTGCTCGACGCTCACCAATCCATTGCGCAGGTCCTCGACCACGCTGGCCTCGGCGCGCTCGAGCGGATCGCCGTATCCACCACCGCCCTGCGTGAAGTCGGCAAGCAGCGACCCTTCTGCCACCGGTATGCGACCGGGATTTCCCGCAGGCACGGTCAGCTCGGCCCAGCCGCTGGCCACCGCCTCGTCGGCCGTAACGGGGTAGTCGCCGCGCCCCAGTCGCCCTGAGACGTCTGCTGCCGGAGCGAGCAGGGACCGCGTGCCGCCGGTACCGGTCGGATGACCGCCGAACAGACCCCATGCGCCGTGCGGGAGCCCACCGTAGGGCGTGAAGTCGACGGTGAGGTCCTGCGAGCCGTACGCAATGAGCAGCCGCTGCGTGCCGGCGCCGCCGGTATGCGCGCCCGGGCCGCCGCCGTCGATGTTGTGCGAGCGGCTGAGATAGAGAAACGGGTACTGCAACTCGATGCGCTCGATGTCGCTGATCCCGCCTGACGGAATGTTCTGCTGGCCCCCCGACGGCACACCGTCGCGCAGCGGCGTCGCGCCGAGCCCGCCGCCGTGCGTGTCGTACAAGCCCTGCGGGTTCGGCAACCCCTGCGCGTTGTGCCCGCCGTAGAAATAACCCGGGCCGCCGAGGTACCAGAAGCTGCCCCAACCCGCGTTGATGTCCTCGCGCTCACCCGCGGCGAACAACATGCTCGACACGCATTGGCTGACGGCCTCGACCACGTACTGCCCGACCCGCGGTGAACGGCCACAGGCGGCCGGGAACGTGCAGTTGAGCACCGACCGTTCGGGCATGATCACGCGTACCGGATCCATCTTGCCGTCACTCCAAGGCAGATCCCAGAACAACCGGTTGGTCAGCGCGATCATGATGTGCGCCATCGTGCTGGGCAGCGTGGAGTTCTGGTCGTTCTCCAGCTGCCCGGACGATCCGGTGAAGTCGAGCGTGAGCTGGTCGCCGGCTTTCGTCGCGGCGCATAGCACCTGGTAGGGCATCGCCCGGCGGGTCATCGGGTCGCGGTACGTGCCATAGATCCGACTGCGCCACGTGCCGTTCGGGATGGCCGTCAGCTTTTCCCGCGCCATCCGGCTGCTGTCCTCGATCAGGCGACGCCCCGCCGCCTCGACGAAGTCGGCGCCGAACCGTGTGAGCAACTCGAGATAGCCGGCGCGGCACACGTTGTTGGCTGCCGTGCGCGACCTGATGTCCATGCCGACGTACTCAGGGTCGCGGCACTGTTCGGTGATGGTCTTGAAGACATCCTCACGGAACGCACCGGCCTCGACGATCTTCAGTCCGAGCAGTCGGATGCCCTCGTGGTAGATCTCGGTGGCGGCGCCCCGAAGAACGCCGCCGGTGTCGGCCGTGTGCGAACTCGACGCGACCCACGCCACCCGTTTCCCCTCCCAGAAGATTGGCGCGATCTGCATGATGTCGTAGGTGTGTGAGCCGGCGACGTACGGGTCGTTCAGGATGAACTCGTCGCCTTCGTTGATGCCGGGTTCGTCGTCGAACCACTCGATGAGTCGCTTGATCGCATCGCTGGTCGCGGCCGCGAAGCGCAGGTGACCGGAGCAGGCCAGGATCATGTTGCCGTCCGCGTCATAGAACGAGCACATGCATTCGCCGCCCTGCGCCACAATCGGCGACGCCGTCACGCGCTGCAGCGCGATGCGCCCCTCCTCCCCGATCGCCCACAGTCGGTGCGCGAGGATTTCGAACCGGATCGGATCGATGGCGGAATCGACAACGACGGTCATACGGTCACCACGACATTCCCGAGTGCGTCGATCTCGGCGCTGGTGCCGGGCGCGACGACGATGGTGGTCAGCTCTGATTCCAGGATCGCCGGACCGGCGATGGTCGAACCGGCTGGAACACGGTCCTTCCGGTAGACGACGGTGTCGAGGAGATCGCCGTCGAAGTACGCCCGGCGGCTGCCGTGACGCGCCTCGTCGAGAATTGTCGGCACGCTCGATTGCTCGGCGGCGCGACGGTCGATCGCGCCCACCGCGTCCACGCGGATACGACTCATCGCGAGCCCGCTCTTCTCGTACGCAGCGCCGGCACCGTAGAGGCGCCGGTAGTGCTCGACGTAGAGATCCTCAACGCCACGTGCCGCCTTGCCGTCGAAGCGGTCCCACGGCAACGGCATCTCCTCGCCCGTCGTCTGCCGCAGGAAGTGCATCGTCACGTACCGCTTGAACACCGGCGTGCCGTTGAACCCGTCCTTCGCCAGCTCCATCGCGAGATCGTCCTCGAGCGTGTCCAGATCACGGTTCAGCTGTGCGGGGTCGAACGGCGCGACGTAGGTCAGCGTTGCCAGACGAGTGCGCAGGAAGTCCGACATGGCGATCCCGTGCGCGGAGAAGACCGGCGAGGTGTTCGCGATGACGATCTGGCTCATGCCGAGCTCGCGGGCCCAGGACGTCGCGTGGATCGCACCCGCTCCGCCGAACGCGTAGAGCACACACTCGGCGGGTACTTCACCGTTGCGGACGACCTCCCGCCGGATGAGGTCGCTCATCTTGCTGTTGATGATGTCGAACACGCCTGCAGCCGATTCGAGAACGCTCAGACCAAGGGGCTCGGCGAGGTTGGCGCGAATGGCCTGCTCTGCGCGTTCTACCGACAGGGACTTGCGGCCGCCGAGGAAGAAGTCGGGGTCGAGATAGCCGAGGACGAGGTTGCAGTCGGTGACCGTCGGCTCGGTTCCGCCCGCGTCGTAGCACGCTGGCCCCGGCTGCGCGCCTGCACTCTGCGGCCCTACGCTCATGCGGGTTGTGATCGGGTCGATGCGCGCGATCGTGCCGCCACCTGCACCGATGGACCGGATGTCGATGATCGGCTGCAGCATCCGCAGGCGGGCGAAGATCGGCTCGTCCGCGTACTTCCAGACCCCATCGCTGAGGATGCCGACGTCGAAGCTGGTACCGCCCATATCAGCGGTAACGACGACACGGTGACCCATCGCTTCGCTCATGAGCGCGGCACCGAACATGCCACCGGCCGGCCCGGACTGCAAGGTAGAGATCGGGGCCGCGTGGTCGATGCTGGCGAGTCCGCCGTTGCCCTGCATGACGAGCAGCCGACCCGAGAAGCCGAGCAAGGAGAGCCGCTCGCTCAATCGCCCGAGGTATCGGTGCACCGCTGGGCCGACGAACGCGTTGGCCACTGCGGTGTTCGTGCGGGCATACTCTCCCGCTTCTCGCGACAGGTCGCTGCTCAGCGAGACGAAGATGTTCCGGTCGCCGTACCTCTCGTCGATCATTCGCCGCACGACGTGCTCGTGGTCGGGGTTGCGCCACGCGTGCAGGAAGCTCACCGCGATCGAGTCGACGCCCTCGATCTCGACGAGTCTCTCGATCGCCGCCGCAATGTCTTCGATGTTGACCGGTACGACGACCCGACCTTGGCAGTCGATGCGTTCGTGCACTCCCATGACGCGGTCGCGGGGCAGCAGCGGCTGCGGCTTGTCGACGTACGCGATGCGCCGGACCTCCTCGGCGGGCAGGCCGTCGACCCGACCCACCGCACGCATGATGAAGACGGTGTCCTCGAAGCCGCGAGTCGTGATCAAACCGACGCGTGTGCCCTCGCGGGTGAGCAGCGCATTCGTGGCGACCGTGCTGCCGTTCTTGAGGACGTCGGTTCGGCGCACCAGTTCGTCCAGGGTGATGCCGTTGATGCCGGCTGCTTCGGCGAGCGCGTCCATGACTCCGATGGAGAAATCATCAGGCGTCGTCGGGGCTTTCGTGCTCTGAGTTATGCCCTGCTCGGTGACCATCGTCAGATCGGTGAACGTTCCGCCGATGTCGATGCCGATGGTGTAGCGGACTTCGCCCGTCATGTCCGATCCCCTTGTCCTCGGGCGCTTGCCGGGCGCGCCGCCGCGACGACCATGTCCTTGACCTCGTCCGCTATCGGGGCGTCGATCTCCTCCTGGATCTGCGCGACGGCGCCCAACGTGCGGCCGATCAGCGCGAACGCGCGGCAGACCTCCCATCGGAAACCCATGTCCAGCGCGATTCCGGCGATCGCGCCGGTCACGTTTACCGGCAGCAGCCGGCCGCGAACTTCGGACGCGATTCGCGCTACGTCCTCGACGAGCCGGCAGTAGGTGCTGTGCACCCCGGTCTCGTGCGCGATCTCGAAGAGGCGCTCGGCCCTCGGGTCGCCGCCAGCGTGAGTGCGATGCCCGATGCCCGGGATGTGGTCCTTGGACGCGGCGTAGCGCTCGACGACAGACCTAGCGGCGGCGGAGACCGTGGCGTCGTCCGCACGCGGCTCGCAGGCCTCGACGAGTAGGCGGGCGCAGTGCTCCGACGAGCCGAGATGCTTGCTGCCCGCGCCGAGCAACGCCGCCGCGACGGCCGCCTGCATGGACTCCGGCGCGTTGCTGTAGACCATCCGGGCCACGAGCGCGGGCTTCACCAGCCCGTGCTCGATCAGTACCACGATCAGCGCGTCGATCATGCGCGACTCGTCCGGCGACGGAAGCTCACCGCGCAGCAGGAGGCTCACCATGTCGGCGAAGCGGACGTTGCCCAGCAGGTCGTTGGTGAGGTCGTGCCCGCGCACGGTCACGCGGTTGAGTTCCGCCTGACCGAGTTCCGTGCTGATCACCACGTCGAATCCTTTCGTCTCGCGAAAGTCTTCTGTAGAGCCAAGAGGGTGTCAATGGTTTCGGATCCGAAATCCGGGATCCGGTATCTCTACGCCACTGCGACGCGGCCGATCCATGAACCCAGCAGCTCGACACACGCGTCCATGCCTTCCCAGAAGATGCCGTGCTTGAGGCCGGGCAGGATCTCCATCACGCTGCCCTCGATAAGACCGCTCAGTTCGATCGACTGGTCGAAGTGCGAGCCGGTTGCGCCAGTGTGCGTGTCCTGCGCACCGACCACGATCAACGTCGGCGCTGTGATGCGGCCGATGTCGGCTCGAGCCGAGTGCGCCTGCCGCGCCTGGACGTGCTTGAGGTAGTCCTCGATGCGCGGACGTGACTCCAGGTAGGCGCTCAGCAGCCACTCGACCATCGCGCCGCCGGCATCGGCGTAGCGCTCGGTGAAGAACGTCCGTCGCTGCGCGTCCGCGATGAATGTGTCGAAGTCCTTGTCGAGAAGGCCGAGTACGGTCGCGATCGGTATTCCTACCCGGCCCACGTCGACCCGAGTCGGCGCACCCGCGCCCGTCGACGCCAGGACGAGGCTGGCGACGGATCGGGGACGCTCGATCGCCATCCACTGCGCCACCCGGCCGCCCATGGAGTGACCGACCACATGCGCCGGTCCGAGTGCCGCGGCGTCGAGCACCCCGAGTGCGTCGCGGGCGAACAGCTCGGTCGAGTAGAGCCCGTCGGTGCCCGAACTGCGCCCCGTCCCACGGTGATCAAAGGTGATCACAGCATGATCCACAGCAAGCGCCGCGACGAAGTCCGGGTGCCAGGTCGCTCCGGCGTAGCCCGTTCCAGCCACCAGCAAGACCGGCGCGCCCGAGCCCTGGACGTCGTAGTGAACGTCAGCGCGCTCCCGGTGAACAGTCGGCATCGGCTAACCCTTCCTTATGAGGAAGTCCGCCAGGACGCGGTTGAACTCCTCCGCGGCCTCGACGGGGACCAAGTGCGACGACCCCTCGATCAGGTGCACTTCCAGGTCGAGCAGCCCAGCCGAGTACGTGTCAGCATGCGTGGTCGGCCCCATCGGATCCTGCGCCCCGGCCACGAACAGCACGGGGCAGGTGATCTCCGGCAGCCGGGCGGTGAAGTCCCGCTCGGCGTTCGCACGGGAGCGCGCGGCGAGCACGTCGGGTGCGCACCGCAGGACGCCCTGGCATACCGCCGCCACTGCTTCCGGGTGCGCCTCAGCGAAGGACTGCGAGAACCAGCGTGATGTCATGGTCTCGGCCACAGCCCGCCGGATGCCCGCGCGTTCGATCTCGTCCGCTTCAGCGCGCATGCGAGCCCGGGTCGACTCCGAGAACTGGGGGCTCGTCGACACCAGCACCAGCGCTGCGACGCGCTCCGGATGGCGCAGCGCGCACATCTGCGCGACTCCGCCGCCCATCGAGAGCCCGACCAAGGTTGCCTGCTCGATGCCGAGAACGTCCAGGAGGCCGACCACATCGTCGGCGAGGAGTTCGGTGGAGTAGTCGGGATCGACGCTGCCCCAATGGGAACGACCAACGCCGCGCGAATCGAAGAGGACGACGGTGTTGTTGCCGGCGAGGGCAGGCACCTGCGCGCGCCACACCTCGAGCGAGCCGGCGCGGTCATGGATGAACACGACCGCCTTGCCCGTGCCGTGCACCTCGTACCCTGTGCCGGCGCCGTTCACCGTCGCGAACATCGATGCCGCTGCGGGCATCAAGACTTCTCGTCCTCGCGGTTCATCCAGATGTTGAGCATCTCGTAGGCCCACGCAACGTCGAAGGTCAAGTTGAAGTTCTCCTGGATCCGGCGGTTGAGCGCCCGCTTGCCCCAGCCCAACGCGTAGGGCGGACGCTTGATCAGCCGCGCCGCGAAGTCGTCGACTGCAGCGTCGAGTTCGTCCTTGGGGACGGCCGCGTTGAAGATGCCGCGATCGGCCAGTTCGCGGCCGGTGAACGGCCGGGCGAGCAGCAGGTACTCCTTGGCCATGGTGGGGGGCATGCAGAGCGGGACGAACACCGAGCCACCGTCTCCGGGGACCACCCCGGCGTTGTCGCGCCCGTAGCCCGTCTCCCCCATGCCGAGATGGTGATCGGCGATCTTGGCGTCCTCGTTCGCGATGACGAAGTCGCACGCGAACACCAGGCTGGAGCCGTACCCGACGGCGTCGCCGTTCACCTTGGCCACGATTGGCTTCTCGACCTCGATGATCGCGCTGAACGTGCGCTGCAGCCCGATCGTGAGCAGCCAGTCCTCGCGCGGATCCCCGTGCGCACCGATGCCGGGCGATCGCGAAGGAGGGATGAAGAACATGTCGCCTAGCCCGGTCAGGACAATGACGCGGACCTGGTCCACCTCGCGCAGTGACAGGATCGCCTCGCCGACCTCCTTGTGCTTCGGGAAGTACTTCGGCACGACGTCGCCGTGTCGCTTGTACTGCACGTCGCCGGACGGGTGCATACCGATCTGCGCAACCGCACCGTCGTGCGAGTAGGTGATCTCGACGTCGCCGAGCACTGACTCCGGAATGGTTGCCACAGTTACCTCCGCGCAATGATGGATGGACGGTCGTGCCATAGGCCTCGGCACCGATCGGCTGTCGCTAGGAACTCGGCCGCGAGTGACTGACGGCCCAGCTGTTGAGCGCGCGGTTCAGCGCTTCCAGCGCCGCGGTCAGCGCCACCGCGATGATCAGGATGGTCAGTGCGATCGCGAGAATTCCGGTGGCATCGAACGCGCCGGCATACGTGCGTTCGATCTGCGCCAAGCCGACGACGGCGATCAGCAACTCACCGTTGAACATGCCCTTGACGGCACGTCCCATGCCGAGCCGCAGACCGCCGAAGATCTCCGGGCCGGCGCTGCGCAGCGTCACCTCGAAGAATCCGCGAACCGGATGGGTGCCGAACGCCTGCGACATCTCGGTGAGGTCGTGTCGCGCCCCCAGCACCGCCGAGCGGGTGTTCGCGACGATGAACACCGTGGCGTACAGGACGATGACGGCGATGAGGGTAAAGGACGACAGTCCGAAGACGACGTACAGAATCGGTACCAACAGGATCGACGGCGTAGCCATCAGGCCGTTGACGTAGATGCGCAACGCGTAGTCGACGTACTTGGACACAGCCATCAGGGTCCCGACTGTCACGCCGATACCGACCGAGATGGCATAGCCGATGAGCAGGTTGCTCAGGCTCTGCGTGAGAGGCTCGCGCAGCTGGCCGGACTGGAGCAGGTCCCAGATTCGACCGACGACGTCGTCCAGCGGCGGCAGGAAGCGCGAGACCTTGGCGAGGCCGACGATCTCCCAGGCCAGGGCGCCGACGGCGAGCCCGATCACCTCGAGGGTGATCGGGCGCATCTTGCGCCGCGGGATCCGCGGCTGTGCTTTCGCCGAAGTGGGCGCCACCTCCACTGCCGTCACGACAGCGCTTCCCAGATCTTGGCGCGCAGCATCACGAACTCCTCGCTGCTCTCCTGCTCACGAGTGCGCGGCCGCGGCATGAGGTCTGAGATGGTCTCGATGATGTGGCCGGCGTGGCTCATCACGAAGATCCGGTCGGAGAGGTACAGCGCCTCCTCGACGCTGTGAGTGATGAAGATGACGGTCTTCTTGTCCTGCTCCCAGATGCGCACGAGCTGATCCTGCAGCGTGCGGCGGGTGATCTCGTCCAATGCGCCGAAGGGCTCGTCCATCAGCAGGACACTCGGGTCGACGGCCAGCGCTCGGGCGATCCCGACACGTTGGCGCATGCCGCCGGACAGCTCCTGAGGCAGTGCTCCGGACCGGTGGCCCAGACCCACCAGGTCGAGCGCCTCCTGCGCGCGGGCGCGGCGCTCGACCTTGCGGATGCCACGCTGCTTGAGGCCGAACGCTGCGTTGTCGAGTGCGGAGGCCCACGGCAACAGCGTCGGGTCCTGGAACACCATCGCGCGTTCGCGGCCAGGCCCGTTGACCTCCCGGCCGTCCACGACGATGCGACCGCCGTCGATCGGCAGCAGGCCGGCGATCGCGCGAAGGACGCTCGTCTTCCCGCAGCCGGTAGGGCCGACGATCGAGACGAACTCTGCGCGGTGGATGTCGAGACTCATCTCCCGGAGTACGGGGACGACGTCGACCTTGCCGCGCTTGGCGTGCTTGATGAAGGACTTCGAGACCCGGTCCACCTGAACCATCACGTCACGCTCAACCATCGCTCTGTACCTCCCGGTGACTATGGCGGTGCCGGCTCGGGGCAAGTAGAGGCATCCGTCACTTCCGCCCTGCTGAGCGCCATTGCGCGCTGAGGCGGTTCTCCACGTACTGGAACACGCTCATGCATACGGCGGCCTGCACGACGATGATCAATGAGACGCCGAAGACGTAGGCCGGATCGAAGGCCTCCTCGTACCCGACGATCAGGTAACCGAGGCCGACGGCGAGGAATGTCAGCTCGATCAGGAACATGCCTGTGAACGCATGCGCAACGCCCTGCCGGAGTCCGGCGAAGATGCCCGGCACGCTGGCCGGCACGATGACGTCCCGCCACACAGCGGTCTTCTTGGCCCCGTAGCTGTGTGCCATGTCGACCAGGTCGCCCGAGACTGTCGAGGACGCGACGCGGCACGGCAGGACGATATAGGCGAAAGCGAAGATGAAGATGACCGTCACTCGCGCCCAGTACGTCGGGCCGAGGAACACGATGATCAGTGGCATGAACACCGCCGTCGGCGTAACGACCGCGATGTCGAGGTATCCCGAGGTCAACCCGTCCAGCGTCCGGTGCCGGCCGACGTAGATGCCGAACGGGATGCCGATCGCCACGGCCATGCCGAACGCCGTCAGCAGTGCGCTCTCGCTGATCCAGACCGCGTGCCAGAAGTCCCCCAGGCCGAGCAGCTTCCAGGTTGCCCTCACGAAATCCGTGAACGTGGGGATGAGGACACTGGCGTTGCTGCGGTGGGTCGTCGCGTACTGCCAATACGAGACGAAGCCGATCGCGATGGCCAAAGGCAGGCCGATCGCGGCGATGCGGTTGCGCCGCCGGCCCCGCTTCCAGTCCCTGACCAGCCGCTCGTCGCGGCTGGTCAGGGACGGCGCGGACCGCTTTGCCGTCTGGGCGTCGGATGCGGTCATTGCTTCCACGAGTGAAACTCACTCCTTAGAGCACTGGGTCAGCGTTTGCTGTGTCGCAGCGAGGTCAACAGGTCGTTGCGGTGGACGGCCCGATGGCGGCGAGGACCTTCTTCATCGCCGAGTCGTCGACGATCTTGGTCGCGTCGGTGCCCTTCGGCAGGAAGCCGCCGTCGCCGAACGTCTTGACCGACTGGGTCACGCTGTCGTCGGAGAGCCCGCCGTTGGCGCAAAACAGCTTGTGACCGACGAAGTAATCGGCCACCTGGCTCGCGAGGGCTGGTTGGACGGAGCCAGGCAGGTACTTCGCCATCAGGCTCGGCAGCGTCGTCGGGTTGGCGTAGAAGCCGCGGATCGCGGTCACCTGGGCCTTGAGGAATGCCTCGACGACGTCCGGGTGGTCTTTGAGTGTCTGCTTGTTGGTCAACAGTAGGTCGCGCCCGATCCCGGGCAGTTCCGTTGCGAAGTTCGCCAGCTCGTGGAACTTGCTCTTGTCAGGTCCGTTCAGGATCTGCACCGCATCGGTCGCCTGCAGCGGCGTCGCGTCCAGCTGACCTGCTTCCAACGCCTGCCGCCGAAGCGCGGAGTCCGGCGTGATGATCGTCGTGTACTTGGCGTCAGGGCAGGTCTTCGCGAAGTAGAGCTTGACGTACGCGGTCGAGACACCCGACTTGGAGAAGAGGCCGACCCGCTTGCCACCCAGTTGTGTGCAGTCACTGACGTTGCTCTTGGCGACCATGTCCCACTGATCATTGGCCCGCGTGCCGACGGCGACCAGGTTCGGCAGCTTGGCCGCCGCGGTAGCAAAGGGCGGCACCGACTCGGTCATGAACTGGATGGTGTTGTTGCTGAGCGCCTGCAGTGCAGTCGTGTCGTCGGCGAACTGAATGGTCTTCTTGACGTTGTAGGTGCCGGCGAGGCTCTCCACCGCCATCTCGGACGGCAGGTAGGCCATGTCCGGCGTCGAGTTGTTGCCCATCGTCACCTTGATGGACTTCGGGTCGGACGAGCCCGCCCCGCCAGAGCCTGACGCCTTGCTGCTGCTGCAGGCCGCCAGGCCGAGCGCGGCAATGACGCTCAGCGACACAATCACCACTCGCCGAGGCCGACGCGGGTCACGCCTGGTGGTGTTTTCACGATCAATCATGGGCCTTGCCACTCCTTCGCGTCACAACTGACGGTCAGCGGATTCAAATGGGCTTCTGTATTCAGTTACGAAGGGCGATACGTGCTGCAATAGTGGACGAGCGGGTGGTTTCCCCCCGGGTCTGCGTTGGGTGGTGCAGCGCCCGGTGCGGGAAGCGGCCGTAACTGTGGCTTCGCCGATTGGTGGTCGGATCGGATCAGACTGTCAGCACCGGAAAGCACTGTCAACGTTTCGGATACAAGATCCGAAAATTCAGAAGCTGCTCCGAGGTCGCCCCGTGATACTAGGAAGCACGGATGTCGCTGGCGTTTCCCCGGGACGTCGACGCGTTTCGCGGTGCTCCCTCTCAGTGCTAGTTAAGATGCGCCAGTCGGGCGGGCGACGCCGCCGATAAGCGCGGATACCGCAGTCATTGGAGGGCCCACGTGCCGAAGAGCCAGCCAACGGCGAAGCGTGGTGACGACGAGCCGCGCAGTTCCTTGTCGCGATCTCTCGGCCCACTCGAAGGCGTCCAGTCGCTTCGGCAGATGACGTACGAGGCACTGCACCGGGCGATCGTGAGCGGTGAGCTCAAACCCGGCGAGTGGTTGCGTCAGGACGCGATCGCCGAATCACTGGGTGTCTCGCGCCTGCCCGTCAAGGCCGCGCTGATCCAGCTCGAGGCCGAAGGACTCGTTGCATTCAAACCGCGCCGGGGCGCCGTGGTGCGCAGCATGACCTTGGAGCAGGCCGGGGAGGTCTTCGACATGCGCCAGGTTCTCGAGCCGCTCGCGCTGCGCCGGTCGATGCGGCGCATGGACGACGCTCGGATGCACCGCCTCCGCACGTTGGGCACGGACCTCGACTCCGCCGCAGACCCTGAGTCTTTCGCCAAGACGTCCACTGCGTTCTACCGTGAGCTGTACGACGCCAAGCACAATCCGCTGCTGCTGGAGCTGATCGAGGAATTGCGCAGCCGGCTGTCGCGCTACCTCGTCGGCTGGGACTTTCTGCAGGGCCACCGCGGGGGGCACACCGAACTGGTCGACTACGTCGAGAGCCAGGATTTTCGTGGCGCCAAGTCGGCGCTGCTCGCGCATCTGCGCAGCGTGCAGGACGGCTACGAACAGATGCTCGCCGCGCGCGACTGACGCGCGCTCTGGGTGGTCCCCGCGCGCTGCCCACTGCCCACGGACCTCAGGCCTCCGCTTCACAGACGATGTCGACGAGGGCCGGTAGACCCTGATTTAGCACGACATCCGCGGCTCTGCGCACGGCGTCGGCAATGTCAGCGGGATCGGTGATCGGGCCTTCCGCATACCACGAGAACGACCGCGCGAGGGTCGCGAAGTCGGGCGCCGGGTCCTCGATGACGATGCCGATGTGTGCGCGGTCCGGGTCATTCCCCCGCACCTTGGCGATCGAGCGTTGATGGCCCCAGTCGTTGTTGTACGCGCGGTTGTTGACCATGACCACCAGCAGTGGCAGGCGATGTCGCGAAGCCACCCACAGCGCACCGGCGTCGAACAGCAGATCGCCGTCCGGCTGCAGGTCGACCACCAGCTTTCCGCTTCCGCGATGGGCGAGGGCGACGCCAAGCGAGATACCGATCTGGGTGGAGGTGCCGAGGCTTCGACCGACGTGGCGATAGGGCTTGTCGAAGTCCCAGAGTCGCAGCGCCCATTCGTTCGCAGTGCCTGCCGTGAGCACCCAATCGTGCTCCTCGATCGCCTTGCCGACCTCCTGGACGAGGCGGGGCACGGAGCAGGGGTCGGCGTCGTGCTTCTCGTGCGCCTGTTGTGCCCACCCATTGCGAACGGCCTGGTGCCGTTGGGCGACCGTCGTGCGCCACGAGTCCGCATGCGGCCGTTGCGTACCTTCGAGAAGCTCACGGCACCGCTGGAGCAGCAGCGGCAGCGCGACCGCGGTGTCGGCCAGTACGCGCTCGTCCGCCTGGAACCACGACCCGGCGTCCGCCGACCAGGCAGACATGCCCAGGTCACCGAAGCCGATGTCGACGAGCCGCGCTCCAGGTGCCAGCGACGGCCGTTGACCGCGGGATTCCTTGCTCAGCAGGCCGGTGTGGTCGGCGATGTCCTTGATGTCGAGCAGCACGACGAGGTCGGCGTCGTCGAGCACCTGGCTGGCCGGAACGTTCAGCTCGTGGATCGTGGGGAAGTTCAGCCTGATATCGGTGTCCACAACGGCGGCCGGCAGCAGTTCGGCCAACGCGAGCAGGTCGTCCCACGCGCCTGGGGTGCGGGCCAGGTACCCGGCGACCAGCACCGGCCGGTGGGCTTCGACAAGCGACTGCGCGACTCGCTCGAGTGCGGCGGGGTCGGGGCCGATGGAGCTACTCGCCGGCGTCGCCGCATGGACTTCGACCGTCGCGCCGTCGAGTGATTGCTCCTGCAGCGCCGCGTCGACCGCGACGAAGACGGGGCCCGCGGGGGCGCTCGTGCTCACCTGGAACGCTCGTACGATCGCGTCGGGGAAGGCCTCGACCGACGCCGGGTGGTCGTCCCATTTGGTGTAGTCCCGGACGGCGGTGTTCTCGACGTTGGCGGTGTGCACCCAGTCGATCCACGGCCTGCGCTGTGCGGCGTCCATGGGGCCGGTGCCGCCGAGGATCAGGACGGGCACCCGGTCAACAAAGGCGTAGTAGACGCCGAGCGTCGCGTGCAACAGGCCGACGAGGTCGTGCGTGATGACCGCCATCGGCTCACCGGTCACCTTCGCGTACCCGTGCGCCATCGCGACCGCGATCTTCTCGTGCTGAACCTCGAGGATCTGCGGTGTCCCGTCGGCGTAGTTGACGAGCGAGTCGTGCAACCCGCGAAACGACGCTCCCGGGTTGAACGCCACATGGCGGATACCCAGCTTCTGCAGGGCGTCGACAATGACGTCCGATCCGTACCGAGCTGTGCTCATCGCGCGGTTGCCCCCGACTCTCTGTTGCTGACCGGCAAGTTGTATACGAAGTGCAACGAGCGTATCAACGGCTCGCTACGCGGGATCGGGCGCTCTGTTCGCGAATCCTCGGCACGGCGGGCAGGAGCGCGAGCACCAGCAGCGACGCGACGCCGAAGACTGCAGCCAGGGAAATTGCCTGATTGCCGGTGAGCGAGGCAACCGAGGTCGCGGTCGACACCGCCACGATCGCGCCGGCCTGCCGACCTATCCCTCGCAACCCGGTGATGGTGCCCACTGCATCCGGGGCCAAGGAAAGCGCGGCGTTGTTCGCCGCAGGAGTACTCAGCCCGAATCCGATGCCAGTGATGGCTGTTGCCGTTAGTAGCCAGGGCAGCGGCGGGATGCCGGGCGCAGGCAGGGCGGTGAGTCCGAAGCCGAGTGCGATGCCCGACAGGCCGATGAAGATCGGCAACCGGTAGCCGGTGCGCTCGAGCAGGAACGACGCAGCGGTGGCGATGACGATCGAGCCGACTGCGCGGACCGTCAGCATGGCACCCGACTCGAACACTGAAAGGTGGTATCGGACCTGCCCGTAGAGCGGCAGGAGTGTCGCCAGGCCGAGAACGCATGCGCCGTACGCGACGTTGATCAGGTTGATGATCCCGAAGCCAGACCCGGTCACGAATGCCATAGGTACCAGGGGATTCTTGGTACGACCGGAGTGGCGCGCGAGCGAGAAGGCGACGGCCGACGCGACGAGGACGAGCATCGCCACGAGAGCTTGGCGACGGGCCGAATGTGCGCCGGCGAGCGTGGTGGTGGCTGCCATGATCGACAGCATGAGCGCAGCCAACAGGGCAACGCCGAAGAGGTCAGGACGGTAGCGGGTTACGCGGCGCGTGGCGCGGGGGATCACGCGCGCGGCGAACACCAGCAGCAGGATGCCCACCGGGACGTTGATGAAGAAGATCCAGCGCCACGACAGGACGTTGATCAGCACCGCGCCGAGCAGGGGACCGATCAGCCCTCCTGCGGGCAGGATGGAGCTGGTCAGGCCGACGGCGCGCGCCCTGCCGGCGTCGAAGGTGTCGCTGATGATCCCGATCGCGCTCGGGATGAACGCGCCTCCACCGAATGCCTGCAAGATGCGCAGCGGTACGAGCAGGTGGATGGAGCTCACGAGGCCGCAGAGCAGCGAGCTGGCCGTGAAGGTGACGAGCGCGAGCAGGAAGATCGACTTGCGGCCGTAGGCGTCGCCGAGGTGCCCGGCGAGTGGTGCGATGACAATCTGGCCGAGGGTGTACCCCGTGAGTGTCCAGCCCACACTGCTGAGGGACGTGTGCAGTTCGTGGCGCATCGTCGGCAGCGCTGTCGCGACGATCGTGCTGTCGATGGACGACATCAGCAAAGCTGTCGACACCACGGCGAAAATGAGCCATTGACGGGGCGTCGGTTGCACCGCCGCATCGTCCATTTGGTGTCTGCCTCGCCCGTCTATGCGCCGCCTGTCAACATTTCGGTCCTCGTCTGTTGAGCGATCGTGTCGCCGACGCCCACGACTCGGGTTCGCCGCGACGTCAGGCGCGGTCGATCACCCTGGTTTCATAACAACGCGACGGTGCTGCCGGATGGGGTGCCGGCGACAGGATCGAACCGGCGACGCACTTCGCCATCGTGCCCGGGTATGACGTGCGTCGCGTCGTCGTCCAAGCCGTTGATGACCTCAAACGCCACGCAACTGGACGGCACATCGTGCAGTACCGGGAACGGCACGCCGCCGGACAGGTTGGCGTATAGATGCGCCGCGTCAGACGTCAGTACTACCCGCCGCGCTCCGTCGGTGATTGACACCAACTGGGTTCCGGGCGTGTGGCCACCGACATGGTGCGTACGCACTCCTGGCACCACCTCGGTGTCACCATCCATGAACAACAGTCGTCCTTGCCGTTCCAACCCGCGAACCGCTGCCAGATCATCGGCATCGAGCCCGCTTGCGCACAGCGGAAACCGCATCAGCGGGCTGGTGAAGTAGTCCAACTCGGTGCGCTGCAGGTACACCGTCGCCTCGGGGAAGTCGGACAACGACCCGGCGTGGTCGAAGTGCATGTGCGTCAACACGATGCTCTCGATCTCCGACGGGCCGATGCCCAACAATTCCAGTGCCTGGACAGCCGTGCGCTCGAACGAGATCGCCTTGCGCTCGGCCGCGGGCGCACGGAACCCGCAGTCGACGAGCATGAGACCGTCCGGGTGGTCAACAAGCCAGAACGAATAGCTGAAGTCGACGAGCTCAGCAGTGCCGCCGCGCAGCAGGCAGCTCGACAACGGCAGCTGCTTGGATCCGATCGTGAGCTGGTAGACCCGGGTCATCGCCGGCTGCCTACAGGTGCGCGCGGGTGAACTCGTTCATGCTCGCCTTCGAACCGCCGCCCTCGGTCCAGGCATTCTTGACGACCTTGATTGCCTTGATCTCTTCGCGAACGAGCCCGGCGTTCGGGAGCGGCAGGGCGGCGTCGTCGGCGTGCTGCATGACGATGCGCATGTCCTTCTCCGCCCATGGCATCGGACGCGATCGCAGCCACGTCTCGAGGGCCCAGTTGTTGCCGCTGCTGAGCATCAGGGACTGGCGCAGCGCCTCGAGGTCGAGACCGAGCCGCCCGCCGAGCCGCAGGGCCTCGTAGTTCGCGACGACGGAGTTCCACAGCAGATAGTTGTTCAGCATCTTGCCGATCTGACCGGCGCCTACCCCCCCGAGGCGGTAGATATCCTTGCCGATCGTCGCGAGCACAGGGTCGATCCGGTCGAGCGCCGCGTCGTCGCCCCCGCACATGATGAGCATCGAGGCATCCTCGGCGGCCGGCTCGCCCAGACACAGCGTGGCATCGACCAGGACGGCGCCTGCCTTCTCGCAGAGCTCGCCGAGGGCGATCGCGGTGGTCGACTCGACCGTGCTGCACATCGCAACGATGTAGCCGGCACCGGCGCCGGCGAGTATTCCCGTCTCGGGTGCCGCGACGACTTCGGTGGCCTGGTCGTCGAAGCCGACGACGACCAGCGCGGTCGCCGACCGGCGTGCGGCGTCCGCCGGGGTCGTCGCGGTCTCGATGCCGAGTTCGGCGGCCTTGGCCAACTGCGCGGCCGAGACGTCGAAGCCGACGACGCGGTAGCCGGCGGTGCGCAGGTTGCGAGCCATCGGCAGGCCCATCTTGCCGAGGCCGATGACGGCGACGCCGTCGTCCTTGCCGATGGGGGTGTTGGTGCTCATAGGGTGGTACTCCAATCGATTTCAGACCAGTCGGTCAGTGACTTGCGGACGAGGTCAGCGAGTTCTTCTTCTGTCGCAGTGCGGGCGTTGTCCTGCCACATGGGCCGGCCTGCGGTGTCCTTGACGATGAATTCGACGTCGTCGTCGGTGCAGGTGGGCCACGGCAGCACGCGAGGCGCGTCCAGCTCGAGTAGCCAGCCGGCGATCGCCGCGTTGAGCGCAACAGCAGCATTCGTATCGTCGTCATCGTCCTGCGCTACGCCGACGTCACGGGCGAGTGTGGCGAGCTTCGAGGCCGCGGCCGGGATGTTGAAGTCGACCACCCACGGCAGCAGGATTGCGTGCAGCATGCCGTACGGGACGGCCTCGTAACCCTGCTTGTGCGCGAGACCCGTGATGCCCTTGTTCAGCCCGTGCACGAGACCGAGGCCGGCGTTGCCGCAGGCGAGGTTCGCCATCGTCGAGGCCACGAGCAGCTCGCCCAGCACCTCCACGTCGCGCGTCTCGATCGACTCAACGAGCTTGGTGAACAGCACCGAGAACGACGGTCGTGCGAGCGAATCGGTCACGATCGTGGCGCGACGCGACCAGTACGCTTCGAGGGCGTGGAGCATGGCGTCGATACCGGAGGCCACCGCCTGGCCGCGCGGGACGCTGACGAGTAGCTCCGGGTCTAGCACCGCCAAGCGAGCGGCGGCCTGCCAGCCCCTTACACCGCTCTTCTCACCGGATTCGTCGTCGGTTAGCGTGGCCTGCCGCGACACCTCGCCACCCGAACCGGCGGTGGTCGGGAGGCAGACATTGAGCAGCGGCCGGCCGACCGGACCGGCCTTGGCGATCGCCCGAACGGATCTCTCGTCAGGGGCACACACGCCGGCGGATCGGCCCGCTGCCATCACGCTGCCCGAGCCGAGCGAGATGACGGTGTCGACGCGGTCGGTACGCACCTTCGCAACCAGAGCCTCGACGTCGGCGAAGGTCGGGTCCTGCGGCACGTCCGTCCAGATGCCCACGAGCTCGACTCCGTCAGTGGCCACGTGCGTGGCCAGTTCGTCGGCGACGCCGACGCCCGCCAGGCCGCGATCGGTGACGATCAACACCCGCGAACCGCCGAGCTGCGCGATCTCGCCACCGACGCGGCGACGGGATCCGGCCCCGTACACCAGCTCGGTTGGGGACGCGTATCTGAATGCCTTCACGAGCTACCTCCGTTTGGGCTGTATGCCCAGTGGTTGACGATGCCGTCGACGAACCGCACGACCCAACTCAGAACGAGTGCGGCGACCACGACGATCAGCGCGATGCTCCAGATGCCATCAGCGTCGAAGGCCTGTTCGAAGCGGGCCTCGTAGGCGCCGAGGCCGATGACGGCGATGAAGAGCTGTCCGATGATCATGCCTTTGACCGCCCTGCCGACGCCGAGATAGAGGCCGGTGAACACGAGCGGCAGCGCAGCGCGGAGCTGTACGCGCACGATGGCCTGCAGCGTGGAGGCGCCGAACACCCGCGGCACTTCACGCAGGCTCTCGTCCACACCCTCGACCGCGGCTTTGCAGTTGACCGCGATCACCGTCGAGGCGAAGACCACGATCACGGCGAGCAGCGTCGTCTTCGACAGTCCGAAGATGATCAGGAAGATCGGGGCGGTGACGATCGGCGGAATGAACAGCAACAGATCGAGGTAGTAGACGAACGCCCAGTCGATGTAGCGGTTCAGCCCCATCCCGATACCGATCACACCGCCGAGCACCACCGATATTCCGTACCCCACCAGGACGTCGGAGATGCTGTCGCGCAAAGCCGAGCGGAACTGCGCCTGCCCCAGCAGGTCCCGGCAGTGCGAGATGACCGACGAGAACGTCGGCAGCCACGCCGCGTCGATGAGTACGGCGACGAGCTGCCACGCCATGGCACCGACCGCGAGAGCCGCCAGGCTGACGAGCAGTTCCTCGCGAAGGAAGCGCAGCGCCGCACGCCCCACGCGCGACCACCGGGAGGGCCCGATGCGGTCTTCGCGGCCGTCGGATGCCAGCGCGGGTGCTGTCACGACCGAGTGTCCAGCCATCGCCACACCTCCCGGCGCAGGGCGATGAACTCGACGCTCTCTTCGACGTCGCGGTCGCGCGGGCGCGGGAGCTCGACGGGCAGGTCGACGAGGATCCGCCCCGGCCGCGCCCCCATGATCAGGATGCGATCGGAAAGCATCACGGCCTCGTCGACGCTGTGCGTGACGAACAGGCTCGTCTTGCGTGCGGCCGACCATATGCGCAGCAACTCGTTCTGCATCTGACGGCGGGTGATCTCGTCGAGTGCACCGAAGGGCTCGTCCATCAGCAGGATCTTCGGGTCGACGGCCAGCGCGCGGGCAAGCCCCACTCGCTGTTGCATCCCGCCAGAAAGTTCGCTGGGCAGGTGGTGCTCGAACCCCTCAAGCCCGACCAGCGAGATGTAGTGACGCGTCTGCTCCTTGATCCGCGCGCTGGGCCACTTCAGCAGGCGCATGCCGAACGCGACGTTGCCCTGTACATCCAGCCACGGCAGCAGCGCCGCGTTCTGGAAGACGACGGCACGGTCCGGCCCTGGACGGGTTACCGTCCGGTTCGCCACCTGCACGCGCCCGGTGTCCGGCCGGAGCAGGCCAGCGACCATGCGCAGAACCGTCGTCTTGCCGCAGCCGCTCGGCCCGAGCAGGCTGACGAACTCTGACGGTTCGACCACGAACGACACGTCGGCGAGCGCCTGGAGCTCGGTGCCCCGGCCACGCCCCCTCGTGACGAACCGCTTGCTGACGCCGGCGAGGGCGACCTGCCCGTGCACGGCGGAGTCCTGCTGTGCGGCGAGGTTCGCGCTCATCCGGCTCGACCTCCGCGTGACACCCGTCGTTCGAGCAGACGAAGCACGCCGAGGAACGCGACCGATTGGGCCATCAGCAGGGCCACGAAGACAAAGAGCTGAGCCGACTGGAAATGCGATTGGTAGACGATCATCTGCTTGCCGATGCCCAGCGCGATGAGGGTGAGCTCGACCGTCACGAGCCCGGTGAGCGCCTGTGCGAAGCCGAGGCGAAGACCGGCGACGATGGCGCCCACCGAACCAGGCAAGAGCACGCGCCGCCAGAGTTGCAGTTCCCCCGCCCCGAACACACGCGCCATCTCGGTCCAGTCGGCGCGAAGCGTCCGCGCCCCGTCGCGGGTAGCGACGACGATGAACGGAACCGCGAACAGCACGATGACGGCGACCTGCGCGCGCCGGGTCAGTCCGAGCGCCATCAGCACCACAGGCATCATCACGGCCATCGGCACCACGATCGCGATGTCGAGGTATGGCCCCATCACTCGATTGACGACGCGGCTGCGCGCCATCGCCAGACCGAGCGGGACGCCGGCTAGTACGGCGATCCCGTAACCGAGAATCAGCGAGACGTCGCTCGTGCCCAGTGCCTGCCAGGCTTCTCCGGAGCCGAGGACGTCCGGGATCGCCCTGACGAAACGCACCGGCCGCGGCATCAGGAAGTTGCCGGACCGAGACGCATAGGACTGCCACGCTGCGACGAGCAGCGCGAGCGCCGCCAACGGCAGGCCGACACGAGCTACGACGTCCGCCACGAGGGAGGGCGCCATTGAGCCGCGCGTTCGTGCCGGCCGCGTCACCAGCGGGTACTCCCTTCGTGCGTTCAGCCGAATGACTGGTCAGTACTGCGTGGCCGTCGACGGCCCGATCTTCGCCAGCGCCGACGTCAACGGGCCGATGTCCTGCAGCTTGGCGGGGTCTCCCGGCAGGACGAACGCCTTGAGCGTGTTGGGCAGACCGGGCCCGTTCAGGCCACCGTTCGCGTACCAGATGTGTTGCTGGACGAACTGCTGCGCGACGCTCGAGTCGGTAACCGACGGCAGGTACTGCTTCACCAGCGCATCGAGCGTGTCCGGGGCCTGGTAGATCTTGCGGATCGCCTGCAGTTGAGCGCTTAGCAGCGCCTGCACGATGGTCGGGTGTGCCGAGATGGTCCGCTGGTTGGTGTAGACGTACTCGTCGCCGACTCCGGGCAGATCCTCCTTCAGCGGGACGACCACGAACTTCTTGTTCGGGTACTTCTTCTGCAGTGCCAGCGCGTCGGGCAACCCGAGCGCGGTGCCGTCGAGGCGTCCGGTGGCCACTGCCTGAGCCCGCACCGGAGAGTCAGGGATCGTGACGTACTTCGGCTTCACGCCGGGGCAGTGCTTGGCGAAGTACAGCTTCATCAGCACGGTGTAGCCACCGGTCTCGGAGTAGATACCGACGGGCTTGCCATCGAGTTTCGAGCAGTCGTCGTAGGCACTGTCTGCCACCCACACGACGAGGTTGGCATTGCGGGTGTCCACGACTCGGATCGGCGCGCCCTGCGACACACTCAGTGCGCCCGGCGGCAGGGAGTCTGCCGTGAACTGGATGTTGTTCGTCGCCAGGCTCTGGAAGCTGATGTCCGAGCCCGACAGCGTCTTGGCCTCGATCGAGAAGCCCTGTGCATTCATGTCGTCGATCGCCATCAGCAGCGGGAGGTAGGCCTCGTCCGGCGTCGAGTTCCAGGCGATGACCACGTGCGACGTGTCGACTCCGCCGCCTGAACCCCCGGCGTCGGATTTCGACCCGCTGCTCGAGCAGGCCGCCACGAACGTCATGGCGCCGGCTAACAACACAGCGCAGATGGCGATCCCAGGACGTTTCATGCACTCTCCTTCGGAAACTTCAGAGGGCAGCGGCCTCGATGGATATCCGCGCACGAATCGTCGTAGAATACTGTATCCGGTTTGCTGGTCAAGCCCCCTGGCGACATCAGTCCCTGCCTTCGCGGCCGACGCGTCCGAGATCATCCAGTTTGCGTTGTTGGGAGCGCTGAACTGCCGAACCTACAGGCATTTCTGCCGCTCACGAGTCAATCCGGCACTGGCCGAGCTTGACTGGGTTTCGACAGAGTCACGACCTCGCCGAACTACAGTGCGACCCCTTGACGCCGAGTTGGATACAAGTTACGTTCCGTCCTCATCCAATCGACCCACACCCTGCGGGCGCGCTATCGACCCGACATCCGCGTCGGTTTACCGGCGCCCGGCACCGGAGGCAGGACTCGATGAGCGTCCCTGGACGGCCGCACGACGATGCCGCGCGCGGCTCACATGCCGGCGCCAGCGGCACGACCGTCATCACCAAGACCCGCACGCATCCGTACGAGGTCATGTTCGAGACCTTCCGGGCACGGCGTCGTATGGCCGAGACCGGAGCCGTCGTCATCAAGGGCGCTGAGCGCCGCTGGCAGACGTCGCGGCAGGGACGCAGCAAGTACTACATCCACATCGAGGCCGACGACGTCCCGACGCGTGACTGGATGGTCTTCCGCAAGGAGGTGCACACCGAGTCCGGCGCGCATACCCACCAAGGTGGACTCATCATCTACGTGCTCCGCGGGCACGGCTACAGCGTCTTCGACGGCGAGCGCATCGATTGGAAGGTCGGCGACGTGTTGGTCTTGCCGATCAAACCACACGGCGTCGAGCACCAGCACTTCAACCTCGACCCGTCAGGCAGCAGCGAGTGGATCGCCTTCGTCTTCCTGCCGTTCTTGCACGCTACCGGCTCGATGCTGACCCAGGTCAAGGAGCAGAGCGACTGGCGCGCGGACGCCGATGCGCACGCCGAAGGCGGCGGCCGGCACCCACACGGGTCGGACGGGGGCCACAGTCATGGCGCTGTTTGAGAAGACGCTCGCTGACGCCGCACTACAGCGCCAGCGCAGCATCCGCGGCCAGAAGCTGATCAGCTACGACCAGACGGTCCCTGAGTCGACCGCCATGGGGAATATGCGCTGGTACCTGCATCCCGAACTGTTCGACGCCACGACGAGGTCTCTGTACTTCCATGAACTCGCGATCGCTGCAGGCGAGCACACCGGACGGCTGCAGACGCAGGGCGGCCACATCCACTACGTCCTGACGGGCAGGGGCTACTCCGACCTCGACGGCACGCGGCATGCCTGGGAGGCCGGCGACGTCATCGCCATCCCGATCCGCGAGGACGGAGTCAGCTACCAGCACGTGAACGACGGACCGGACGAGGCACGCATGCTCGTCGTCTGGCCGAATTTCGACTCCGCACTCGGACCCGAGGCCGGTGTCGAAATGCGCATTCTCGAGGTGGCATCTGGCTACGAGCCGGACGCCGACTGAAACGCCTGGCTCCCGACCCACCGGCCTCGCACCCACCCACAGTCCATACCGATACAGAGGAACTCTCATGCGATCGACCAAGTACCGGACGATGTCTCTGGTGGCGGTGGGCGTGCTTGCTGCAGCCTCGCTCGCCGCGTGTAGCAGTTCGTCCTCCGGGGGTGATGCGTCCGGAGGCGACGTCGTCGCCTCCGGCGGCACGCTGCAGGATCTTTACACCGCGGCGAAGAAGGAGGGGAAGGTCGTCGTCTGGGGCGGCGAGGACCCCGCGGAGCTGCAGGGTGCCTTCGCCGAATTCAGCAAGACCTACCCCGGCCTGAAGCTGGAGATGACCGCCGTCAACCCGGACGAGCAGGCGACCAAGCTGGTCACCGGGCAGGCGGCCGGCCAGGCGCTGCCGGACATCATCCAGGGGCGCCGCGAGTTCATGCCCACGCTCGTCGATGCGAAGCTGATCAACTCCAACCCAGGCTGGGCCGGCTACCAGGTACCCGCGAACACGATCAGCGCGGACGGCGGCTTGATCGAGTACAAGTCGGTCTACGTGCTGGCATACAACAAGAACGTCGTCAAGGATCCCAGCACGGTCCCCTCGACTTGGGACGAGCTGAACAACGCGGCGTGGAAGGGCAAGCTCAGCGTCGACCCGCGCGGCTTCCCGTTCAACATCCTCGCCGTGTCGAAGGGTGCGGACGCGACGGTCGAGTACGTGAAGTCGCTGAAGTCCACGACGAACCCCGCGATCATCAAGGGCTCGACCGCCGGTCTGGTGAAGCTGTCGGCCGGCGCCCAGGCGCTGCGGCCCGCGGTGCTCGAGGACGTCAAGACCCAGCAGGCCAGCGGCGCGCCGCTGGACGTCAAGGTGCCCACGCCGGTGCTCGTCCAGGACACGCTCTGGTACCTCACATCCGGCGCCAAGGACAAGGCCGCCGCGATGCTGTTCGCCATCTGGTACACCTCGGCCACCGGCGGCCAGCTGCTGACGGCCAAGCAGGACAACCGCACCAACCAGTTGCCGCAGGAGGCCTCATCCGGTGGTGAGGTCGTCAGCTACGACACGGCGGACAAGGCCGCGATCGTTGCATCAGTGACGCCGAAGATCGCCGGAGTGCTCGGCGGCAGCTGACCTATGAGCTTGCAGGAGAGCGACCCGCTGCCGGCCGAGCCGGTTGCTGCCGCGGCGGCGCCGGCCGGAGCCACGACCACCCCAGTCGTGGCTCCGGTCTCGTCCCGCAGCCGTCGGCGACTGCGTCCGTCGTTCGCCGCCGGGGCTGGCCTGGTCACCGTCGTGCTGGTGGCCGTTCCGCTTCTGGTGTTGCTGTGGAGCAGTTTCACGGTGAGCCCTCTGGGGCTGCCGTTCACGTCGAACAGCCATCTGGCGCTCGACAACTACATCCACGTCTTCACCGACCGCACGCTCGTGCGCCCGATCGTCAACACCATCGTGTTCGTCGTCGGCTCGCTCGCCATCGGTCTGCTGATCAGCCTCGGCCTGGCGGTGCTGCTCGAGCGCACCAACCTGCCCATGCGCGGGCTGTTCTTCGCCCTCATCGTCGCCCCCGTGGCCATGCCGCAGGTGGTCGCCGGTATCGCATGGGGGCTGCTGCTCGATCCGCAGGTCGGGCTCGTGAACAAGATGCTGCAGTGGCTGCCGGGTATCAACGGGCCCGGCCCGCTGAACTCCAGTTCGCTGCTGTCGATCACGGCAGTACAGGGCTTCCTGCTGGTCCCGTTCTCGCTGCTCCTGGTCGCCCCGGTGGTGCGCTCGACGAGCGGCGCGCTCGAAGAGGCGGCGCACATGACGGGCGCCGGCCGCCGCGCCCGCATGGTGGAGATCGTGCTGCCCCTGATGGCGCCTGGCTTGGCCTCGGTGCTGATCTACCAGTTCGTCACCGCGGCCCAGGCCTTCGACATCCCAGCAGTGCTCGGCCTCGAGAGCGGCACGAAGGTGTTCAGCACCGCCATCTACAAGCAGCTCAACACGACGACCGGGCTACCGCACTACGGCGTCGCCAACGCGATGTCGGTGCTGCTGCTCGTGTTCGCGCTGATCCCGATGTATTGGTATTACCGGATGATCGGCCGCTCTGAGCGGTACGCGGTGATCACCGGCAAGTCCTACCGCCGCAGGACGATCCAACTGCCCGGCGTCTGGCGCCCGGTCGCGCTTCTCGTGGTGCTCGGCTACGTGCTGGCCGTGGTGGTGCTGCCGCTGTTCATCCTGCTCTGGATGAGCACCCAGCCGTTCTACTCGACGCCGAGCTTCTCCGGTCTGCAGCATGCGACCTTCGAGGCTTACCGCCGCGTATTCACGGTGTCGACGTTCAAGAGCACCTTGCGCAACACCCTCATCCTCGGCGTAGTCGCGGCGACGGTGGCCTGCACGCTCGCCACGCTGAACAGCTGGTTGCTGCTTCGCAGGCGAGGCCTGCTCGGCAAGGTGGCCGACGTCTTCGCGTTCATTACCCACGGCATCCCCGGTGTCGTGCTCGGAGTCAGCCTGCTGTTCAGCTCGCTGTACCTGGGGTCGCACACCAGGATCCATCTCTTCGGGACGATGACCCTGCTCGTGATCGGCATGGTGATCGTGACCCTGGGCGTCACGACGCGTATCACCACGGCTGGGATCGGACAGATCCACCGCAATCTCGAGGACGCCGCCGAGATGTGCGGCGCGGGCTTCTTGTCTCGCGTGCTGCGCATCACCGTGCCGCTGGCCGCGCCGTCGGTGGCCAACGCCTGGGTGCTGGCGTTCGCGTACGCCTTGTCGAACCTAACGCTCACCGTCGTCCTCGCCGGGTCGGCCAACCGCACGGTCGCCGTCGAGCTCTACACGCGATGGAACTTCGGCGACGTGCAGACTGCCGCGGCACTCGGCCTGCTGCTCACGGTGATCAGTGTGACCGCGACCGTGCTCGCGCGGAGCTACGCGGCCCGAAAGGAGGCACGGCACTGACATGACCGGACCATCGGCAAGACCGGACGGAGGCTGTGCGCTCACATGAAGGAAGTTCGCCTGATCAGAGTCGAGAAGACGTATCCGGCAGCGGGCCAGCGCCACGCGGTGCACGCCGTGCGCGGCGTCGACCTGACCATCGCGCCCGGCGAGTTCTTCGTCCTACTGGGGGCGTCGGGTTCAGGCAAGACCACCCTGCTGCGTTGCATCGCCGGTCTCGAAGAGACCACCGGTGGCGAGATCTCGATCGGCGACACAGTGGTCGCCTCGGCCCGGCACACCGTCCCCGCACTCAAGCGAAACATCGGCATGGTCTTCCAGGACTACGCGATCTGGCCGCACATGGCCGTGGCCGAGAACGTCGGCTTCGCGCTGCGCCACGCCCGCAGTGGAGCAATGCGTGGCGAGGCGGCCCGCACACGCGTCGCCGAAGTGCTCGACGTCGTCGGCCTGTCGACGATGGCGGACCGGGGCGCGACCTACCTCAGCGGCGGCCAGCAGCAGCGGGTCGCGCTCGCCCGAGCTGTGGTCGCCAAGCCGGACGTGCTGCTCTTCGACGAGCCGCTGTCAAACCTGGACGCTCGGCTGCGCTCGCTCATGCGCACGGAGTTGCGCCGAATCGCCACCGAACTCGGCATCACGTCGGTGTACGTCACCCACGACCAGGTCGAAGCACTCGTCATGGCCGATCACATCGCGGTGATGAAGGACGGACTGGTCGTTCAGGTCGGCACGCCACAGGAAATCTACCGCCAGCCCAACAACACCTTCGTCGCCGGATTCATCGGCGAGGCAAACCTCGTG
>JAOPWD010000371.1 GCA_025965875.1 Pseudonocardiales bacterium
TCGTGTGGGACTTCGGCTCGGCCGCCAAGCACCACCGCCTCTACTCCCCGTGGATCCGGCCGGAGAACAGCAGGCCCGGCATGCTCGGACTGCGCGGTGGAGTGGCCCCGGATGCGGGGCTGATCGACGCGGCCGCCGCGGAGATCCACGACATTCTCAGGAGCGAGGGTCTGGCCGACCTGCCGCTCGGTATCGACATTGCCGAAACGCCGATGTTCCTGGCGCTGCAGGCGTTGGGGATCACCGTGCGCGACGCGCAACAGGTCATGCTCGATGCCCGGCTGATCAAGTCCGCCGACGAGATCGCCCTGCTGTCTACCGCCGCGGCGATGGTCGACGGCGTGTACCAGGACATCACGGAGGCGCTCAAGCCCGGCGTGCGCGAGAACGAGATCGTCGCCCTGGCCAACAAGCGGCTTTACGAGATGGGCTCGGACGACGTCGAAGCAATCAATGCCGTGTCCGGGGAACGCTGCAACCCGCACCCGCACAACTTCTCCGACCGCATGATCCGCCCCGGAGACCAGGCCTACTTCGACATCATCCAATCCTTCAACGGCTACCGGACCTGCTACTACCGCACGTTCGCAGTAGGGCGGGCTACTCCAGAGCAGCGCGACGCGTACGCCCGCGCCCGGGAGTGGATCGACGCCGCCATCGAGTTGGTCAAACCCGGTACGGCCACTGACCAGATCGCGCGCCTGTGGCCGCGGGCAGAGGAGTTCGGGTTCGACAACGAGATGGCTGCGTTCGGCCTGCAGTTCGGGCACGGCTTGGGACTCGGTCTGCATGAGCGGCCGATCATCTCGCGGCTCAACTCGATAGAGCACCCGATCGAACTGCAAGAAGGCATGGTATTCGCCCTGGAGACCTACTGCCCCGCGAGCGACGGTCAATCTGCCGCTCGTATCGAGGAGGAAGTAGTGGTCACGGCGGACGGGCCGGCGTTACTCACCCTGTTCCCGGCCGAGGAACTCTTCGTCACGAACCCATATTGAGCGACCGACACTCACGCAGGAGAGAAGGACACGATGTCAGCACCACCAACCGACCGGGCCGCGGCAGAACTGCGCAGCGGTCCGCCCGGCGTCGACCCCGCTCTGCTGTACCGCCCGCCCGGGACGGTGGACCGGCCGACGGCGCTGGCCCTGTACCGGCAGCTGACCCGGATGCGCCAGTTCGAGAAGCGGGCCTACGACCTGTTCCTGCAGAACCTCGTCAAGGGCACGAGCCACCTGTCTCTCGGCATGGAGGCGGTGGCGGCAGGCTTCGGCGAGGCGATGCATCCGGAGGACTACACGTTCGCGACCTACCGCGGCCATGCCCACACGCTGGCTCGTGGGACGTCGATGACCGGCGTCATGGGTGAGCTGCTCGGCCGCGACAACGGGCTGCTGCACGGCAAGGGCGGCTCAATGCACCTCACCGACGTGGGCAACGGTGTGATGGGGTCCTACGCCATCGTCGGTGCACACCTGGCGATCGCGCTCGGCGCCGGGTGGTCTGCCCAATACCGCGGCGAGCCGCGTGTTGCGGTCGCGTTCTTCGGTGACGGCACCACCAACATCGGCGCCTTCCACGAGGCCCTCAACCTCGCGGCCGTGTGGAAGCTGCCCGTCGTGTTCGTCTGCGAGAACAACCTCTATATGGAGTACACGCCGATCGGCGACGTCACCGCAGTGGACCGGCCCGCAGCCGACCGCGCCGCCAGTTACGGGCTCGAGCACATCCTCATCGACGGCAACGACGCAGACGCCGTCTACCTCACCGCCATGCAATTCCTGGACCGCGCTCGTACCGGCGGCGGGCCCGCCTTGATCGAGGCACAGACCTACCGTTCGGGCGGTCACTCGCGTGCGGATCCCGGTAAGTACAAGGGCGTCGAGGAGGCTGCGGCGTGGGCGCAGTACGACCCCACCGATGTCTACCGCGCCCGGCTGCGACAGGCGGGAGTCGCCGACGAAGAGATCGTGGCCATCGACGCCGAGGCAGCACACGAGGTGGACGTCGCCACCGAGGCAGCGAAGGCTGCGCCCCCACCGGGGCCGGACAGGCTGATGACGAACGTCTGGGCTGACGGAGGTGCCGCATGGCGCAACTGAGCTACCGTGACGCAGTCGCACGCGCCATAGCGCAGGAGATGGATCGCGACGACTCAGTGCTGTTCATTGGTGAGGACATCGGCGCAGCCGGCGGTGTGTTCAAGGCGACGCCCGGCCTGCTAGAACGATTCGGGCCGACTCGCGTGCGAGATACCCCTATCAGTGAACAGGCGATCCTCGGTGCCGCAATGGGCGCCGCGATGACAGGCCTGCGCCCGATCGCCGAGATCATGTTCTCGGACTTCTTCGCGGTCTGCTGGGACATCGTCGCCAACGAGATCGCCAAGAGCCGCTACATGACCGAAGGTCAAGTGAGCTTTCCGCTCGTGATCCGGTCTGGCAACGGCGGCGGCCTGCGCTACGGCGCGCAGCACTCACAGTCGGTCGAGAACTGGGCGATGATGGTGCCCGGGCACAAGGTGGTTGCGCCGTCCACACCGGCTGATGTCAGCGGGTTTATGGCCGCTGCCGTGCGCGACCCCGACCCCGTGATGTTCTTCGAACACAAGGGTTTGTACTCCCCCACGGCACCCGTGCCCGACGGCGAGATCGTC
>JAOPWD010000396.1 GCA_025965875.1 Pseudonocardiales bacterium
CTGGCGCAGGGCATCGACGTCGGCACCGCTGAGCGCCGCTTGTCCGAGGTCGACAACGCCCGCGCACACTATGTTCGGCGGCTTTACAACGTCAACATCGACGACCCCGAACTGTTCGACCTGCAGCTCAACAGCACAGTCCTTGCGCCAGATACGTGTGTCGACATCATCGCGACGGCGTTCCGGGCACTCACTGCGCCCTGACCCAGGCAGCTGTGCGCCATCTCCTCGCGCCTCCCGACCCACTACATCGGGAAGAACGTCTGCGGGTTGGCGACCACCGTCTCCTCGATCGGCTTGCTACCCGAACGGCTCAGACCCGCGCGGTCCCCTGGCCGCGACCGCGACCTCACCGTCCGGGTGGACCGCCTGCACACCGATCGGCGAGATGATCACCGGCATAGAAATCGACCGCCCCACCACGGTTGCAGCCGGCCCGCGCCTCAGGGGTGGACCGGCGTCGGTCAGCAACGTGCACGGCGGGGACAGTCGCGGCCGTGACTGCGGTCGCTGAGTGCCACTGAAGCAAGGATCGGACTGCGTGTTTGCCGACACAAGCACGAGCGGCATATTGTTAGTTTTGCTAACGAAGCTAGAAGATGGAAGTCTCGAATGAGTTCACGCGCCAGGTCGGTGTCCCGGTTCGCCGTCGAGGGTGATCACCCGCGTTACAAGTGGGTGGCCCTGTCCAACACGACGCTGGGCGTGTTGATGGCGACCATCAACTCGTCGATCGTGATCATTTCGCTGCCGGACATCTTCCGCGGCATCAAGCTCGATCCGCTGCGTGCGGGCAACGTCAGCTACCTGCTGTGGATGTTGATGGGCTTTTTGCTGGTCACCGCTGTTCTCGTCGTCACGCTGGGCAGGCTCGGCGACATGTATGGCCGGGTGAGGATCTACAACCTCGGTTTCGCCGTGTTCACGGTCGGGTCGGTGGCGCTGGTGTTTGATCCGCTGACACAGGGCGGCGGGGCGCTGTGGCTGATCTTGTGGCGAGTGGTTCAGGGGGTGGGCGCGGCGATGCTGTTCGCCAACTCGACGGCGATCTTGACCGACGCGTTTCCCGCGGAGCGCCGTGGCCTTGCCTTGGGCATCAATCAGGTGGCGGCCATCGGCGGGTCGTTCATCGGTCTAATCGTCGGCGGCCTGCTGGCGCCGGTGGACTGGCACCTGGTGTTCTTCATCTCCGTACCGTTCGGTCTGCTCGGGACGGTGTGGTCCTACCGCAGTCTCCGTGAGACCAGCGCACGCACGGCGGCGCGCATCGACTGGTGGGGCAACGTGCTGCTCGCGGTCGGCCTGACAGCCATCCTCGCCGCGATCACCTACGGCATCCAGCCCTACGGCGGCCACAACATGGGCTGGACGAACCCGTGGGTGCTGGCGGGGCTGATCGGCGGCACCGCCCTTCTCGTGGTGTTCAGTGTCGTCGAGGCGAAGATCGACGATCCGATGTTCGACATGTCGCTGTTCCGGATCAAGGCGTTCTCGGCAGGCAACCTCGCCGGCCTGCTGGCCTCCATCAGCCGCGGCGGGTTGCAGTTCCTGTTGATCATCTGGCTACAGGGCATCTGGCTCCCCTTGCACGGATTCAGCTTCTCGAGCACTCCGCTGTGGGCGGGCATCTATCTGCTCCCGCTGACCGCTGCGTTCCTTGTCGTAGGCCCACTGTCGGGCTACTACTCCGACCGGTTCGGCGCGCGTACCTTCGCGACGGGCGGCCTGGTGCTGGTTGCGGGGAGCTTCCTGGGCCTGATGCTCTTGCCTACCGACTTCAACTACTGGGCCTTCGCGGGTCTGCTGGTGCTCAATGGCATCGGCTCGGGGTTGTTCTCCGCGCCGAACACCACCGCGATCATGAACAGCGTGCCGGCCAACCGGCGGGGCGCCGCATCAGGGATGCGCGCCACCTTCTTCAACTCAGGCACATCACTGTCGATCGGGGTCTTCTTCACCCTGATGATCATCGGGTTGGCGCAGACCCTGCCTCGTGCACTGACTGACGGTCTACAGGCTCACGGTGTGTCGCAGTCGGTCGCATCCTCAATCGGCCACCAGCCGCCGGTCGGCAGCCTGTTCGCGGCGTTCCTCGGTTACAACCCACTTGGGACGACGCTGGGGGCGCTGCCGGCGTCGGCCACGAACGGCGCCGACCTATCCACGTTGACCAGCAAGGAGTTCTTCCCGCAGCTCATCTCGGCCCCCTTCCACCACGCGCTGGTCATTGTGTTCAGCGCGGCGATTGTCTTGTCACTGATCGGCGCGGTCGCCTCGCTGTTCCGGGGCACGCGCTACATCCATGCGGAACCGGACGCGAACACCGTGCCCGGAGCTGTTGGCGACACGGTGGCCCCGCTCCACGAGCCGACGACCGGGCGACGGCACGTGCCAAGGCTGGCGGACACGTGATGACGGCCGGGCCGGACGACGCGCAGTTCGCCGCCGAGCTGCGCCTGGTACTCGGCCGGCTCAACCGCAAACTGCGCATCCGCGCCGCATCCGGCCTGACGGCGTCCCAGTCCTCGATCATCGCTACCCTCGCCGCGGCGGGCCCCCTGCACCTCGGTGAGCTGGCACGCCGCGAGGCCGTTACCGCACCCAGCGCCTCGCGCGCCGTGGATCGGCTCGTCGAGCTCGGGTTGGTCCAACGGATGGCAGACCCCGACGACGCACGTCGGCACACGGTGGCGCTGACGCAGCGAGGACACGCGGCGGCCGCCAACAGTGACGACGCCGCAACCCGCCTCCTAGCCGAAGCATTACACCGCCGCACAGTCAGCCAGTCGCGAGCGCTGCAGCACGCGCTTCCGGTGCTGCGTGCCCTTGTCACTGACCTGATAGCTCCGGGGCCTGACCCTGCCGCAGAGCCTCATCCGACGGGAGCGCGGCCAAAACCGCGATCGTGTCCAGATCATCGGCATTGATCAGCCGTTCCCAGCCATCTGTTCCATGGCGCCGTTGACAGCGGGTCGCCGTGCTCGAATGCGGCGTTCGGATCGGCGATCGACGTTCCCGAGAGCAACCTGCTTCGGCGAACCGGCGCCAGGCCGTCGAGCGCCACGGCAAGGCCAGATTCCTCAGACACGGAAGGCAGGATCGAGGACATGACACAAGCCCTACTTCTCATGGACCTACAGAACGAAATCGTTGATCGCTACGGTGCGACCGACGCGTACCTGGACCGCGTCGTCCGGACCCAGGAACGGGCCGAGCAGGCAAGTCTGCTCGTCGTCCTCGTCCGCGTCGCCTTCAGCCCAGGCCACCCAGAGATCTCCGCACGCAACAAGATGTTCGCCGCGGCCAAGGCAGGATCACGGATGGTCCTCGGCGACCCCGCCGTCGAGCCGCACCGGCGACTAGTACGGGGCAACGGAGAGGTCGTGGTTACCAAGAAGCGGGTTAGCGCCTTCGCCGGTAGCGACCTCGAACTAGTGCTGCGGTCACACGAGGTGGCCGGTCTCGTACTTGGCGGCATCGCCACCAGCGGCGTTGTGCTGTCGACGGTGCGCGAAGCAGCCGACCAGGACTACGAGATAACCGTGCTCGAGGACCTCTGCCTGGACGGCGACGAGGAGGTCCATCGCGTACTGACGCACAAGGTATTCCCACGGCAGGCCGACGTGATGACATCCTCCGACTGGCGCCCTTGACCTCGCGCCGCGGTCACTCACGCGTCAGATCAATCCGGACCCGCGCATGAACGTCCTTCGATGCCGCATCTAGTGCGCGTCCGCTCGGAGGTGCCGTCATCCAGTGGCACACCTGCGACTGGGTCGGGCTGCGAATGAGCCAGGCTGGGCATCGGCTCCGGATCTTCTCTGTCGGCATCTGGTCGGCAGTCGAAGGCTTGGGGCCGCCGTGGACGGCGTCCGGGCATCACCGAACTCGGCCCGTCGGTCGGCTGATCTTCGCCTCATGCGCCTTGCGCCTCGCCACCACTGGTGCCTCGACCCGCAACTGCGGCTGCGCGGCAAGCTCCCCCCTCGCCCAGATCACACCGAATGACATCGACGCGCTACACCTGCGATGCTTGCCGTTCAGCAATGCCTACCTCGAAGTCGGTGTGCGGTCCCAGCTGCCTCGGGGGTAGCCACTTTGCCCAGACTCGGCGCTGAAGCGAACGGTGGTACTGACCCTGTCGCCACGGCTCCGCTGAGGACCAGGTTTACGGACCGGACCACAGCAGACCACTGATGCTCACGCTCACTCAGGCGGATACTTGGTCATACTGAACATGGAGTTCAGGATGATTGAGGGAGTGGCGTGAGTACCGCGGGGCGTCGGCGGCAGGCGGCCGGCACCGGGACGCCTGCACGACCCGGGCGACCGCGCAGCGAGTCGCGCCGTAGGGCGATCCTCACCGCCGCGGGGGAGCTCATGATGGAAGGCGGCCTGGCGGCGGCAACGATGGAGGCGATCGCCGCGCGGGCCGGAGTGGGCAAGGCGACGATCTACAAATGGTGGCCTTCTCGCGGTGCTGTCGCGCTCGAGGGTTTCATGGTCAGCGCGGCCGACTCATGGTCGCTCCCCGAGGGGGCTTCCG
>JAOPWD010000402.1 GCA_025965875.1 Pseudonocardiales bacterium
TCACCCGGGGGGATGGCTAGTCGTCGTCCTCCTCGTCCACGGTCGAGGCGATGTAGACGGCCCTGTTGCCGGCGGGCTGGATGAGCACGACCGCGTCGTGACAGTGCTTCGGCACCAGGATGTGGTCGCGCGTGCTGCCGTCACCGGCTGTGCTCAGCGCGAACGGCTGGGTGGACCCGCGGCCGGTGGCGTCAACCATGTCCCCACACACCAGGGTGGCGACCGCGGAGAGGACGGGGTTCACGCCGGTGCCCACAGGCGGCGGAATCACCAGACCTCGGATGTGGACGTCGATCCTGCCGTTGTCGCGGACGCGAACAGAGCTGGGTCCGTTCACCCACGGCGCTCCGCCGGGCTGGATCTTCGCGATCGTGGGGCTGGCCGGGGCCGGCATGCTGCCGACCAGTTCAGCGCGGATCACGTTGTGTCCGTGGTGATGCTCGCTGCTGGCGAGGGCGGGCGTCGTTGACAACATCGCAACCGCGAGGGTGGCTGCGCTTGCCGCCGCAACGGTGAGAGTCAACTTCCTGATGGTGACCACATCTGCTCCTTCTCCGGACGGGAGGTAAGGCGGGGGTTGGCACCCCTAACCGGGAAGTACGCAGGCACGGCCGCCGGAGTTCACCGCGACACGAACACGGCCGCTGTCCGTCCAGGTTGCCGCGCGCCCCAAAGTCATTTGCCGAATCTTTGACGCCCGTTTCCTACGATGGCGTCACGTTCGGGGGAACTCATGACGGTGCCGCGCAGAGACGTACTGAAGGTCGGAGTCTTTGGCGGCGCGGCATTGCTGCTTCCGCTGGAACGCACGGTGGGGGCGCAATCGGCGCTGCCGCCACGGCTCGCGTCCAGCAAGTTGCCGGCACCGTTCACAGTCCCCTTCAGCGTGCCACCGGTGTTGAGGACGTTCCGGACGGACAGCACAACCGACTACTACAAGGTCCACATGATGGCGTTCCAGGCCGAGGTGATCCCGGGCTTGCACACCGTCTTGTGGGGCTACAACGGCTCGGTGCCCGGGCCGACGGTGCACGTCAACCAAGGCCGCCGGACGGTCATGCGACAGATCAACAACCTGCCGCGCCAGCATCCGACGCTGGGCTTCACGCCGTGGACGTCAGTTCATCTGCACGGTGCACCATCGGACCCGCAGTACGACGGCTACGCCAGCGACGTGACCAATCCCGGTCAGTACAAGGACTACCGCTACGCCAACGCGACCAGCGCCCGGACCCTGTGGTACCACGACCATGGGGTGTTCCACACGGCCGAGGACGCGCAGATGGGGCTGGCCGCGCAGTATCACATCTTCGACCAGCTAGAACGCTCCTTGCCGATCCCGCATGGCGACTACGACGTGCCGCTCATCGTCAGCGACGCCATGTTCCAGCCGGACGGCTCGCTACTCATTGACAATCACGACGGCTCGGGGTTCTTCGGTGACGTCATCCTGGTCAACGGGCGGCCATGGCCGGCGATGAAGGTGAAGCGGCGCAAGTACCGCTTCCGCCTGCTGAACGCCTCGGTGTCTCGCTCCCATAACCTCTTCCTCGACTCCGGTGACGCGATGACCGTGATCGGCACCGACGCCGGCCTGGTGGAGCATCCGATCAGGGTGACCAGCCTGCGCGCCGCGATGGCGGAGCGCTACGAGATCGTCATCGACTTCAGCAAGTACCCGGTCGGGCGCCGGATTGTGCTCGGCAACCGCAGCCCGAAGAACAACATCAACTACGTCAACGTCGACAAGGTGATGGCCTTCGACGTGGTAGCAGACTCGTTCGACCCCCGCGACAACTCGATCCCAGACACGCTGAACCCGGGCAACCCCACGATGGCATTGCAGGTGCGCGACGCCGTCAAGACGCGGGTATTCGAGTTCAACCGCGGCGGCGGTCAGTTCACGATCAACGGCCGGACCTGGGAGGACGTCGTCGAGAGCGGTTTCACCCGGGTCGAGGCCAGTCCGCGTTCCGACTCCGTCGAACTGTGGGTGTTTCGCAACTCCTCTGGCGGCTGGTTCCATCCGGTGCACCCGCATCTGGTCGAGTTCAAGATCGTCGACCGCAATGGCAAGCCGCCGTTTCCGTACGAGGTCGGGCCGAAGGACGTCGTCTACGCCGCCGAGGGCGACACCATCCGGGTGCTGATCCGCTTCGAGGGCCGCGGCAAGTACATGATCCACTGCCACAACATGGTCCACGAGGACCACGACATGATGACGCAGTTCGAGGTCATCGACCCGGCCCGGGCGTCATTCGACCCGTTCAGCGTGCCGGCGCGGGCGCTGCCTGAAGGCCTCTTCTAGCGCGCGGAGACCTACTCGGTCCCCTACTCTGACGCCTCGGGTGGACGCCGCTGGGGGTCAGCATGGAACACGCGCTGCAGTTGGACGTCGAGGCGATGCGCCGCGCGGGCTACGCGACGGTGGATGCACTCGTCGCCCGCCTCGCCGATCCGCGGGCTGACCCGGTCCTGCGCCGGGCCGCACCCGAGACGATGCAGGCGCTGCTGGGCGGCGGTGCACCCGAAGGCCCCAGCGACTATTCCGACGTCCTCGCTCGCGTCGCCCGCGACGTCCTGCCGTATGCCAGCCGGACCGACCACCCGGGGTATTTCGCGTTCGTGCCCAGCTTCACGACGTGGCCTGCCGCGTTGGCCGAACTCGTGGCGGCGGCGAGTAATCCCTACTGCGGCGCGTGGATGGAGTCTGCTGCCGCGACCCAGATCGAGCTCGAGGTGCTCGGCTGGTTCCGGGACTGGCTGGGCATGCCAGCGGAAACCGCCGGCCTGCTCGTGACCGGTGGCTCCGCCGCCAACCTGACGGCGATGCTCGTGGCGCGTGAGGCGGCGGGCGGTCCGTCAGACGCAAGCGTGGTTTACCTTTCCGATCAAGCACATTCCTCCTTGCCGCGCACCGCTCGCGCGATGGGGCTGCGACCGGAACAGATCCGGGTGCTCCCGAGCGACGCGCAGTGGCGGTTGACTCCGTCGGCGGTGCGAGCCGCGGTGCAGGCCGATCGCCGGGCCGGCCGCGTGCCGGTCGCGGTGTGCGCCAGCGCCGGGTCCACGAACACCGGAACTGTCGATCCGCTGGGCGCCCTGGCCGATGTCTGCGCCGAGGAGGAGCTGTGGCTGCACGTCGACGCCGCGTACGGCGGTTTCGCGGCGCTCACGGCCGACGGACGCACCGCCCTCAGCGGCATCGAACGGGCCGACTCGGTCACGCTCGACCCGCACAAGTGGCTGTTCCAACCGATGGAGTGCGGCAGCGTGTTGGTGCGGGACGGCGCGCTGCTCGAGCGCACGTTCGCCATCCACCCCGACTATCTGGATGACAACGACGCGCACGGCATCGGCGAGGTCAACTTCGCCGACCGCGGCCTGCAGCTCTCGCGCGGCTTCCGGGCGCTCAAGATCTGGATGTCGGTGCAGACCTTCGGGCTCGCTGCTTTTCGGGACACCATCGCGCGCAACATCGAACTCGCGCAGCTGGCCGAGCAGTTGGTGCGCGAGCGTCCGGAGTTGACGCTGGCAGCCCCGGCTGCCTTGGGCATCGTCTGCTTCCGGCGCGAGTGGCCCGGCTGCACCGAGGACGAGACGGTCGCTCGCGGCGCCGCCCTCGTCGCGTCGCTGGCCCAAACCGGTGACGCCCTGGTGTCCACCACCCGGCTGGCCGGCCGGCACGCCATCCGGCTCTGCGTGCTCAATCCGACGAGTGCCGAGCAGGACGTCCGGCGGGTCATCGACCACTTCGCCGACGCCGACGCGCCGGCCGCCCGCACTTCGCTGGACCCGGCGCCCGAGGCGCGCAGCGACGCCGTCGCCGCGACCGACTCCGTCGGTGGTTCGACCGAAGGCTGGGCTGGTGAACTGCGCCAGGTCGCATTGCTGTCGACGCTCAGCGCGGCCGGCCTGCACGACCTGGTGGCCTGCGCTCAACTCGTCGACGTCGCGGCGGGAGAGGCGGTCGTCCGGCAGTGGGAGGCCGACCGCAGCTTCTATGTCGTGCTGTCCGGCACCTACGAGATCGACGTCGATGGCGAGATCGTCCGGGCCGCCGGCGCCGGCGACTTCTTCGGCGAGTTGGCGGCGCGCGACTGGGGTGGCGGCTACGGCTACGCCCGGCTGGCGACGGTCTGGTGCACGCAGGCAGGCCGGCTGCTGCTGCTCCCCGGAGCGTCGTTCCGGACCCTGCTGGACCAGGAGCCGAGCCTGCGTGCCCAGATCGAGGCCGCAGTCGCCGAACGACTACGCCGCACCTGAATGGGTCAGTTCGGGTCGGTGCCCAGCCGCGACGTCGCCACCGCTTCGGCATGACGGCGCGTCGCGTCGTGCCCGGTGACGACGGTGACGAATGCGGCGCCGTCCAGTGCGTAGAGGACGACCGGGCCGTCTGCGATGACTGTCGCCGTCCGGGGCACCTTGCGCAGCAGCGCGATCTCGCCGAGACCGTCGGGGCGCCGGTTGGTGGCGACGTGGACTCCGTCGACACGGACGTCGACCTGGCCGTCGGCGATCGCGTAGAACAGATCGCCCTCGTCACCTTGTCGGATGATCGTTTCACCGTCGGCGAACGTGCGGCGTCGGGCCGCCTGGGCCAGGCCTTCCAGTGCGGGCGTCGGCAGCGCCCGGAAATGCGGCATCGACCGCAGCAGGGCGATCTCGACGATGGGCACGCGCGCTGCCGCGTCCAGTGAGGTGATCGCCCGTCCACCGAGCAGCAGGGCGAGCGGCAGGATCGCGGCGGTGCCGATCAGCGCCGCGCCGGTTCCGCCCAGGTGGATCAGCAACGGGACAAGCAGCGACCCGACGGCCAGACCGGCCATGGACAGTCCTTCGACGATGCCGAAAATCCGCCCGAGCACATCCGCGGGGACGGTGCGTTGCAGCAGCGTATGCGCGGCCATGTCGAGCACGGCCCGCCCGAGCCCGATCGCGCCCAGGAGCAGCACGGTGATCAGGGCGTGGTGGGAGAACGCGCTGAGTGCGAGCCCGATGCATACGGTGGCGGCGGCCAACATGATCGGTGTGCCCAGCCGGCGCCCGAGCAAACTGATCGTCACCGCGCCGGCCACCATGCCGCCCACGCCGTAGGCGGTGTTCAGGTAGCCGGTCCATTGCGGGCCCTCGTGCAGCACCGAGACCGCGAGCACGACGAACAGGACGTCCAGGGCGCCGATAACGGCGTATTCCGCACCGAGCAGCCCCACCAGCAGGCGCGGTTGCGGACGTTGCTTGAGGATCTCGAGCCCCTCGCGCACCGCGGTCAGCGTGCCCGGCTCCTCCGCACCGTCGTTGACCGCGATGGCCCGAACCTTCAGCGAGGCGAGCAGTGCCGCAGCGACGGTCGTGCAGCCCGCACCGCACCCGAAGACCAGGCCGGGCTGGCCGGTGCTGAGGGCCAGCCCCGTCAGCACTCCGGCCAGCATGATGCCCAGGTTCTCCATCCAGTTGATGACGGCGTTCGCCGCAGTCAGCTCGTCAGGGTTCCGGGCCAATGCCGGTATCAGCGCGGCCTGCGCCGGCCGGGTGGCCGTGACCGCGGTCGCTGCCACGATTGCCCCGGCGTACGCGGCCGGCGCCGGGCCGTCGGCGTAGAGCACGACCGCCGTGCCGGCCATACCCGCGGTCTGCACGACGTACCCACCGACCAGGAGCAGGACCGGCGAGCGGCGGTCGGCGAGGGTCGACAACAACGGCCCCACGACGATGCCCGGAACCAGCTGAGCCACGGCTACCACGCCGGCCGCGGTCGCGCCCCCGCGACCGTAGGCGTACACGAGCATCGCGATCCACACCGAGTACTCGGCCAGGACGAACAGCAGCCAGGCGACCGATACCCGGGCCAGCGCCCGACTCGAGACGAGGGCTGCGACCGCGTGCGCAACTCGGGTCACATCGGAGCGTGCGGTGTGGCGGCTCGCTGCGGCGCGTCGGTGCGAACCCGATCGTGTCGCCCGGACGTCATACCCGTCACCGGGATCGACGGCAGGAACTGTGGTGGCTTGCGGACGTGGGTTGCCTGCTCCCAGGCGTAGGCCAGCGCGATCAGCTTGGGCTCGGCCCACTTGCCGGCGATGAAGGAGACCCCGACCGGCAGGTCGAAGGAGGTGCCGGCCGGCACGGTGATGCTGGCGTAGCCAGAGATGGCCGCGGGGCTGGACGAACCGACACTGAAGTGATCACCGTTGATGAGGTCGGTCGTCCAGGCTGGCGTGCTGGTCGGGGCGATGATCGCGTCGAGGTGGTTGGTGGCCAGGGTGTCGTCGATCGCCTTTTGCGCGATCGAGGTCGCGTCGTGGCGCGCCTTGATGTAGGCGGGGTCGGACAACGTCCCGGTGGCCTGGGCCTGCTCGAACACCTCTTGACCGAAGAACTGCAACTCCTGCGCCGAGTGGGCGTTGTTGAAGTCGATCAGATCCTGCAGCGTCTTCGGGTACTGGGGCGCGGTGTGCGCGAGGTAGGCCGCGATGTCGTGCTTGAACTCGAACAGCAGGGCGGTGAACTCAGGATCGAACGCCGGCCCGATCGGGATGTCGGTCGGATCGACGATGGTGGCGCCGAGCGCCTTCATCTTGGCGATTGCCGCCTCCATGATGACGTCGGTCTCCGGGCTGAGGCCGAAGTTGCCCGCTCGCCAGACCCCGATGCGGGCGCCGTTGAGCGCTCCCGCGTGCAGGAACGTCGTGTAGTCGGTGTGCACGTTGCCGGGCTGCGCGCTGGTCGCGGGATCGCTGGGATCGACACCGGTGATGGCGCCGAGGACCACCGCGGCATCCGTCACGTTGCGGGTTATCGGACCGGCCGTGTCCTGCTCTGCCGATATCGGCACGATTCCCGAGCGACTGGCCAGGCCAAGGGTCGGCTTGATCCCGACGTCGCCGCTGGCGCTGGCCGGACACACGATGGACCCGTCCGTCTCGGTCCCGATCGTGACCGTGGCCAGGTCGGCGGAGGCAGCGACGCCCGAGCCGGAGCTCGACCCGCACGGATTGCGGTCAAGCGCGTAGGCCAGGTTGGTCTGGCCGCCGACGCCGCTCCAGCCGCTGGATGACTGGTTGCCGCGGAAGTTGGCCCACTCCGACAGGTTCGTCTTGCCGAGGATGAGGGCGCCCGCGGCACGCAGCCGCTCGACGATGAACGCGTTGGGCGGGGTGCTGCCGGCCAGGGCCAGTGAGCCGGCGGTGGTCGGCATCCCGGTGGTGTCGATGTTGTCCTTGACCAGGACAGGGATACCGAGCAGCGGACGGTGATCGCCATTGCGCCGGGCCCGGTCTGCGGCACGGGCGTCCGCCTTCGCCGTCGGGCTGACGGTGATCACGGCATGCAGTTTCGGGTTGAGCTCCTCGATACGGTGCAGATAGAACGTGACGAGCTTCTCGGACGAGAGCTTGTGCTGGTCCATCAGGTGCTGCAGCTGCGGGATCGTCGTGGCGTCGACGTTGATGCCGCTCACCCGGGTCGAGGTGAAGTCGTTGCCTTCGCGCGCGGAGCTGCTCGCCGACGCGGCGACCAACGCACCTACGAGAAGTACCAGTCCACAGCTGCTCGCGAGCCAAGTTCGGATTCGTCCGGTCATTTGCCGCATCTCCTGTCAAAGTCGCAAACCGAAATCGTCATGCTCGGATAAGCGGGTGTCAATATCTGTAAAATCTGTGTTAGTTTGATGTTCAGACGCGCCCGGATCTTTGTCCAGACCCCGCAACCGCCCTCGCCGCGTACGTGATTCATTTTCTTAGGCGGCGACGTTGATTGCTCTGCGTAACACTGCGTCCGGTACTGCCCACCCACGCGCCACGGCACGACGTCGCGGCGCCTACCTTGCGCTGCTCGTCGGCGCACTGGTGCTGAGCATGCCCAGCTCTCCCGCGTTCGCGTTCACCAGCCCAGCAACGGTGGACCTGGGCGCTACCGGAGGGACATTCGCGGTCCTGGCCGCCACCACGGTGACAAACACCGGGCTGACCGTCGTCAGCTCGGATGTGGACGCAGTGGGCAACCTCGGCGTCAGCCCGGGAACAGCCGTAACCGGCTTCGGGCCAGGCGTGGTGAATCCCCCGGGGACGATCCACGCCACTGACGCCTCCGCGGCGGCGGCCAAGGCCGACATCACTGCCGCCTACATCGACGCGGCCGCGCGCACGCCCGACCAGACTTTCCCTGCGATCACAGACATCGGCGGTATGACCTTCACGCCCGGCGTCTACAACGACCCGAGCTCGTTCGCGATCACCGGCGATGTCACCCTGAACGCGCAAGGCGACCCCGCCGCGGTGTTCATCTTCCAGGCCGGGTCGACGCTGGTCACGGCCTCGGCCAGCCACGTCCTGCTGACCAACGGGGCGCAAGCCGCGAACGTCTTCTGGCAGGTCGGCAGTTCGGCCACGTTGGGCACGAACTCGTTCTTCCGGGGCACGATCCTGGCCTCGGCATCGATCACCGTTACGACCGGCGTCAATGTGCAGGGTCGGCTGTTTGCCGGCAGCGCTGCCGTCACGCTCGACAGCGACACGATCAACGCCACGGCCGCCGCTCCGATCTCGGGCGTACCGCAGGCGCCGCTGTTCGGTCCGGCCGCGTGGGCAGTGACGCTCGCCGCGTTCGTCAGCGGAATGGCCGTACTGATGTTCCGTCGGCGGCGGCCGGCCCAGGTCCGCTGACCCAACCAGGCCGAGGGCAGACGTCATGTACGGCAAGACTCCGGCGGTCGGTTTCGGTCTCACCACGAGCAGTCTCACCACGAGCAGCCTGGCCACAACTGGCTTCGCCGTCGCGTGGTACGTCGAGCTGGCTCTGGTGCTGCTCGTCGGTGGCCTGCTCCTGATGCGGTGGGGGCGCCGTCGTGCCACGCAGTAGGGCACGACACAGCCAGCCGCAGGGCGTTTCGGCCCAGTGGGTGCGACGTCTTGCCGCGGTGCTCTTCGCCGCGGCAGGCGTCGCGCTGATCGCGCTGGCCAACACCTGGCGTGGCATCGAGGCGACGATCTCGGGACACTCGATCGCGCTGCTCACGGGCCAGACGACGATCGCCGTGCCCGCACGGCATCTGATGATCCTGTACAAGGACGCGGCAGTGCACTCGGTCTTCGTCCTGACCACTGAGTGCAGCGTGGCGTACCTGCTCGCCGCCGTGTTCATCTGCGGCGCGCCGCTGATGCTGCTCAGAGCGCTCTCGCCCTGGCGAACGCTCACCGGCGTGGCCGTCGCGGTGGCGATCCTGATCCTGGTGAACGTGGTCCGGCTGACGGCCATCGGCACGAGCGTGTCGGTATGGGGCATCGATCCGGGTCTGGAGATTGCGCACACCTATTTCGGGTCCGTGCTCACGGTCGTGGGCACCTGCGCGGCCGGCGTTGCCTTCGCGGCAGTGTTGATCGGCCGCCGCAGGGCCCGTCCCGAGATCGGCTAGGCCCAACGCATGCAGCACGTCTTCAGCTGGATCTCTCAGATCGTGCTGGCCATGGCCCTGCCCTACTTCATGATCACGATGGTGCTGGGCGTCCGCGTTGCCCACAAGAACGGTCTGCGCCTGGGCAGCCAGGAGTCCGAGGAGACTGCACCCAGGCACAGCTCGCACGACGCGCTGTACTTCCTCGTGCCCTGCCTGAACGAGGAGATCGTGATCGGCGAAAGCGTGCGACGACTGCTGGCGGAGCCACGCTGCACCGTCATCGTCATCGACGACGGCTCCAGCGATCAGACCGCCGAACGGGCCCACGCCGCGGCGGCGGCATGCGGCCATAGTGACCGGCTGATGGTGCTGACCCGCTCCGGCGCGGACTCGCGCAGCGGGAAGGGCGCGGCACTCAACGCCGCCTACCCCCTCGTGGTCAGCGACGCCGCGGCCCGCGGGCTGGACCCGAACGATGTAGTCGTCGGCGTGATGGACGCCGACGGCCGGCTCAGCGCCGGCGCGGTCAATGCGGCCCTCGACCAGTTCGCGGCGGCCAAGGTCGGCGGCGTGCAACTCATCGTGCGGATCCGCGAACGACGCAAACTCATCGCGCAGTTCCAGGACATCGAGTTCTGGATGATCTCGGCGCTGTCGCAGTTCGCCCGCTCGATGAGCGGAACCGTGAGCCTCGGTGGCAACGGGCAGTTCACCAGGTTGAGCGCCCTGCAGGAACTCGACGGCGAGCCCTGGAGCCGTTCGCTCACCGAGGATCTCGATCTCGGGCTGCGGCTGATCGCGGCGGGCTGGCGGGTCACGACGACGACGCACGCCTACGTCGACCAGCAGGCGGTGGACACCATGCGCCGGCTGCTCGTGCAGCGCACCCGCTGGTACCAGGGGCACCTGTCCTCGATCCGCCGGGTGCCGGAACTGTGGCGCTCGACGAGGGTGAACGAGGTCGCGATCCTCGAGGTGACGTCCTACCTGCTCGTCCCGTGGCTCATCGTGCTGCCCTGGTCGGTCCTGCAGCAGTGGATCGTCTTCCGGCTGATCGCCGGTTCCGGCCGCGGCGTATTCGCGACCGACCTCGGCGGGCTGTCGTGGCAGATGAGTTATGCCCTGCTGTGGTACCTGCTCGCCTTCGCACCGAATCTGCTCATCGGGTTCGTCTACGCCCGGCGCACCCGTGCCGTCAGCGTCGGCAGGGCACTCGTTCTCGGCCATCTGATGATCGCGTGGAACTACATCGGCTATCTCGCGGCCTGGCGCGCGGTGAGCCGCATCGTGCGGGGCCGCACGAACTGGAGCAAGACAACCCGAAGCAGCGAGTCCGTCGACGTACTCGCACACACGCAATAGGAGTCAATACGCGCTTCAGGCCACCAACGGACTAGTGGCGACAGCGCCGGGGTCGATATCGCCATTCAGGACGGCCAGGGCAACGTCACTGAGCTTGTCGTTGTGGCTTCGCGCGTGCCGTCGCAAGGTGGCGAATGCCGCGTCCATGCTCAGCTTGTGGCGTTCGGCCAGCACACCCTTCGCCTGTTCGATGACAACCCGGCTTTCGACGGCGCGCTGCAGTTGTCCGACGACCAGTTCGCTGAGGTTACTGGAACGGCGCTGCAGAATGCCGATGGTCGCGACGTCGGCGAATGCCTGCACCACGCGTTGCACATTCTCCGGCGCTATCTCGGTGCGCGTATACATCGTGAGCGCGCCGATCGTCTGGTCGCGCAGTTGCAGCGGTATCGCGGTGACGCAGCGAAAGCCCGCCGTCACGGCGCCCGGGACGAACGATGGCCATCGAACGCGATCGGAATAGAGGTCTGTACTGGTGACTGCGGCCCCGGTCCGGACGCAGTCGACACTGGGACCCTCGCCGTTCTGGACCTGGGTCGCCTGGAGCAGCCGGGATCGCTCGCTCGAGGACGATACGACCGCGACCGCGCCCTGCTGGTCCTCCAGCAGGACGCCGGCGGCGGAGCGGTCGAGCAAATGGACGCAGGCTGCCACGAGTAGGTCGAGCACATCCACGGTGTCGTAACCGTCGACCAGGGCATCAGCCAGGACGACGAACGTCTGCGCAACTGAGTGTTCGCGACTGCCGAACGCGGCCGAGTGTGCGGGGTCGAATACGGTATCCCTCACGCTGCAAACGCTCGCTCTACGTGATCCATTGCTAGCTCTCTGCCGAACTTGCTAACGGTTACTTAACGTCTGTCTACCACAGTTAGCACGTCGCAAGGACGTGACAGCGACGCTGCATTGGCTTATCTGGGCAGCCCTGCCGGTTCTCGAACCGCCCGGCGCCCGGCATTGTCATGGGAAAGCCGAGAGTTGACGCTGACCCGGGCCGCGAGCAGGGGTGCGACTTTCTCCGCGTATCGTCCACCTTCTGGCAAACCGGGCTGAGCAAAGAAACGGGAGCGAGCATGTCCGAAGACTGGGCCGAAGATCT
>JAOPWD010000204.1 GCA_025965875.1 Pseudonocardiales bacterium
GCGACCGGTCGAAGTTGCGGGTTCAAGCGAGCTTGCGGGTCAGCACCTGTTCGCGCTCCTCGGCGGACATGCCGCCCCAGACGCCGTACGGCTCGCGGGCGGCCAGCGCCCACCGCAGGCAGTTCTCGAGCACCGGGCAGGCGGCACAGACGGCCTTGGCGCGGATCTCACGCTTGATGCGCGAAGGTCCGCGCTCGTTCTCCGGGTGGTAAAAGGTCGAGGTGTCGCTACCGCGGCAGGCAGCACGCGCCTGCCAGTCCCAGTCCCCTTCGCGCGGGGCGGGTAGCCGTCGCACGTCCGCCATTGCTCTGCCCTCCGGTGCCGCTGACCTGCCGCTGCTCTAGCGCGGCCGTCTGCTTATCCAAAGAGCGACGGGGGCAAAGGTGACGCGGGTAGCGCAAATCGAGCAGACGCAGGTGACCCGATCAGGGCGGAGGAAGGCTCGTTTTGGCCCTGTTAACGCTAGTGGCGCTTGGTCAGCGTGTTCACGGCGTCGGTGTAGCCCCGGGCGTAGTCCCAGGTGACGTAGGCCTCCGGATCGGGGGCGAACGCCGGCTCGTGCACGTGCGTGCGGCCCTCGCCGAGCAGCGCGCGCAGGTTGGCCGCCATCAGATCCCAGCCGAAGAAGTGCTGCTCGCCGCAGTCGCCGCATTCGACGGTGATGCCGTCGATGCCCTGCGGATCCAACGTCGTGCGGAACTCGCCGAGTTCGGCCAGATCGGCCAGCACGTCGGCGCGTTCGTCGTCGCTGAGCGGCTGCGCCGGCTCGTGGTCGTCGAGCAGGGCGGCTGGGTCACTCGGGTCGTCCAGGAACGGGTCGAGTGGTCCGTCGTCGAGGTTCACCGGGTCGCCGCGCAAGAGGTCACGTCACGAGGGTAAGTCCGAGTTGCCCCGCACCGCCAACCGAAGTGCCTATCAACTTGCCGCGATCGCCTCGAGCGGGCGGGTCCGAGCGGCCCGAATGCCCGGCCACAGGGCCGCCAGAACCCCCACAATCCCTGCCACCACGAGGAACGTGACGGCCTGGGTCCACGGCACGCTGAGCGTGTCCAAACCTTGGTTGCGCAAGGTGCGGGTGAACATCGAGCCGTAGGCGATGCCGAGGCCGAGGCCGAGTACGGCACCGAACACCGCGATCAGCAGCGACTCGACGTAGATGGTGCGACGGACCTGCTTACGCTGCATGCCCACGGCGCGCAGCATCCCGATCTCGCGGCGCCGCTCCACGACCGACAGCGCCAGCGTGTTGATGATGCCGAGGATCGCGATGACGATCGCCAACCCGAGCAAGCCGTACAGCAGGCCGAGCAGCCCGTTGATCTGGCCCGCGACCTGGCCCTTGAACTCGTCGCGGTTCTGGACGGTCACGACGTAGAAGTTGTTGGTGGCCTGTTCCAGCCCGGTGCGCAAGGCGTGCAGGTCGGCGCCCGGTGCGGCCCTGATCAGGATCACGATGTCGGCCTGCTCGTTGGGCGGGGTAAGGGTCCGGTAGACGTCACCGCTCACCAGCCAGGGCCCCAGAAGTTGGTTGTCGGCGTAGATCCCGGTGATGGTCTCCACCGCCGGTGTGCGCCCAGGGACCGAGAGCGTGTGCTGCGAGCCGATCGTCCAGTGGTTCTTCTTGGCCGTGTCGGACGAGACGAGCATGCTGTGCCCGGTCGTGGTCCCCCCGCCGTGCTTCATGTCCACCTTGACGATGGCGTTGAGCGGGCCGTCGACGCCGGTGCCGACGCCATGCTTGCCGTCGACCAGCGTGGCGACGTTGTGCAACTCGGTCGTCGATCCGACACCGGGCACCTTGCTGGCCGCGATCGCGGCGCGTGGCGGGATGTCGACGCTGGACTGGGTGCCCAGGATGTAGTCGGCGCGCACGGTGCTGTCGACGATGCCGCTGATGCTCGCCTTCATGGACGCGCCGACGACCGCGATGCCGCTGACGAGCAGCAGGCCGAGGGTGAGCGCGAAGGCCGTGGCGGCGGTGCGGCGCGGATTGCGCACGGCGTTCGTCCGGGCCAGCCTGCCCACGGCGCCGAACGGGCGTCCGATCACCGTGCCGAGCGGGGTGATGATCCAACCGGCCAGGACGGGTGAGAGCATCATCGCCCCGGCAGCGACGCCGACCAGGCCGAGGCCGAGGAGGCTCGCGCCCGTGCCCGCGGAACTGCTGGTGACGCCGGCGACGGTGACCACTGCGCCCAGGGCGGCGACGACGGTGCCGAGCACCGTGCGCCGGCGCAGGCTGGCCGCGCTCGTCGAGGCGAACTCTTCGCGCATGGCCGCGACGGGTGGCACCTGCGCCGCCCGGCGTGCGGGTGCGTTGGCCGAGAGCAGCGTGACCCCGGTGCCGAGGACCAGTGCGACGATCACGGTTCGTGGCGTCATCACCAGCCCACCGGACGGCAGGCCCAGGTTCAGGGCGTCGAGCAGGGAGTGCAGGCCGAAGGCGAGGCCGATGCCGCCGGCCAGCCCCAGTGCGCTGCCGATGACGCCGATGACACCCGCCTCGACGAGCACGGAGCGCCGAACCTGCTTGCGGCCGGCGCCGATGGCGCGCAGCAGGGCCAGCTCGCGCAGCCGCTGGGCGACGATCATCGAGAACGTGTTGTAGATGATGAACGTGCCGACGATGAGGGCGATGAACCCGAAGCCCAGCAGGATGTAGTTGATGAACGACAGCGCGGTCTGGATGCCGCCCTGGTCGTCCGTCCGGGCCTGGGTGCCGGTACGGACCTCGAGCGTCGACGGCAGCGTGTGCGCGATGTTGGCGGCGAGGGTCTTCTCCGACACACCGGCGGCGGCCGCGATGTCGAGCGAGCCGACGTGCTTGCCGTCGGTGAACAGCTCCAGGGCCTGCGGCCGGCTGAACAGCACGCCGATGTAGCCGCCGGTCTCGACCTTGGTCTTGTACACACCAACGACGGTGACGTCGACGACGCCGGCGTTGGGCAGGACGACCTTGGCGCGGTCGCCGGCCGTCAGGTGCCCTTTCGTGGCCGCACCGCTGTTGATGGCCACCTCGCCCGCACGGGTGGGCGCGCGGCCGGCGGCGAACGTCGGCAGTGTGCCGACGGACTGGGCCGCGGGGGTCCACATGCCACCCTCGCTGGGTGCGCCGCCTGGCTGCACCTTCTTGCCGCGGCTGTCGACCAGCACGATTGGCGCACCCGCGTGCACCTCGACCGTGCGGACCCCGGGCACGGCCTGGATCTTGGTGACGAGATCCTGTGGCACGCCCGGGTCGTAGCTGTGCTTGGGCTGGACGCGGGCATCGACACCCGCGTCCACGGTCGTGAAGATCTTGTCGAAGCTGCTCTTGAGCGTGTCGGTGAACACGAACGAACCCGCGACGAACGCGGTGCCGAGCATCACCGAGACGACGGTCAGCAGCAGGCGCACCCGGTGCGCCTTGAGGTTGCGGACGGAGACCATCCCCATCGCGCTCATCGCTCGAGGCCCTTCATGCGGTCCAGGACGGTCTCGGCGGTCGGGGCGCGCAGTTCGTCGACGATGTGGCCGTCGGCCAGGAACAGCACCCGGTCGGCGAAGCTGGCAGCGCGCGCGTCGTGGGTGACCATCACGACCGTCTGGCCGAGATCGTCGACCGAGCGGCGCAGGATGCCCATGACCTCGCCACTGGAGCGCGAGTCGAGGTTGCCGGTGGGCTCGTCCCCGAAGATGATCTCCGGCCGGCCGGCCAGCGCGCGGCCGACGGCCACTCGCTGCTGCTGACCGCCGGAAAGCTCGCTGGGCCGGTGGTGCAGGCGATCGGTGAGCCCGAGCGTCGCGATGATGTTGTCCAGCCAGGGCTGGGCGGGCTTGCGGCCGGCGATCGCGATCGGCAGCGTGATGTTCTCCAGCGCCGTCAGCGTCGGGACCAGGTTGAACGACTGGAACACGAAGCCGATCCGGTCGCGGCGTAGGGCCGTCATCTTCTTGTCCGAGAGGCCGCAAAGCTCGACGTCACCTATCGCGACCGAGCCGGACGTGACGGTGTCGAGGCCGGCCAGGCAGTGCATCAGCGTCGACTTGCCCGAGCCCGACGGACCCATGATCGCGGTGAACTCACCGCGCAGCAGGTCGATGCTCACTCGGTCCAGGGCTCGCACAGCGGTGTCGCCGGAGCCGAAGAGCTTGACGACGTCGGTCGCGGAGGCGGCCACGAGCGACGCAACGGCGGGGGAGAGGGTGCTCACTTGGGTCATGGCCCAACCCTCTCGGCGCCCTGGGCCGGGCGCCATTGGGTTTCCCCCCGAATCGACCCTGACATTTGTCCCAGGGTCACCATGGGGCTAACACGACTGCAAGTAAGATGAAGTACCGGCGCCCCTTAGGAGTTTTTTCGTTGAGCGACCAGCCTCTCTTTGACGGCCTGCCCGCCAAGTTCGCCACCCTCGGCCTCACTTTCGACGACGTACTGCTGCTGCCGGGCGAGACAGACGTGATCCCGTCCGAGGCCGACACCGCCACCCGGCTGACCCGCGAGATCTCGCTCGCCGTGCCGCTGGTGTCGGCGGCGATGGACACCGTCACCGAGGCGCGGATGGCGATCGCGATGGCCCGCCAGGGGGGCATCGGGGTGCTGCACCGCAACCTGTCGATCGACGACCAGGCCGGGCAGGCCGACCTCGTCAAGCGCTCCGAGTCGGGCATGGTCAGCGACCCGGTCACCGTCGGACCCGATGTCACTATTGCCGAGGTCGACGCGCTGTGCGGGCGCTACCGCATCTCCGGGGTGCCGGTCATCGACGCGACCGGGGTACTGGTCGGCATCATCACCAACCGCGACCTGCGTTTCGTCGCCCCGGGCGACTTCGCCAAGCGCACGGTGCGCGAACTGATGACCCCGATGCCGCTGGTCACCGGTCCCGTCGGCATCAGCCGCGACGACGCTGCCGCGCTGCTGGCCAAGCACAAGGTCGAGAAGCTGCCGCTGGTCGACGACGGCGGCCGGCTGCGCGGGCTGATCACCGTCAAGGACTTCGTGAAGACCGAGCAGTTTCCGCTGGCGACCAAGGACGGCGAGGGGCGGCTGCGGGTGGCAGCGGCGGTCGGGTTCTACGGCGACGCGTGGCAGCGCGCCACGGCGCTGGTCGAGGCCGGCGTCGATGTCCTGGTGGCCGACACCGCCAACGGGCAGGCCCGGCTCATGCTGGACCTGATCCGGCGGCTCAAGGCCGATCCGGCCACCCGGCACCTCCAGGTCATCGCCGGCAACATCGCCACGCGGGCCGGTGCACAAGCGCTGGTCGACGCGGGGGCCGACGCGGTCAAGGTCGGCGTCGGCCCGGGTTCGATCTGCACCACGCGGGTCGTGGCCGGGGTCGGAGTGCCGCAGATCACCGCGATCTTTGATGCTGCTGCCGCCGCGCGTCCTGCTGGCGTGCCGGTCGTGGGCGACGGCGGACTGCAGTACTCCGGTGACATCGCCAAGGCGCTGGTAGCCGGGGCCGACACGGTGATGCTGGGTTCGCTGCTGGCCGGCTGCGACGAGTCGCCCGGTGATCTCGTCTTCGTCAACGGCAAGCAGTTCAAGCGCTACCGGGGGATGGGCTCGTTGGGCGCGATGGCCTCGCGCGGGCGGGTCTCGTACTCCAAGGACCGGTACTTCCAGGCCGACGTGCCGAGCGATGACCACATCGTCCCCGAGGGCATCGAGGGGCAGGTGCCCTACCGCGGTCCCCTGGCAGCCGTCGCTCACCAGTTGATCGGGGGGCTGCACCAGTCGATGTTCTACGTCGGCGCGCACAGCATCCCGGAGCTGCAGGAGCGCGGCCAGTTCGTTCGGATCACCGCGGCCGGGCTGAAGGAATCGCACCCGCACGACATCCAGATGACCGTCGAGGCCCCCAACTACTCGGGCTGAACTGGGTGGCCGCGTGGATCTTCCTGCGCCTTGGGCAGTCATGGCGTACCCAGCGCAGGAAGATCGCGAACGCCGCGTGGATCTTCCTGCGCGTTGGGTCGTCAGGGCGTACCCAGCGCAGGAAGATCGCTGGCCGGAGCCTACGAGGTTGCGTCGAGGTAGGCCGCGGCGATTCGTTTGGGGACGCACATCTGCCAGGCGTCTATCACCAGCTCGGCCAGCTCGGCCTCGTCGATCGCGGCCAGCCGGACCCGTACCCAGTTGTAGCGCTCGTCGGAGCGCACCGGCATCAGGAACTTGTCCGGCTCGGCCGCCACCAGACCGGCCCGCTCCTCCTTGGGAAAGGCGAAGCCCATCACGGTCTCGTCGACCGACAGCGAGGCGTAGACGATCCGGCCGATGCGGAACTTGACGCGGTCGCGCACCAGGACCTCGTCGGTGCGCGGCAACGAGTTGGCGATCCGGCGCACATCGTCGGCGGTGACCACGCGGCTGATCGTCACACCGCCCTCTGACATCGGAGCGGATTGCAGTTCGCTTGCCCCCGATTCGCCCGGTGAACGAACCACAATCGGCGGCCATCAGGGCCGTACGGCAGACTCGGGGTATGCCGGACACCGTGGAGATCGGGCTGGGCCGCAGCGCCCGGCGTGCCTACCACCTCGACGAGATCGCGCTGGTCCCCACGCGGCGCACCCGCGGCTCGTCGGTCGTGTCGACGGTCTGGCAGATCGACGCGCACAACTTCGCGCTGCCGCTGGTTGCCGCTCCGTCCGACGCGGTTGTGTCGCCGGACACGGCAGTCGAGATCGAGCGCCTCGGCGGGCTGGCCGTCCTCGACGGCGAGGGTTTGTGGACGCGTTACGACGACGCGGCAGCCGAACTGAGCGCCCTCGACTACGACACCGCCACGCTGCAGCGCGTCTACGCCAAGCCGGTCTCGCCGGACCTGCTGCGCCGCCGGGTCAATGAACTGCGCGCCTCGGGTGTGCGCGTCGCCGTGCGGCTGTCCCCGCAGCACACTGCCGAGCTCGCCCCGCACGTACTGGCCGAGGGGGTCGATCTGCTCGTCATCCAGGGCACGGTGATCTCGGCCGAGCACGTCGCGGACAACGAGACGGCGGGGCTGAACCTCAAGACGTTCATCGCCGACCTCGACGTGCCGGTGCTGGTCGGTGGCTGTGCGAACTACCAGACGGCGCTGCACCTGATGCGCACCGGAGCCGCCGGCGTGATCATCGGCTACGGGGCGCACCTCGGCTCCACGACACACGCCGCGCTCGGCATCGACGTGCCGATGGCCACCGCCCTGGTCGACGCCGCTGCCGCGCGCCGCGACTACCTGGACGAGACCGGCGGCCGCTACGTGCACCTCGTCGCGTACGGCGACCTGTCCACCGGCGGCGACATCGCCAAGGCACTGGCTTGCGGCGCCGACGCGGTGATGCTCGGCGACGCGCTGGCCGCGGCTGCGAACGCGCCGGGCCACGGCCACTACTGGGACGCGACGGCCGCGCACCCGCGTGTCCCGCGCGCCGTCGTCACCGATCACGGCATCCCCGCCGGTGAGCGTCCCAGCCTCGAGGAACTGCTCGTCGGTCCCACGTCGGATCCCACCGGCGAACGCAACCTGTTCGGCGCGCTACGTCGCGTCATGGGCAAGTGCGGTTACTCCACTGTCAAGGAATTCCAAAAGGCCGAATTGATCGTCCAGGAGACACGTTGAGCGCACGAAGGTTTGGCTACAAGGCTTCCAACGAGCAGTTCCCGCCGCGGGAACTGCTGCACTACGGCGTCGTGGCCGAGGAGGTCGGGTTCGACTCGGTCTTCGTCAGCGACCACCTGCAGCCGTGGCGCCACGACGGCGGGCACGCACCGTTCGCCATGTCCTGGCTGGGCGCGCTCGGCGCCAGCACCGAACGGATCACGATCGGCACCAGTGTGCTGACGCCGACGTTCCGCTACCACCCCGCGATCGTCGCGCAGGCGTTCGGGACGCTCGGTTGCCTCTACGAGGGCCGCGTCGTGCTGGGGTTGGGCACCGGAGAGTCGCTCAACGAGGTGGCGCTGGGCCTGGAGTGGCCCGACGGCAAGGAACGCTTCGCCCGCTTCCGCGAGGCGGTCGCCCTGATCCGCAGGCTGTGGTCCGAGGAGCGCGTCACGTTCGAGGGCGAGTACTACCGCACGAACAACGTCACGATCTACGACCGGCCTGAGCAGCCCGTGCCCATCTATCTCGCCGGCTCAGGGCCGGCCGCCACGCGCTACGCCGGCCGGGTCGGCGACGGCTACATCACGACGTCGGGCAAGGCACCCGAGCTCTATACCGACACGCTGCTGCCGGCCGTCGCCGAAGGGGCAGCCAAGGCGGGACGCAACGTGAGCGACCTGGACATGATGATCGAGGTCAAGGTCTCCTTCGACCACGACCGCGACGCCGCAATGCAAGCCACAAGGTTCTGGGGCGCGCTCGCGCTGACGCCGGAACAGAAGGCCAGCGTCCACGACCCCGTCGAGATGCAGCGCCTGGCCGACGAACTGGCGGTCGAGCACACCGCGAGCCGCTTCATCGTGTCCACCGACCCGGACGAGCACGTGGGCCAGATCAAGCGGTATCTCGACCTCGGTTTCACTCACCTCGTCTTCCACGCGCCGGGGCCGGACCAGGAGCGCTTCCTGCGGCTCTACGGCGACGAGATCCTGCCCCGTTTACGGGCTCTTCCGGCGTGAGGGAATGCGACCGGCCGAGACGGGTTGAGCAACAAGTGACGACTTCCGCTATGCGCCGGGCTCTGCGGCGCGCACGTGACGGCGTGACTCTCGACGCGACCGAGGCCGAGATCCTGCTGGCCGCGCGGGACGAGGACCTCGTCGACCTGTGCACGTCCGCGGCGCGGGTGCGCGATTCGGGGCTGGCGGCGGCGGGCCGTCCCGGCGTCGTCACCTACTCGCGCAAGGTCTTCATCCCGCTCACCCGCCTGTGCCGCGACCGGTGCCACTACTGCACATTCGCCACCACGCCGAACCGCGTCGAGGCCCCGTTCCTGTCGCCCGCTCAGGTGCTGGCCATTGCCGAGCAGGGCCGGGCGATGGGCTGCAAGGAGGCGCTGTTCACCCTCGGTGACCGCCCCGAGGACCGCTGGCCCGCCGCCCGCGAATGGCTCGACGCGAACGGCTATGACGACACGCTCGCCTACGTGCGGGCGATGGCGATCCTCGTACTCGAGCGCACCGGCCTGCTGCCACACCTGAACCCCGGCGTGATGTCCTGGGCGGAGTTGCAGCGGCTCAAGCCGGTGGCGCCGTCCATGGGCATGATGCTGGAGACCACGTCGCGGCGGCTGTTCGAAGACCCGCACGGCGCGCACTTCGGCTCACCCGACAAGGACCCGGCCGTCCGGCTGCGCGTCCTCGAGGACGCCGGCCGCTCGAACATCCCGTTCACCACCGGGATCCTGATCGGCATCGGCGAGACGCTCGCCGAGCGGGCCGAGTCGATCTTCGCCATCCGCAAGGTCGCGCGCGCCTTCAACGGCGTGCAGGAAACGATCGTGCAGAACTTCCGGGCCAAACCCGACACCGCGATGGCCCGGATGCCCGACGCCGAGATCGCCGACCTCGCGGCCACGGTGGCCGTGACGCGCCTGGTGCTCGGCCCGTCCGCGCGCATCCAGGCGCCGCCGAACCTGATCGGCGAGGAGTACGCGCTGCTGCTCGGCGCGGGTATCGACGACTGGGGCGGCGTCTCGCCAGTGACTCCTGACCACGTCAACCCGGAGCGGCCGTGGCCGCAGATCGAGGAACTCGCCGCTCGTTCGGCCGATGCCGGGTTCCGGCTGGTCGAGCGGCTGACCGTGTACCCGCATTACATCCAGGCCGGTGAGCCGTGGCTGGATCCGCGGATCATGCCGCACGTGGCCGCGCTCGCCGATCCGGCGACGGGGCTGGCCCGCGAAGGCGCGGTGGCGGGCCCGATCCCGTGGCAGGAGCCCGAGGACGGCTGGCGATCCGACGGCCGCGTCGACCTGCACACCGCCATCGACACCGAGGGACGCACCTCGGATCGCCGCGACGACTTCGACAACGTCTACGGCGACTGGGACGCCGTGCGCGAGGATGCCGTGCGCGTTGGTGCCCCGGAGCGGCTGAACAACGACGTGCTGGCCGCCCTGCGCAGCGCTGAGCGTGACCCGGCGGGCCTTTCCGACGACGACGCGCTGGCGCTGTTCCATGCCGACGGGGCTGCGCTCGAGGCGATTGCCGGGCTGGCCGACGACCTGCGGCGCGACGCGGTGGGCGACGAGGTCACTTACATCGTCAACCGAAACATCAACTTCACCAACGTCTGTTACACCGGCTGCCGGTTCTGCGCCTTCGCGCAGCGCCGCAGCGACGCGGACGCGTACACGCTCTCACTCGAGCAGGTGGGCGATCGCGCCGAGGAGGCGTGGGCGCTCGGGGCCACCGAGGTGTGCATGCAGGGCGGCATCCATCCCGACCTGCCCGGCACCGCGTACTTCGACCTCGCCGGTGAGGTGAAGCGCCGCGCGCCGGACCTGCATGTGCACGCGTTCAGCCCGATGGAGGTCGTCAACGGCGCGTCGCGCACCGGCCTGTCCATTCGCGAGTGGCTCACCAAGGCGAAAGAAGCCGGCCTGGGCACGATCCCAGGCACGGCGGCCGAGATCCTCGACGACGATGTCCGCTGGCTGCTCACCAAGGGCAAGCTGCCCGCCGCGATGTGGATCGAGGTCGTCACCACCGCGCATGAGCTCGGGATCCGCAGCTCGTCGACGATGATGTACGGCCACGTCGACAAGCCCGCGCACTGGCTGGGGCACCTGCGGGTGCTCTCGCGCATCCAGGACCAGACCGGCGGCTTCACCGAGTTCGTCGGGCTGCCGTTCATCCACACCAACTCACCGATCTACCTGGCCGGCGTCGCCCGCCCCGGCCCGACGCTGCGCGAGAACCGGGTCGTGCACGCGATGGCCCGGATCCTGCTGCACGGTCGCATCGACAACATCCAGTGCTCGTGGGTAAAACTCGGCGTCGAGGGCTCTCGGCAGATGCTCACCGGCGGCGTCAACGACCTTGGCGGCACGCTGATGGAGGAGACGATCAGCCGGATGGCCGGCAGCCAACACGGCTCGGCCAAGACCGTCGCCGAGCTGCGCGAGATCGTCGGCGGTTTGCCCGGGCGGACCACCCGGCAGCGCGACACGCTCTATGGCGTCGTCAGCGACGAACGCCTCGCCGCCGCCGGGACGTTCACCGGCACGCTGCCCAGCCTCGCCAGTTGAGTGACGGTGGCGGCTACAGCCAGTCCTTGCGTTTGAACAGCCAGTAGAGGCCCCCGGCGGCCAGCGCGATCGAGGCGACGCTCAGCCAGAACCCCAATGGGTGGCCGAAGCCCGGGTAGGGCACGTTCTGGCCGAAGTACCCCGTGATCGCGGTGGGAACTGCGATGATCGCCGCCCACGCCGTCAGCTTCTTCATGACCGCGTTCATGCGGGCGTCCGCCAGCGACAGGTTCGTCTCGAAAATCGAGGAGATGATGTCGCGCAGCGACTCGGTCCAATCCGCGGCCCGCAGCACGTGGTCGTACAGATCGTCGTAGTAGGGCGCCAACTCGGCGTTGTGGTCGCCCTCGGTGGCCCGGCGCATGATCGTGTTGACGACCTCGCGCATGGGCAGCACCACGCGCCTGATCTGCACCAGAGACTTGCGCAGTGCGAACGTCCGGCGCTGCAGTTCGTTGGCCACCTTCGGGTTCTCCTCGAAGAGGATGTCCTCGATTGCCTCTATCTCGTCGTCGAGCGCTTCCACCGCGTCGAAGTACCCGTCGACGATCTCATCCAGCAGGCCGTGGATGAGTGCCTTCGTCCCGAACTTCATCAGGTCGTGGTTGTCGTCCCATCGCCGGACGACGGCGTCAATGTCGAAGTTGTCGTCCAGCCGCACCGTGACGAAGCCGCGCGGCAGGCTGAACGCCGAGACCCGGCTGCTGACGAGCTCCCGGGGGTCCGCGCCATGGGTGATTGCGTAGGTCGTCAGGAAGAGGTGGGTGGCGTAGCGAGTGGCCTTGGGCCGCTCGTGCTCCGCGATGGAGTCCTCGACCGCATGCTGGTCGAGGCCGAGCTCGTCGGCGAGCTGGCAGATCAGGTCGTAATCGGGCGTCAGCAGGTCGGCCCATACCAGGCAGTCGGGCTGCTCGAGGTAGTCCGAGACGTCCTCGAACGGAAAATTCTCGAGCTCGAGAGTCCCGTTGCGCCACACCCGAGTGCGGACTGCCTTGGCGGTCATGCGTCCAGTGTGCCGTGGCGGACGCGCAGCACACGGCTGCTCGCGTACGTTTCTCATGTGAAGTGGACAGAGGACCGGCTACCTGTTGTGACCGGTCGGGTCGCCGTCGTCACCGGGGCCAACTCCGGGATCGGCCTGTTCACCGCTCGCGAGCTGACCCGCCACGGAATGCGCGTCATCCTGGCCTGCCGTGACGTTGCCAAAGGCGAGCAGGCCGCCGGCCGGATTCGCGCCGCCGTGCCCATCGCTGACGTCGACGTCGCCGAGCTGAATCTCGCGTCGATGACGTCGGTGCAGAAGTTCGCCGACGGGTGGCGTGGCCCGCTCGACCTGCTGATCAACAACGCCGGCGTGATGGCACCGCCGAAGCCCGCGAGCACGGAGGACGGTTTCGAGCTGCAGTTCGGGACGAACCACCTCGGCCACTTCGTGCTCACCGGACTGCTGCTGCCGGACCTGCTCACCGCGCCCGCGCCCAGAGTGGTGACGGTGGCCTCCATTGCGCATCACGCTGGGACCGACAGCGTGCTCGAAGGCAACGTCGGCGAGGGCTATCACCCACAGCGCACGTACTCGAACTCCAAGCTGGCCAACCTGCTCTTCGCCCAGGAATTGCAGCGGATGGCCACCGAGCGCGACCTGCCGCTGGTGTCGGTCGCGGCGCACCCGGGCGTGGCGTCAACGGGGCTGGTCGGCGATCCGCAGGGCATGGGCGCCAACAGGTTCATGCGCGCGGTGGCGCCGATGTTCGTCAAGGTGTTCACCCAATCGGCGAGGGCGGGTGCGCGCTCCACGCTCTACGCCGCGACCGAGGGCAGGCCCGGCTCCTACACCGGCCCGCTGCGCTTCGGGGAGACCCGCGGCCCGATCGGCCCGGCCCGGCTGTCGACGTTCGCACGCGACGAGCAGCTGGCCCGTCGGCTGTGGCAGGTCAGCGAGGAACTCACCGGGTTCCACTACCCATGGCCGTCCGCACGCCGCCCGTAGACTGCCGGGCATGCAGGCCGATCTCGTTCTGGTGGTCGACTACGGCGCGCAGTACGCGCAGCTGATCGCCCGGCGGGTCCGCGAGGCGCACGTCTACTCCGAGATCGTGTCGCACACCACGCCGGTGGCCGAACTGCTGGCCCGCCGCCCCAAAGCGATCATCCTGTCCGGCGGCCCGTCCAGCGTCTACGCCGTCGGCGCTCCGCAGACCGACGCCGAGCTGTTCACGGCCGGCATCCCGGTGTTCGGGATCTGCTACGGCTTCCAGGCGATGGCCCAGGCGCTCGGCGGCACGGTCGCGCACACCGGCGATTCGGAATTCGGCCGTGCCTCGCTGGCGGTATCCGATCCCGGCGTGCTGCTGCGCGGGCTGCCGTCGGCGCAGCAGGTGTGGATGAGCCACGGCGACGCGGTCACTTCGCCGCCGCCCGGGTTCACCGTCACCGCCACGACGGTGGGTGCGCCGGTCGCGGCATTCGAGGACGTCTCGCGCGGATTGGCCGGCGTGCAGTTCCACCCCGAGGTGCTGCACTCCGAGCACGGCCAGGCGATCCTGCGGCACTTCCTGTACGACATCGCCGGCGCCCGGGCGAGCTGGACCGAAGCGAACATCATCGACGAACAGGTGGCCAAGATCCGGGCCCAGGTCGGCGACAAGCGACTGGTGTGCGGCCTGTCCGGCGGTGTCGACTCCGCGGTCGCCGCCGCGCTGGTGCAGCGGGCCGTCGGCGACCAGCTCACCTGCGTATTCGTCGACCACGGCCTGCTGCGGGCGGGCGAGGCCGAGCAGGTCGAGCGCGATTTCGTCGCTGCCACCGGGGTGAAGCTGAAGGTCGTCGACGCCGTCGACCAGTTCCTCGACGCGCTGGCCGGCGTCAGCGACCCCGAGGAGAAGCGCAAGATCATCGGCCGGGAGTTCATCCGGGTATTCGAGGCAGCCGCCCGCGAGGTGGTCGCGGACGCCGGCGCGCACGGCGAGAGCGTCGACTTCTTGGTGCAGGGCACGCTGTATCCCGACGTCGTCGAGTCCGGCGGCGGCTCGGGCACCGCGAACATCAAGAGCCACCACAACGTCGGGGGCCTGCCCGACGACCTGGAGTTCGCGCTCGTCGAGCCGCTGCGTTCGCTGTTCAAGGACGAGGTGCGCCGCGTCGGGGAGCAGTTGGGGTTGCCGACCGAGATCGTGTGGCGCCAGCCGTTCCCCGGGCCCGGCCTGGGTATTCGCATCGTCGGCGAGGTGACCGGCGAGCGGCTGGACATTCTGCGCCGGGCCGACGCGATCGCCCGCGCCGAGCTGTCCGCCGCCGGCCTGGACCGCGAGATCTGGCAGTGCCCGGTGGTGCTGCTCGCCGATGTCCGTTCGGTCGGCGTGCAGGGCGACGGCCGCACCTACGGGCACCCGGTGGTGCTGCGTCCCGTCTCGTCGGAAGACGCCATGACCGCCGACTGGACCCGCGTGCCCTACGACGTGCTCGAACGTATCTCGACGCGCATCACCAACGAGGTGCGCGAGGTGAACCGGGTCGTGCTGGACGTGACGTCCAAGCCGCCCGGCACCATCGAATGGGAATAGCCCTAGCGGATGACCCCTCGGGTTTGCTGGTGCAGATTGGTACCGTCCGTACTTCGGTGACCGCGCCTGCGACGCTCGATGTCGCAGTGCGCTCGTCGTCCCGCAGGACGATCCGGTCGCCCGGCTCCAGGTCACACCGTCGTGCTGGTCAGGAACGGGGGCCGACGCACAGTGACCGTCACCGACTCGAAGTCGAGCACGGGCTTGGCGATCATGCGGCCAGCCGCGGGACGACGACCAATGCGATAGTTCGGGCGACGGTGAGGCGACCTACGAGCGGTTCAACGGGCTTCGCTGGGCCGACGCGATCGCGCGTGCCGAGCTGTCCGCGGCCGGCCTGGACGGGGAGATCTGGCGGCGCCCGGTGTGGTGCGGCTCGGGGGCGTCCGCTCGGTCGGTGCGCAGAGTGACGACCGCTGCACCACGTTCGTTGTGCAGTGCTCAGTGCTACCTAGTCGCAGGACCGTATGTCGAATACGCAGTCGAGGGCAACGCCAGCGGCCTGGACGCGATCATCGCCACTCGGGCGGCAAAGCGGCCGCCCTGCTGACCGCCGGAGTGC
>JAOPWD010000407.1 GCA_025965875.1 Pseudonocardiales bacterium
CCGCACGGTGGCCCACGACCCGGTCCACGAATGCGCCGGCCGCGCCGAGGGCAGCGCGCGGGTCAAGGCATTCGGCGATCTGATCGGGCGTGAGGTGCTCGGTCACCCGCGCATCGGCGAGCAGTGCGTGCTCCAGGCTGAGGCCGTGTTCCCGGCCGGCCAGGCTCGCCTCGTAGACGACCTGGTGGGCGACGTGCTTGCCGACGTGCTGCGCCAGCGCCCGCATCACCGGCTCGGACAGCACGTACCCACCCATGGCCGCGACGTTCGCGCTCATCCGCTCGGCGTCGACCTCGAGGCCATCGAGCAAGCGGCAGGCATACGTCAGAGCGGCGCCGGTGAACAGACAGATCTCGGGGAACACAGCCCATTCCGTCTTCCACGCCCGCCCGTCGCGTTCGTGCTCGTGGATCATCGCCTCGACGCTGACGCTCGCGTCGGCCCGGACGACGCGAGCGAGGGTTACGAGGTGTTCGGACAGTTCGGGATTGCGCTTGTGCGGCATGGTGATACTGCCGACCTGCCCCGGCGAGAACGGCTCGCGCAGCTCGCCGATCTCGGGGCGCTGCAGGTCATAGACCTCCTGGCCGATCTTGGCCAGGGTGGACGTCACCATGGCCAGCAGGCCCATGAACTCCGCCACGCCATCGCGGGCGGTGATCCACGGAACCTCAGGCTCGACCAGCCCGACGCGGTCGGCGAAGGCATCCAGCAACGGCAGTGCGGCGTCACCCCAGAACTCCATCGTGCCCAGCGCGCCCCCGAGTTGCGCGACCTCCCAGCGATGCCGCCCGTCGGCCAACCGCTCGCAGTGCCGGCGCAGCTCGGCTGCCCACACCGCCGCCTTGAACCCGAACGTGATCGGCAGACCCGGCTGGCCGTGGGTGCGCCCGCACATGATCGTCTCGCGATGCTTCTCGGCGAGGGCGACGGCCGCCGACACCGCATGTTCCAGGTCGCGGTCGAGGATCACACCGACTTCGCGCATGACCAGCGAGGTCCAGGTGTCGGAGACATCCTGGACGGTGGCGCCGTAGTACACCCACTCCCGCGCCCGCTCCGGCAACACCTCCTGCAGGCATCGGATCAGGCCGAGGGTGGAATGGCCGGTGGCCCGAGTCTGCTCCGCGACCTTCTCCAGGTCGAGCAGGTTCACGTCGGCGTGGACGCGGATCTCCCGTGCTGCGTCCACCGGGATCAGGCCGACCTCGGCCTGGGCTTCGGCCAGCGCGGCCAGGATCTCCAGCCACGACTGGACGCGACCCTCGTCGTCGAGCAGGCGCTTGATCTCCGGCGTTCCCCACAAGTGCCCGTACAGGATCGAGTCAGCGAGGTGGGCACTCATCGCGGCCCCGCCTCAGCCAACCGCGGCTTCGGCGCGCCGGTCGACTCCGGTCAGCCAGCGCAACGCCTGCCTGATTTCGTCGAGGTTGGCGCCCCACGGGACTACTGCGGTGCCGTCGCCGAAGTCGGTGCCCCGTTCCAGCAGGCAGCACTTGGTGAGGGTCATCGTGGCCTGCGAATCCGCTGGCGCGGCGCGCCGCCGCGGGCAGATGTCTACCCGGGGCGGCTCGTCACCGTAGAAGTGCTGGTGGAACTGCAGCGACCGCTCGCAGCCGACCATCAGCCAGTCGCGTCTCTCCGGCGGCCGGGTGTCGAGGAACGAGACCTCGTCCCCGACGTCGACTCCCGCGCCGCGGCAAGGCAGCAGGTAGTGCCCCGCAGGGTTGTCGGCGGCCAGTTCGCGGATATCCACCGCGTCCAGGACGAGATCGATGGGCGGCAGGTCCTCGTCGAACGCGATCACCTGCTCGGCCATGGCGAACAGCTTGGGCGGCTGCGGCGGCACCACCTCGGTCACCCGGATGGTGATCGGGGCGGGCTCCCAGATGAAGTTCACGTGCTCGTAGCGTCCCTGCACGGCGTAGGCACGGGTGCCCGCGCGACGGTAGGGCAGCGTCGCAAGGGCTAGCGCCGTGGCGTTGCTGACATCAGTCTCCGGTGCCGTCACGTAGACGACCTCGTCCGGCCCGGCCAGCACCCTGACCTCGACCACCGGGGAGAACAGCGGCTCGGTCGATGCCTTGCGGACGGCCACGATCGCGCTCGCCGTGCCGTTGCGCAGCAGTAGGTAATCGGTGCGGCGATATACCTCGCGGCCGAGCAGGTACGGCACGAGATCCATTTCGGTGAGCGGGACGTCGACCTCTTGAACCGACAGCCCGCGGTAGGGCCGGGTGATGGTGTTGGGCGCCGGATCTTCGATCACGGCTACACCCGCACGCCCGCCAGCGCAGTGTCGGCCCGCAGGCCCAGCCGGAGTGTCTCGAGCGCGAGGACCTCCTCTGGCGGCACGTTGCCCAGGTTGACGCCTGCCCCGAACCGCTTGACGAACCACGCCTGTTGGGACTTGCGTGGTGCCTCGAAGATGACCCGGTCGACCGGGATGCGCTCGGCGATCGCGTCGACCAGGTCGGCGCGCACGCTGCCGTCGCCGTGGTAGAGCCCGACCGTGCCGCTCTCGCGGCCCTCGGCAACGACCCAGGACGCGCCGGCGTCGAGGTCGGTCGCCATCTCGGCCAGCCATTCCTCCGTGACCACCGGCGCGTGGTCGTCCTTGGCGCCCGTCTCGGCGAACACGGTGAGTCGGGCGGACAGTTGGCCCACCAGTTCGGTCTTGCGCTCGGACGTCATTGCCTCGAGCCCGTCGGACACCTCGACCGCGCCGATGCCGACGGAAGCGGCCCACTCGCACAGTTCGTCGACCCGGCCCTGGGCGACGCATATCTCGAGCAGCGTGCCGCCGAGCGTCACCAGGACGCCGGCCTCGCTGCACAACGCGACGCGGTGCTTGACCGTCGGGTCGATGTAGGCGATGCCCCACCCGATCTTGATCACGTCGATCAGGTGCCCCGCCTGGGCCAGCAGGGCTTCGAGGGCTGCTGTCGTCATTCCCTTGTCGAGAACATGGGTCAGGCCGCGGCTGCGCGGCTTCTGGTCACGCTCGGGTAGCTCGAGGAAGTTCGGACAGTCCCACACCGCGCAACGCCTCCACTCATCGGTCCAGGTCCAGGACCTGCTTCAGACTCGGGCTCGAACGTATCTCCGCACCCCCGCGCCGTCAGTGGCCCGCGGGGACGAATGAATCGCCATCCTTCGTCCCGCCGGGCCATGGGGTCTCGCCGCATGCCAGACCTACCGTGAGCCACGAACGATGGGAGTGCCTCGTGCACCAGCGACTGGTTGTGGTCGGCGGCGGTGCGGCCGGGATGTCGGCCGCGTCCGCGGCGCGCCGGCTGGATCCCGACCTCGACATCGTCGTGTTGGAGGCCGGTGGGTACGCCGCATACGGCATGTGCGGCCTGCCCTACTACCTCAGCGGCGTCGTGGCCGGGGCCGAGGCGTTGCTCGCCTACCCTCCGTCGTTCTTTCGGGAGCAACGCCGCGTGGATCTACGCCTGCACACCCCGGTCACCAGGCTCGACCCCGATCACCAGGTCGTGCATTTCCGCGAGAACGGCCGCGACGCCCGGCTGGAGTACCACCGGCTGATCGTCACGACGGGGGCGACGCCGGTCGTGCCGCCCTTGCGCGGCCTCGACGACCCATACGTGTTCACCGTGCGGACGATGGAGGACGCGATCAGCCTGCGCAGCCTGATCGACGCCGGGCACATCGGCCGGGCGCTGATCGTCGGCGGCGGCTACATCGGTCTGGAGATGGCCGAGGCGATGGCCGCCCGCGGGGTGAAGGTGACGCTGGCCGAGGCGCTGCCCGCCTTGATGCCCAACCTGGACCCGCCGATCTCGGAGCTGGTCGAGGAGGAGGTGCGCCGACACGGCGTGGACCTGCGCCTGGGCATCAGCCTCGAGCAGGTGCGCCGCACGCCCGACGGGCTCAAGGCGATCCTGGGCGGCAAGTCCGTCCCAGTGGACGTCGTCGTGGTGGCCGTCGGCGTACGCGCCGGGGCGACGATCGCCGCCGAAGCCGGCGCCGCGACCGGTCCGGGCGGCGCGTTGCTGGTCGACGACCAGATGCGTACGTCGCTGCCCGATGTCTACGCCGCGGGGGACTGCATCGCGCCCTTCCACCGCGTGCTTGGCCGGCCGGCGTTCGTGCCGTTGGGGCCGGCCGCCAACAAGACCGGTCGGGTCGCGGGCACGGTTGCCGCCGGCGGGCAGGCCCGGTTCACCGGCATCGTCGGCACCGCGGTCGTCAAGGTGTTCGACCTGGCTGTGGCCCGCACTGGTCTCACCCTGGGCGAGGCCATGGCCGAGGGACTGCCGGCAGTCGCCACCGACACCGTCGGCAAGTCCCGGGCCAAGTACTACCCGGGCTCGGACCCGGTCCACGTCCGGCTCGTCCACGAGACCGGCGGCCGGCTGCTCGGGGCGCAGATGGTCGGCGGCGACGGGGTGGCCAAGCGCATCGACGTGGTCGCCGTGGCGTTGCAGGCCGGCTTCGATGTCGACGAACTGGCCGGCGCCGATCTCTCCTACGCGCCGCCGTATGCGCCGGTCTACGAACCGATCCTGCTCGCGGCCCAGGCCGCTCAGGCGAAATCCGCCCCGGACCGCCCGGCCGAAGCGCCAAGTCACGCCGCGGCCGGGTCGCGACGATGACCGCCGAGCCGCACGACCCGGTGAGCAGCACCCCCCGGGTCGCCGTCGTGACCGGTGGCGCCTCGGGCATCGGCCGATCCACCGCGACGCGGCTGAGCGCCGACGGCTGCCGGGTCGCCGTCCTCGACCTCGGCGACGCGGGGGGGACCGACGCTGAACTCACGCTGCGGACCGACGTGACCGACCCGGAGGAGGTCGAGACTGCGTTCAAAGAGGTCGTGGCCACGTTCGGCCGCATCGACGTCCTGGTCAACAACGCCGGCATCACCGGGTCGGCCGAGGCCACGCGCTGCCACGAGACGCCGATCGACGAGTGGGATCGGGTGCAGGCGGTCAATGTGCGCGGCCCCTTCCTCTGCACCCGCGCCGCGTTGCCGACGATGCTGCGGCAGGGCTCGGGCCACATCATCACGGTGGCCTCGGTGGCCGGCCTGATCGCCTTTCCGGGACGGTGCGCCTACACGACGTCCAAGGGTGCGGCGGTGCAGTTCACCAAGTCTCTGGCCGTCGACTACGCCAGCGCCGGCATCCGCGCCAACGCCGTGTGTCCCGGCTTCGTCGAGACGCCGATGACGCAATGGCGCCTCGACCAGCCGGAGCTGCGCGCGCAGGTCGAGACCAAGATCCCGCTCGGCCGTGTCGCGCAACCTGAGGACATCGCCGACGCCATCGCCCTGCTCGCCTCCGACCGGCTGGTTTACATGACGGGTCATTCGCTCGTGGTCGACGGCGGCTGGACCGCTTGGTAGTCAAGGAAATTCCCATCGAGAAAGGACGGCGACTATGACCGGACGATTGGCCGACCGGGTGGCATTGGTGACGGGTGGCGGCTCGGGGATCGGGCTGGCCGCGGCCAATCTGTTCGCGGCTGAAGGGGCGGCCGTGGCCGTCGTGGACGTCCGGGCCGAGGCAGCCGACGAGGCTGCGGGCAAGATCGTCGCCGAGGGTGGCCGGGCGATCGCCCTCGTCGCCAACGTGGCCGACGCCGCCGAGGTGGCGGCGGCAGTGGATCGAGCCGCCGCAGAGTTCGGCCGGATCGACGTCCTCTACAACAACGCCGGCGTGAACAGCGCGGGCTCGGTCGCCGACGCCGCCGAGGACGACTGGGACCGCTGCTTCGACGTCAACGTCAAGGGCACCTTCCTGTTCTCGCGTGCGGTCGTCCCGCACCTGCGCGCTGCCGGCGGCGGGGCGATCGTCAACCAGGGCTCGGTAGCCGGCCTCGTGGGGGTCCCGAACTTCGCCGCGTACTGCGCGGCCAAGGGCGCAGTGGTGGCGCTGACCCGGTCGATGGCGATCGACCTCGCCCCGGACGGGATCCGGGTCAACGCCATCTGCCCGGGCACCGTGTTCACCCCGCTCATGGAGCCCATGCTGCGTGCCCGCGGCGACGGTGACCTCGCGGCCGGGCTGGCCAAGACCGTCGTCAAGTACCCGATCGGCCGCCTCGGCAACCCGGAGGAGATCGCCCGAGTGGCCTTGTTCCTGGCCAGCGACGACGCCTCGTTCGTCACTGGATCCATCGTGACCGCCGACGGCGGGATGACCGCGCAGTAGGTCGCGCAGGAGGTAAGGAGCAGGCAGTGGCGTTCCATCTCGATACCGACAAGCTCGTCGACCTCGACCGGGCCGTGCGCTCGATCGAGGACGGCGCGTTGGTGGCCCTCGGCGGCGGGCTGTCGGCCCGGCTGCCGATGGCACTGGTGCGTGAACTGATCCGCCAGGGCCGCAGCGGGTTGCATGTCGTCGGCTCCGCCCACAGCATCGACGTCGACGTGCTCATCGCGACCGGCACAGTCACGGTCTGCGAGGAGAGCTACGTCGGGTTCGAACAGGATCTCGGGCTGGCGCCCGCGTACCGGCGGGCGGCGGAGACGGGCACCATCGAGGTCCGCGAGAGCTGCTGCGTCACCATCCTCACCCAACTGCGGGCGGCCGAGTTCGGGCTGCCGTTCCTGCCGGTGCGGGGCGTCAAAGGCTCCGACATACGCCGGCTGCATCCCGAATACCGCGAGGTGGTCTGCCCGTTCACCGGCGAGACCTTGGTCGCGGTCCCGCCGTTGCGTCCGGATGTGGCGCTGATCCATGCCCCCCTCGGTGACCGGCGCGGGAACCTGCACCTCGATCAGCCCTACGTCCTCGACGAGCGCTTCGCGGCCGCCTCGCGCAACGTCATCGCCACGGTCGAGCGGGTCGGTTCGGCCGAGGAGGTGGCCGCGGCCGGCGTGACGATCCCGGCGCACCTGGTGAGCGCGGTGGCCGAGGTGCCCTACGGCGCGCACCCCGCGTCGTGTTACCCCGCGTACGCCTACGACCGCGCCCACCTGGGCGAGTACGTGCGAGCGGCCACCGCCGGTGGCTCCGAGCTGGCCGAATACCTGGACCGTTACCTCACCGGTCAGCCGACCGAGGAGGCCTACCGAAAGCTGGTCGGAGCCGACCGGCTGGCGGCACTGGGCCAGTGGTCGGAGTCGATCGACGCCTGGAAGGAGCTGTTCCGGTGAGTGAGCATCGTAGCGAGCCCCAGCGAGCGAGGAGCGGAGCGAACACACGATGAGCGCTCGCGCGAAGAGCAATGAACAGTGCTTCTCGATCGACGAGTGGTTCGTGGTCGCGCTGGCCCGCACCATCCGTGACCGTGAGGTCGTCTTCCACGGCTTCGGCAGCCCGTGTGCGCAGGTGGCGATGCACGTGGCCCGGCACAGCCACGCGCGGGACATGATGCTGGTCGAGGGCGCCACGTACTCCATCAACCCCGAGCCGCCGTTCATCCCGCCGACCGGAAATGATCTGGCCCTGGAGCAGGGCGCGTCCTACCGGATGCGGTTCGAGGAGTTCTTCGACGCTGCGATACGCGGTGACGTCGACCGGATGTTCCTCTCCGGCGGCCAGATCGACCGGTACGGCAACACTAATGTCACCGCCGTCGGCCCGCTCGAGCGTCCCAAGGTGAAGCTTGGCGGCGGGGGCGGTGGCTGCAACCTCGCGGCCACGATCGGCCACCTGTCGCTCTGGACGACGCGGCACCGCTCGGGCCGCACGCTGGTCGAGCACTGCGACTTCATCACCGACATGGGCCACCGCACGCCGGCTGGCAGCCGGGCCGAGCTGGGCTTCGCCGGGGGCGGGCCGGAGTGGTTGGTGACCGAACTCGGTGTCTTCGACTTCGACGACGGCGGGCAGGCCCGCCTCCGTCAGCTGTTCCCCGACGTCAGCGTCGACACGGTGCGGGCCGCGACGGGCTTCGAGGTGCAGGTGGCGTCGGATCTGCGCTCAGTGCCGTTGCCGAGCAGCGCGGAGATCGCCGCACTGCGGGCCGTGGACCCGTTGGGCGTGCGACGTTCTGAGTTCGCACCGGAGGAGCTGCGGCGCACGTTCAGCCACGGACAGAGCGTGGGATGCGCCTGCTGAGTGCGGCGCTGACCGCACTGTTCGAGCCGCGGCGAGTGGCTCTGGTCGGGGCGTCGGACCAGCCGGGCAAGACCGGCGAGCTGATCTGGCGCAACCTGTCCGGCTTTCCCGGCGAGGTCGTCCCGGTGACCCGGTCGGACTCGGTTGCCGGCTGCAAGGCCTACCCGACGCTCTCGGCGGTCCCGGGCGACATCGACCTGGCCGTGGTCGTCGTGCCTGCCGCGGCTGTCGCCGACGTGGTGCGCGACGCGGGGGCCAAGGGCGTACCCGTCGCGGTGATCATCAGCGGTGGCTTCGCCGAGGTGGGGCCGGGCGGCGCGCAACTGCAGCAGCAGGTGCTGGCCGCCGCAAGGGCTGGCGGCGTGCGGCTCGTCGGGCCGAACTGCTTCGGCGTGCAGAACTGCGACCTTCCCCTGAACGCCTCCCTGGCTGCCGGCACGCCGCGCGGCGGTGGCGGGATCAGCCTGGTCACCCAGTCCGGGGCGTACGGCATGGCAATTCACTCGCTCGGCGTCGACGAACGGGTCGGGTTCGCCAAGGTGTATGCCGCGGGTAACCAGGCCGACCTGAGCGCGGCCGAATTACTCGACTATTTGGGGGACGACCCGGCCAGCCGCACGTTGTGCTTCTTCCTTGAATCCCTGCCGGACGGCCGGGCCTTCTTCGACTCGGCGTGCGTCGTGACGCCTCGGGTGCCGGTCATCGTGGCCAAGACCGGGCGCTCGGCGGCCGGCGCCCGCGCCGTCCAGTCACACACCGCCGGGCTGGCCGGCAGCGAACGGATCTGGCGGGCCGCCTTCGACCAGGCCGGCGTGATCCTGGCCCGATCGGGCCTGGAGATGATGGACGTGGCGCGGGCGCTGGACACGCAACCACCGCCCCGTGGCCCCCGGGTCGGCATCATCACGAACTCAGGCGGGACGGGCGTCGAACTCGCAGACCTGCTCGCCGACGAAGGCGTGCACGTCCCCGAGCTGTCGGCTGCTCTGCAGGCGGAGTTGCGCGAGGTCTTGCCGCCGTTCGCCAGCGCCCGCAACCCGGTGGACATCACGCCGGTGTGGGACCGGTTCACCGAGCTGTATCCGCTGTTGGTTGAGCGGCTCGCCCGCTCCGGTGAGGTCGACGCCGTCGTGCCCATCCTGCTGCAGCGCTCCGCCGATGAGCGCGTCGCTCGCGCGGTGGCCGACGCGGCCGGCCGGCTGCGGACCGACGCGGTGCCGGTGCCCGTCTACGTGTGCTGGGTGGCGCCGCGCACGTCCCGAACCGGGGCCGACCTGCTCCAGACCGCCGGGGTGCCGTGCTTCGAATGGCCCGAACGCACGGCTCGGGCGGTCGGACACGCCGTCCGCTATGGGGTCGTGCGCTCGAACGTCCGGCCCCCGCAGGTTGCTCCGGCCAAGCCGGCTGACGTCATGACGTTGCCCAGCGGCTGGCTCGACCCGGATGCCGGCGCAGCCCTGCTCGCCGCGTCGGGAATCCCTACTGTGCTTGGACAAACGTGCGCAACCGCCGAGGCTGCAGTCGCTGCGGCCGAGGAGCTCGGCTACCCGGTGGTGGCCAAGGTGGTGCACCCCGACCTGCTGCACAAGAGTGCGGCGCAAGGCGTGCACCTGGGGCTGACCGATCGCCATACCGTCCACGCCGCGGCCACCAAACTGCTGGGGATGGGCGCCGGTGCATGCGTACCTGTCCAGCGTCAGGAGAGCGCCGGTCTCGAGGTCATCATTGGCGGCATCCGCGACCCGCAGTTCGGCCCGGTCGTGCTGGTCGGCCTGGGCGGAGTGTTCGTCGAGGCGATCGACGACGTTGCTGTCGGCCTAGCCCCACTGCGCCACGACCAAGCCCGGCGCCTGCTCGCGGACCTGCGCGGTCATCACGTGTTCGACGGAGCGCCCGGCAGCGAACCGGCCGACCTGGATGCATTGTGCGCGCTGATCTGTGCCGTGGGGGACGTGCTCGTGGCGGTGCCCGAGATCGCCGAACTGGACCTCAATCCGGTGCTCGTCAACGGGTCTGCCTGCACCGCGGTTGATTGGCGAATTCGCATCGATGACCTCGTGGGAAATGGCCAAAATCCGCCCGCCCAGGACGAGACTCTCGGCCAGGTTTCGCCCTCTGAGGGGGGAGAATCGCGCCCCGGATCTCCGTAGCGTGCACGAGGTCGGCAAACGCCGCGCGGGGGCTGCAACCTCCGATGAAAGGGGTATCCCATGCGAATCGGTTCTCAGGACGTACTGCTCCCCACTGCGATGGTGGGCAACTACCCGAACCCGCGCTGGTACGACGGGCAGGCCTTCGCCACCTTGCCCAAGGGCGAGTTCATCTTCGACGCCATCAGCCGCGAGGCCTACGAGGACGCCGTCGGCGCCATCGTGCACGACCAGGAGGCGGCCGGCCTCGACATCATCAGCGACGGCAAGGTCTACGGCGGCGACTCCCCGTACGGCCAGATCCTCTACCACTACATCGAGCGGATGACCGGCTACAAGCTGTCCGGCCCGCCGATCGGGCTGCCGATCTACTCCACGCTCTACGCGCCGACCTGTGTCGGCGAGGTACGCCGGGAGTACCCGTTCCACACGGCGGCACTGCGGGCGGTGCGCAAGGCGACCAGGAAGCCGGTCAAGATCTCCTACACCGGCATCCAGGTTCTCGCCGCGGCTACGAACAACCAGTACTACAAGGAGACGAAGGAACTAGCGATGGCGATCGCGAAGGCCTTCAACGAGGACTTCAAGGAACTGGCCGACCTGGGCTGCGACATCATCCAGGTCGACGAGTTCGTCTGGCCCTACGGCATGGGTGACTGGGAGGTCGAGGTTCTCAACGCGGCCATCGAGGGCGTCGGCTGCCAATTCTGGGTGCACACGTGTTGGGGCAACTACTCCGGCACGCCCGGCTACTTCCCGGACGATGAAGAGCGGGAGAATGGCGCCTGGGTGCTCGACCACCGGCCCGCGGCGGCGCCGGCGCCGGCGCGCGCGCAGGGCATCTTCCCCCAGGTGAAGGAAGCCAACATCGACGCCCTGAACTACGAGGTCGGCCGCACCGGCCCGGATGACCTCAAGCCGCTGCTCGATCACGAATGGCAGAAGAACTTCGTCGCCGGAATCATCGACGTCAAGAGCACGGTCACCGAGACGGCCGACGAGGTCGCCGAAGCGATTCGCCAGGTGCTCGAGTTCGTCCCGGCCGAACGGCTCGGCCTGAGCACCGACTGCGGGTTGATCAACCTGCCGCGGATGATTTCGGCGGGCAAGCTGCGGGCGCTGGCCGACGGCGCCGCCATCGTCCGGGCTGAGCTGGAGTCGAAGAAGTAGCCCGACGCACAACTGCGTAGGTCACGGCGCACCTGGTGGGTTCCAGTGGGTTCCAACGGAACCCGCCAGGTGCGCCGGTTGCTGCCCCCGAAGGTTGAGCATTTCCGAGGAATTGGTACCGGCAGGTCTAGAAACCGCCCCACTCCATTGCCTATTGTGGGTTCGTCACGAGAGGGGCCATGCCGATGCTGCCCAGTTCCGTTGCCGTGGGAATTCCGGGCGTCGATCTCGCCCCCGGCGACCATGTGTGCGTGTTTTATCCGGGCTTGGCCGAGCGCAACGAGATCCTGATCCCGTACCTGCGTGCGGGCCTGCAAGCCGGCGACAAGTGCGTCTGCGTCGTCGACGCCGACGAGCCGGACGACGTCGTTTCGGCGTTGGGGCCCGATGTCGACCTGGGCGGGCGACTGGGCCGCCAACAACTCGAGGTTCAACGCTCACAGGACACCTACCTCAAGGGCGGCGCCTTCTCCACCGAAGCAATGCTGGAGTTCTGGGATCGCGAGGTCGGCGGCGCGGTGGAGGGCGGCTTCAGTTTCGCTCGGGCCGCCGGCGAGATGACGTGGGCGCTGCGCCAACTGCCTGGAGTGGATGAGCTGATCGGGTACGAATCGCGACTGAATCAGTTCCTGCCGCGCTACCCGCAGGTCATTCTATGCTTCTACGAACTCGACATGTTCAGCGGCGAACTGCTGGTCGACGTGCTCAAGACGCATCCCAAAGTGCTGCTGGGCGGCATGGTTCTCGACAATCCGTACTACTTGGAGCCCGACGAGTTCCTGGCCTCACGGAACTGAGCGTGACGGTCACCGCACCGGAGGCCACCCGGGCAGACACGGAGCTGCGCAGCCAGCTCTCGGACCTGCAATGCCTGTTGATGCTGTCGATGCTGATGACCGAGAGCGGCGACGAGGGCAAGATCCTGCAGCTCGCCGCCACGTCGGTGCCATCGTTCGGTCACACCCATCTGATCGGCGTGCGCTTTACCGACGGCAACTGGTGGGGGCCGGGGCCTGCCGCGGCGACCGAGGGTCTGCGCGACGAGGTCCAGGCGCAGGTGGCGCTGCTCGATGCGAGCGGTGGCGCGATAGCGGTGGCCGGCCAGGGCTGGACCTGGGCGTTACCACTGCGGGTGTTCGCCGGTCACCTCGGTTACTTCATCGTTGCGGCGGCGAAAGAGCCCGCTGCGTCAGAACAGTTCCTGTTGCGCGTTCTCGCGCAACAAACCGGTGTGGCGCTCGGAAACTCGCGCCTGCACACAAAGGAGCGGTCCTCGGCTGAGGAGTTGCGGGCCGCGAACGCCGCGCTGGCCGAGACCGTGCGTGCCTTGGAGCAGTCGACCCAGATCCACGATCGGTTCACCCGGGTGGCCATGGCTGGCGAAGGGCAGGACGGTGTGGCCCGAGCTCTACATGAGCTGACCGGATACCCGGTGGCCGTGGAGGATCGCTACGGCAACCTGCGGGCGTGGGCCGGACCTAACCGTCCCGACCCGTACCCGAAGGATCCGCAGGCGCGGCGCGAGCAGATGCTGCGGCGCGCGCTGCGCGAAGGTCGCCCGATCCGCGAGGGTGGCCGGCTGGTGGCGCTGGCCAGCCCGTCGGCCGAAGTGCTCGGGGTGCTCGCGCTGATCGACCCGGCCGGTGCGGTCGGCGACCGTGAGCAGATCGCCATCGAACATGGCGCCACCGTCCTGGCCATGGAGCTGGCCCGGCTGCGCAGCCTGGCCGAGGCGGAGTTGCGGCTGCGGCGCGATCTGGTCGAGGAGTTGCTGTCCGGCACCGAGGAGGAAGGCGCCGTGGCCCGGGCGCAGGCACTTGGTCATGACCTGGAGCAGCGCAACCGGGTCGTGGTGGCCGAGGGGCGCGGACGCGTCAAGAGTCAGGAGCCGTTCTTCCACGCCGTCCGCCGTGCTGCGCGCGACCTGCACGTCGGCTCGCTGCTCGTCGCCCGCGGTGACTCCGTCGTGCTGATCTCGGACGCCGACCTGCCGTGGGAGCGATTCCGGATGGCGATCCTGACCGAGCTGGGTGGCGGCCGGTGCAGCCTCGGAGTCGGTGGCTGGTGCAGCCATCCGCGCGACCTGCCGCGCTCCTACCGCGAGGGCCAGTTGGCGTTGCAGATGCAGGGCATCGCGCACGGCAAGGACCGGGCCACCTGCTACGACGACCTGGGTGTGTACCGGATTCTGTGCGAGGTGCAGGACGGCTCGAGTGTCGAGCGCTTCGTGCGGCAGTGGCTGGGCACGTTGCTGGAGTACGACGAGCGCAAGCACTCCGACCTGGTCACCACGTTGACCCAATACCTGGAGTGCGGCGGCAGTTACGACGCCACGGCGCTGGCGCTGTCGGTGCACCGCAGCACGCTGAAGTACCGGCTGCAGCGGATCCGCGAGATCTCCGGGCACAACCTCACCGATCCCGACACCAACTTCAACCTGCAACTGGCCACCCGCGCCTGGCGCACCCTCCAAACCCTGCAAGCGTAGGACTCGGCGGCGGGTTGGTCAGCGGCCGTACTTTTGCCAGTAGGCGCCGAAGAGTTCCTCTTCGCTGACCGGGCTCGGGCTGATGGGCCGCGACACCCACGTGAGGTTGACGAAGTGCCGGGCGTTGACGTTCTCGGTGGTGATGTTGCCGCCCCAGGTGCCGCAGCTCAGGCTCAGCGTGAACGGCAGGCCGTTGCGTGGGCTGCCGGCGCCCTCGTTGAGGTTCTGGTTGACGAGGACGCGCGCGGTTTTCGTGCCGAACGCCAGCGCGTCAACGTGGTCGTCGCGACTGGTGTGGATGCCGCAGGTGTGCCCGATGCCCTGATAGCCGGTGATGGCATTCACCTGCTCGACCGCGTTCTCGATGCCGTCGGCATAGCGATACACGGCAAGCACCACGGAGAGTTTCTCGCCCGAGAAGGGATGTTCGGGGCCGACGCCGTCCTCTTCGACGATGAGGAAGCTGCGGTCGTCGATTGTGAACCCGGCCAGCTCGGCTATCGCCTGCGCTGACTTGGCGATGACGTCGGGCGTGGGCACCGGGCCCCCGTCGGGCCACATCCGTTTCTGCAGCAGGGCTTTCTCCTCCGCGTTGCACAGGTGTCCGCCGCGAGCGACGAGCCGGTCCAGCAGGTCCGAGTAGATCCCGGCCTCGGCCACGACGGCGTTGTCGGCCAGACAGCTGGTGGCGTAGTCGAAGGTCTTCGCCATGACGATGGCCGCCGCCGCGTCGTCCAGGTCGGCGCTCTCGTCGACGACATGGACGGCGTTACCGACCCCTACTCCGTAGGCGGGCGTCCCGGAACTGTAGGCGGCCTTGACCATCCCCGCGCCGCCGGTGGCGACGACGAGATCAACCTGCTTCATCAACTGCTGGGTCTTGGCGATCGACGGGCTGGGCAGCATCTGCACGAGGTCGGCGGGCGCGCCGACCTCGGCGCAGGCCTCGCGCATGAAGTCCACCACGGCAGCCGTCGTGTCGGTGGTGCGTGGGTGTGGCGCCATGATGATCGCGTTGCGGCCCTTCAGCGCGAACAGCGCCTTGACCGGCGGGGTGGCGTCCGGGCCGGTGGTGGGGATCAGCGCGGCGACCACTCCGACCGGCTTGGCGATCTTGACCAGGCCCCGGTCGGGGTCCTCCTCGACGACGCCGACCGTGCGGACGGCGCGCATGTCCGACAGCACACCCAGGACGCGCTTATTGATCTTGGTGACCTTGTCTTCGTAGTTGCCGAAGCCGCCCTCGTCCACTGCCAACTTGGCCAGCGCCTCGGCCCGCTCGCTGCGCGCCACCGCCCACGCCACCGCGGTGCAAAGCTCGTCGACCTGGTCCTGCGTGTAGTCGGCGATGGCAGCCTGCGCGGTCCGAGCCCGGCCGACCACCTCCGCGACTTCCTGCTGCGCCGTGTCCTGCTGAGTCGTCTGGGTCATGGGGAAACATTGCCGCGAACACGCCCGGAGACGGATCGACCCGGCAGGACGAACTTGGCTCAATGTGCCGTCCGGCTGGGACGTGTCGGACGCAGCGGTCCGAACGCATTGTTGCTGCATGGACCTGCGAAACACCGTGCTGAGCATGGCTGAATGGGAAGACCTCATCCACCGCGCAGAGATCGGCGAGGTCGGCGAACCCCTCGTCAACGTCGACCACCTCGATTCCTCGCCCTACGACGCGATCTTCGTCGGCGGTGGCGCGGGCGGCCGCTTCGGATCCGCCTACCTGAAGGCGCGCGGCGGTCGGCAGCTGGTGATCGACAAGTGGCCGTTCCTCGGCGGTTCGTGCCCGCATCACGCCTGCGTGCCGCACCACCTCTTTTCCGAGGCGGCCCGGGAGATGGACTACCAGCGGTGGAACGCGGGAACGCTGTGGTTCCCGGAGTTCGACGACAAGCGGTGCTCGATCCTCGACCTGGTCGAACTGTTCAAGAACGGGCGCAACAACGCGCATGCGTTCATGAATTGGCAGAGCAAGGAGCAGTTGGGGATGGAGTACATCCTCAACACCCCAGCCACGGTGATCGACGCCAACACCGTCGAGGTGGCCGGCGAGCGTTACAACACCCGCAACATCGTGCTCGGCACCGGCGCGAGCACCTACCTGCCCGACGTCCCCGGTATCGAAAAGCCGGGCGTCTTCGACTTCGTGAGCCTCATCGAGGAACTCGACTACGAGCCGTCGCGCTGCGTCATCATCGGCGGATCGAAGATCGCCCTCGAGTACGGCTCGTTCTACCAGGCCGCCGGCTGCCAGACGACGATCGTCTCGCGCAGCCCGCTCATGCGCACCGCCAGCCTGCACCACGTCGACGAGGATCTGCGCACCTACGTCGTCGACGGGATGCGCAAGCGGGGCGTCGAGATCCTTGAAGGCGCCCAGCCGATCGAGGTGCTCGGCAACGGCAAGGTCACCGGGGTGCGCGTCCAGTTGGCCGACGGAAGCGAGCGGACGATCGATACCGACTTCGTCTTCATCGGGACGGGCGAGCGACCCAAATCGCAGCCCTATGTCGACGCCCTCGGCGTTGAGGTTGACGACCGGGGCAGCATCGTCGTCGATTCGCGGATGCGTACGTCGGTGCCGGGTGTGTACGCGATCGGTGACCTGATCGGCTCGCCGATGGAGATGTTCAAGGCGCGCAAGTGCGGCATGACGGCCGCGCGCAACATCATGGGCGAGCCGTACGAGTTCGACTTCTCCGAGTACCCGGACTTCCTGCACACGACGTACGAGGTGACGTGGGTCGGGCTGACGGAGGCCGAGGCGCGCGAGCGCTACGACGACGTCGTGGTCATCCAGATGCCGCCCAAGGGCCTGCGCAACGAGGAGCTCAGTCTGCCGATGGCGGAAGGTTCGATGCTCTACGGGTTTACCCGGCCCGAGCTCAGCGGTTTCCAGAAGGCGGTCTATGACGGTAAGACCCGGCTGCTGCTGGGCGCACACCACGTCGGGTTCGGCGCGAAGGACGCGTTCCAGTACCTCGATCACCTGATCCGCAAGGGCATCACGGTGGATGAGATGGGGGAGATGAACGAGCTGTTCCTCAACCCCGACCACTTCATCCAGCTGTCCCGGTTGCGGGCGGGGCAGTTGGATCTCACCAGCCTGTGAGGCGAGCATGCGCGTGGCAATGGGCATCGGCGGCGACGTCCTCGGTGCGCCCATCACGCCGCAGCAGGTAGTCGAGCAGGCTGAGCAGGCCGAACGGGACGGCTTCCCGTCGGCCTGGACAACGCATTTCGCGCGGGGCGTCGATGCGCTGAGCATGCTCGCGGTGGCCGGCACCAAGACCAGCCGAATCGAGTTGGGTGTCGGGGTCGTGCCAACCTACCCGCGCCATCCGCTCGCACTGGCCCAACAGGCGGCCACGACCCAGGCGTTCTGCGGCGGTCGGCTCACCCTGGGGGTCGGTGTCTCGCACCGACCGGTGATCGAAGACTTGCATGGCATCCCGTATGTGCGCCCGGCTGCGCACATGCGGGAGTACCTGTCGGTCCTGGTCCCGCTGCTCAACGAGGGCACGGTGAACTATGCCGGCGAGTTCTACCGGGTCAATGGCGGCTTCACGGTGCCGGGCACCAGCCCCGTTTCGGTGGTCGTCGCTGCCCTGTCGCCGAAGATGGTGCAGGTCGCCGGCGAATGTGCGGACGGCGTCGTGACCTGGTTGGCCGGGGTGCGCAGCCTGGAGGGGCACATTGTCGGGCCGCTGACCCAGGCTGCGGCAGCCGCCGGTCGTCCGCGCCCGAGGGTCGTCGTGGCCCTGCCGGTCGCCGTGTGCGACGACGCCGACCTCGGCCGGCAGAGTGCCGACACGGTGTTCGCGCGCTACGCCACGCTGCAGAACTACCAGCAGTTGTTCGAACGCGAAGGCGTGCAGTCGCCGGGCGCCGCCGCCGTGGTCGGAACTGAAGCGGACGTGACCGACCAGTTGCGCCGGTTCGCAGACGCCGGCACCACCGAATTGTGGCCAATCGTGTTCGGCGTGGGCGCAGACCCCCAGGCCAGCATCCGGCGCACCCAGCACTTGCTCGCCGAGCTGGCGAAAACCGGCTGAATTCGTCCGCAAAGCCCGACCCAGGTGTGGACCTGCGTCCTCGTGGGCGGGACGAACGGCCCTTTCGTCGCTCCTGCCGACGGTGTCAACTCAGTACATGACCACCACCAGCGCATCGCGGTACCCAGCATTGCAGGCGGCAGTGGCTCGGGCGACGCTCGCCCCGTCGGTGCACAACACCCAGCCGTGGCGGTTCGTGCTGAGCTCGGGCGGCCTGGACTGCCGCGTCGACCCCAGCAGGCAGCTGGCCGTGCTCGACCCGACCGCTCGGCAGCTCTACCTCAGCGTCGGCAGCGCACTGTTCAACGCGCGCGTGTCGCTCGCGGCATCGGGCTGCCCGAGCACGGTGAAGCGGTTCCCGCATCCCGAGCACCCCGACCTCGTCGCCCGGATCGAGGTCGACGGCGATGCCGAGATCGATCCCGCCCTGGCCGCGCTGAACGCCGTCGTCGAGCTGCGCCAGACGAATCGTCGCCAGTTCGCCGCAGACGCGGTGCCCGCCGACCTGGTTGCGACCCTGGTCCGGGCCGCCGCGGCCGAGGGTGCGGTGCTGCACCCGGTCGTGAAGCGCGACGACCGGCAGACTTTGGCCCGACTCAGTCAGAAGGCCGACGCCGAGCAGATCGCCAGCCCCGCGTATCGGGCCGAACTGCGGGCCTGGACCAGCAACGACCCCAGCCGCCTCGACGGGGTACGCGCTGCCGCCGTCCCGCACGTCGACGGGACCTCGGGCGACGACGTGCCGATCCGCGACTTCGACAGCCAAGGTGCCGGCTGGCTGCCGGGCGACACGCACTCGTCCGTTAGCCAATGTCTGCTCGTCCTCGGCACCGATGCCGATACTCCGCAGGCGTGGCTTCGCGCGGGAGAGGCCCTCGAACGGGTCTGGCTGGAGATCACCCGCGCAGGTTTCGTCGCGAGCCTGTTCAGCCAGGTGATCGAAGTCGCCGCCATTCGCGTACAGCTACGTGATCAACTGCGTCTCGGCATGCTTCCGCACCTGGTAATTCGGGTCGGCCGGGCGCCGGTCACTGCGGCGAGTATGCGGCGGCATGTCAGCGACGTACTCGACGATCGCACACGTATCGGGTGATCGAGCCCGATCGAAACACGAGGGATTGGCGATCCGGTCGAACTATGACCGGATCGCTACTTTGATCGTTGGCGGCCCCGGCTTGGCACCTGGCTCACCCTCGCCGCGTAGCCACGGCGGCTTCGCCGCTCGCCTTTCGCATCTGCTCTTGACCAGGGCGACCCAAACGCAAATGACCTTGGTCCCTGCGAACGCGGGCTGTTCGGCTCCGGTGCCGGAGCCCGGAACGCGCGATGGTTGAAGAGTAAACAACAGCACTCGAGAAGGAGGAGCCATGACGCTCCATCGTTCGGACTACGTCGAGACCACTCACCCGGAGATCGCGGAAGTCCGCGGTTCGATGATGACGTCCACGGCAGCGAAGACACTCGCCGTGCTGCGCGTGGCCACCGGGTTCGTGTTCCTCTGGGCGTTCCTCGACAAGACGTTCGGCCTGAACTACGCAACACCGTCAGCCAAGGCCTGGATCAACGGCGGTTCGCCGACCAACGGCTTCCTGTCCCACGTCGAAGTGGGACCGTTCCAGTCGTTCTTCCACTCCATCGCCGGCACCGGTTGGGCCAACGCGGCGTTCATGTTCGGCCTGCTCGGCATCGGTGTCGCTCTGACCGCGGGCGTCGCGGTGCGTATCGCGGCAGCGGCCGGAGTAGCGATGCTGGCGCTCATGTGGTTCGCAGAGTTCCCCATCGCTCAGCACACAAGCGCTGGTGCCCCGACCGGCTCGCCCAACCCGTTGACGGATTACCACTTCGTCTACGCACTGGTCCTCATCGTCCTGGCCGCCACCTACGCCGGAACGACCTGGGGTCTGGGTCGCCGGTGGGCTCGGCTGCCTATCGTGCAGAAGCACCGCTGGGCGCTCTGAACACCAGCGGATCCGGTGGGCCGTGGCCAATGTCGGCCACGGCCCACCGCCGCACCCGAACTGATCGACCCGAACTGATCGACAAAGAGCAGGTGACCCACAATGACCACGGTGATCAATCCCCAGCTGACCACGGCACTGCGCCGGGCGGCAGTGCGCGCCACCCGCGCACCGTCAGTGCACAACACCCAGCCATGGCGTTTCGTGCTCACGCCCGACTCGCTGGAGATCCACGCCGACTGGCGCCGTCAGTTGCGGGTCCTCGATCCGCGCGGCCGGCAATTGCTGCTGAGCTGCGGTTGCGCGCTGTTCAACGCCCGCGTCGCCCTGGCCGCGTCCGGCTTCGACGCCGAGGTCGAGCGATTCGCCGATCATGCTCGGCCGGACCTGGTCGCGCGAATCGTCGTGGCTGGCCCGCCGATGGCTGACGTGGCCGAACTGGCGCGCCTCGATGCGGCGATCGATCAGCGGCACACCAACCGGCGGCAGTTCTCCGACGAGAACGTGCCGGTCGAGGTAGTGGCCGCACTGGTGGACGCGGCGAACATCGAAGGTGGCGACGTCTTCCCTATCGTCCGCCCGGAGCACCGGCTCGCTGCCGCGCGATTGAGCCAACGGGCCGATCAGATCGAGAACGTCGACCCTGCCTACCGCGCCGAGTTGCGGGCCTGGACCACTGATGACCTGCGCCGCGCCGACGGTGTGCCGGCATCGGCCACGCCGCACGTGGACGGCGGGGCCGAGGACGACCTGCCGATCCGCGATTTCGACACGCGTGGGATGGGCTGGCTACCCACCCGCACCCGCTCGAGCCTGCGCCAGTGCCTGCTGCTGCTCGGCTCGGTCGAGGACACCCCGATGGCATGGGTGCGCGCCGGCGAGGCCTTGGAACGCATGCTTCTGGAGGTCGCCCGCCTCGGCTACGCGGCCAGCCCGCTCACCCAGGTGATCGAGGTGGCGAGCACGAACGAACAGCTGCGCAACGAGCTGCGGCTGTCGATGCATCCGCACGTTCTACTGCGCATCGGGCGCGCGCCGGCGATGCTGGCGACCCGCCGGCGGATGCTGGTGGACGTGATTACCGAGGCGGAATAGGCGGCCCGGATACTCTGGTCACTGATGTCCTCTGACGGAACAGGCGCAGACGGGACGAGGCAGAGCGACGGCTACGACTTCGCTGACGGGCCCCGGCTCGAGCTCGATCAACTCCTGACGCAGCTTGTCACCCGGGCCGAGGACGTCATCGCGACCCAGGGCCGGCTGCGGGGACTGCTCGCCGCCAACAAGATGATCATCGGCAACGTGGCCCTGCCGGTCGTGCTGCGCCACATCGTCGAAGCGGCCTGCCGCCTCGTGAACGCCCGCTACGGCGCGCTGGGCGTGCTGGCACCGGGCGGCGAGTTGCAGGAGTTCATCCACGTCGGGATCGACGAGGAAGATGCCGCCCGCATCGGCGCGCTGCCTGAAGGCAAGGGGCTGCTCGGTGCGCTCACGATCGACCCACACCCGATCCGGCTTCGGACGATGTCCGAGGACAGCCGCTCCGTCGGCTTCCCGCCGCAACACCCACCGATGGGCAGCTTCCTCGGCGTACCGGTGCGCGTTCGCGACCGGGTGTTCGGCAACCTCTACCTGACCGAGCGCGACGGCGGCGAGTTCACCGCCGAGGACGAGGAGCTCGTCACTGCCCTCGCCGCTACTGCCGGCGTGGCCATCGAGAACGCCCGCTTGTTCGAAGAGACCGAACGGCGGCAACGCTGGCTGCAGGCCTCGACGCAGATCACCCAGCAACTGCTGTCGAGCGAGGGCGAGGAGCCGCTGAACCTGATCGCGCGGGAAACGCTGGAGGTCGCCGACGCCGACATCGTGACCGTCGTCCTGCCGACCGCAAACGGGCAGCGGCTGATGGTCGAGGTCGCGGCCGGCATGAGGGCCGACGAGCTGACCGGATACACCTACTCGATGCACGACACCCTGGCCGGCTTGTCCTTCGACAGCGGCCGTCCGGTCCTGGTGGGCGACGTCACCGAGGATTCGAAGTTCCGGGTGCATCTGTCCGAGGTGCTTCCGGTCGGGCCGGTGATGGTGCTGCCCCTGATCGGGTCGCAGCGCATGCGCGGTGCGCTGGTAGTCGGCAGGCTGCACGGGCGGCACCGCTTCGACGAGGCCGACCTGGCCATGGCCACCACCTTCGCCAACCACGCCGCGACTGCGCTGGAGCTCGCCGACGCGCGCGCCGATCAGCAGCGGGTGGTGCTGTTGGAGGACCGCGACCGAATCGCCCGTGACTTGCACGATCACGTCATCCAGCGATTGTTCGCGGCGGGTCTCACGGTGCAGAGCGTGGCGGCCGGCATGGGCGGTGACGAACGTGCCGAGCGACTGGACCGCGTGGTCGCGGGTATCGATGAGACGATTCGCCAGATCCGCACGTCGATCTTCCAGCTGCGCGGGCAGCTCGGCCCGCAGACGGGCACGGTGCGAGTCCGGCTGCTCGGCGTGCTGGCCGAGGTCACGCCACTGCTTCCGTTCGAGCCCCGGCTGCGCTTCGCCGGCCCGATCGACTCGGTGGTCCCGGAGTCCGTCGTCGACGACCTCGAAGCTGTGGTACGGGAGGCGCTCACCAACGTGGCGCGGCACGCGCAGGCGACACATGCCGACGTGGCGCTCACCGCCAGCGCGACCCAGGTCGTCCTGGAGGTGGCCGATGACGGTGTCGGCATCGGCGCGACGGAGCGGCGCAGCGGCCTGGCCAACCTGCGTGAACGCGCCGAACGCCACAACGGCTCCCTTGTCCTCACGTCCCCGGCGCCGCAAGACCCGCCGACTACCGGAAAGGGAACCCACCTCCGATGGACGATTCCACTGAGCTGAGCGCGGCGCCTGCCGACGATTCGATTCGGGTATTCCTGCTTGACGACCACGAGATTGTGCGGCGCGGAATCGCCGACCTGCTCGAAGCAGAAGCGGGCATCACGATCGTCGGCGAGGCCGGTACCGCGGCGGAGGCACTCGCCCGCATCCCCGCCGCCCGGCCGCACGTCGCCGTGCTGGATGCGCGCCTGCCCGACGGCAGCGGCATCGACGTCTGCCGCGACATCCGCTCGTCGATGCCGGAGGTTCGCTGCCTCATCCTCACCTCCTACGACGACAACGATGCGATCTTCGCCGCTGTCATGGCCGGCGCGGCCGGGTACCTGCTCAAGGAGATCCGCGGATCGAACCTGGTCGACGCCATCCGGCAGGTGGCCGACGGCAAGTCGCTGCTCGACCCCGCTGTCACCGAGCGACTGCTGGCGCGGTTGCGCGACGGTGCGCCGGAAGACAAGAGGCTGGCGTCACTGACCGAACGCGAGCGGGAGATCCTCGAGCTCATCACCGAAGGACTGACGAATCGGCAGATCGGCGAGCGCTTGTTCCTGGCCGAGAAGACAGTGAAGAACTACGTCTCCGGTCTGCTGGCCAAGCTCGGGATGGAGCGGCGCACCCAGGCGGCCGTCTACGGCGCCGACATCCGACGGACCTAAGGCCGTAGCGGTCGGGACATCCGACCCTGCTGCCCTGCGCGACATGCGACGACCGTGGTCGGTGGGACCTGACCACGGGAGCAATCATGACCACGCAGCGCATCATCGTCGGCGTCGACGGCTCGGTCGGGGCCCGCACCGCGCTGGAATGGGCTGTCGACGAATGCCGCCTGCGCGCCTGCACCCTGCTCGTCGTGCACGCCCGCGAGCGCGATCCGAATGCGGGCGGACCCGTCCTGCTTGGTTATGACGCCGCCGCCGAAAGCCTGCTCACCGAGCACGCCGCGGCCGCGTCGGCCCGGCGGTCCAGCGTGCCGGTGACCACGCTGCTCAGCGGCGGGCTGCCTGCGGAAACCCTCATCGAGCTGAGCGTCGACGCCGAACTGGTGGTCGTCGGGACGCGGGGCAGCAACGGATTCACGAGCACCATGCTCGGTTCGGTCAGTAACCGCACCGCGGGTCATGCCCATTGTCCGGTCGCGGTCGTACCGCAGCGGCTACCTGCTCTGCGCGTCCCCGACGGCGAGCGCGATGTCGTGGTCGGGGTATCCGGCGGCCGCAGCGGCCGGCTGGCACTGGAGTTCGCGCGTCACGAGGCACAGCTGCGTGGTGCCCGACTGCAATCCGTCGAGGGCGGTACCGAGCCCGTCGAGGCGCTGCTGCGGGCAGCCGAGGGCGCCCAGCTGCTCGTTCTGGGCTGCCACCACAGCGACGACCAGTGGGGCAGCCGACTCGGCCCGGTGCCCACGTCGATCCTGCACCGGTCCCCGTGCCCTGTCGTAGCGGTAAGCGAAGTGCCCGAAAGGCCCAATGAGCCCCTCCAATGGTCGGAGGCTGGACGGCGATGAGTGCCGTCGGGTAGGTCTTTCGCCTCTGCCTGTGGGGCCTTCGCACCGGCAGGCTCGGGGCATGACTGCACTGGCTTGTGATGGCAAGGGCGTCGACGCGGTATGCGCCGACGGCGGCCTGGTTCATATCCGAACCGCTGCCGCGAGCGATCTGGCGGGCTTGCGTGCGCTGTGCGCCAGCGCCGCCGAGCGTCCCGCCGAGCTCCAGGTCAACCTGCGCCAGTTGACCACGGCCGGCAACCTCGAGAGGTTGCTCGCGCCGAGCGACCGTGATCATCATGCGGTGCTGGCCTGCGTCCGGGACAGGATCGTCGGCGTAGCCGCGTTCGAGCGGCTTGGTGACCCTTCGCCTGCCGACTCAGCCGAGCTCTCGCTCGTAGCTGACGACGGGCGCGACGACTGCGTCGCGACGTTGCTGATCGAGCACCTGGCCAGCGTCGCCCGGCATGCAGGGCTGCGGCGCTTCGTCGCCGACGTCCCGCACCCGAACGACGCAATGGTCACCTTCGTACGCGACAGCGGTTTCGAGACGACGACGACATTCGACGACCAGGTGCTGCGGGTCGTCTTGGATCTCAAGCCCGGCGAGCGCATGGTCGCTGCCATCGAGGAGCGCGAGCGCGCGGCTGATGCCGCGAGCCTCAGTCCGCTGCTGGAGCCGCGGTCGATCGCGGTCGTCGGCGCGAGTGATCGCGACGGCTCCGTGGGACACCAGGTGCTGTGCAACATCCTCGAGGGCGGCTTCACCGGGACGGTGCAGGCCGTCAATCCGCACCGAGATTCGGTGTTGGGGGTGCCGTCGGTACCGTCGCCGGCCGACCTACCCGAAGCTCCGGACCTCGCGGTCATCGCCGTTCCCGCGTCGCAGGTCCTGGACGTGGTGCGCGCGTGCGGCGAGCGCGGCACGCGCTCGGTGCTGTTGCTCAGCTCGGGCTTCGGCGAGGTGGGCGAAGCGGGCAAGGAGCTACAGGACGACGTACTTGCCGTCGCTCGCGAGTATGGAATGCGACTGGTCGGCCCGAACTGCGTCGGCCTGGTCAACACCGATCCCGACGTTCGCCTGGATGCCACGTTCGCGGTGCTGCCGATGCAGCCGGGGGAGCTCGGCCTGCTCTCGCAGTCGGGCGCATTCGGCATTGCCTTTCTCGTCGCCGCGGCCCGGTGCGGTCTGGGCGTCTCGCAGTTCGTGTCGGTCGGGAACAAGGCCGACGTCAGCGGCAACGACATGCTGCTGTGCTGGGAGGACGACCCGCGCACCCAGGTGATCGGCATGTACCTCGAGTCGATAGGCGACCCGCGCACGTTCGTCCGGCTCGCGCGACGAGTATCGCGGCGCAAGCCCATCCTTGCTCTGAAGTCCGGTTCGTCCGCCGCCGGTCACCGCGCCGGCCGGTCGCACACGGCCGCTGCGGCATCGTCGGAGAATGCCGTGGATGCGCTATTCCGCGCGGCCGGAGTGCTCCGGATGTCGACCATGCAGGAGATGGTCGACGCGTCGCGGGTGCTGACCGAGCAGCCGCTGCCCGCCGGCCCACGGGTCGCGATCATCGGCAACTCCGGGGGACCGGGCATGCTGGCTGCTGATGCCGCGGTGGCCGCGGGCCTGACGGTCGTGGAGCTGAACCAGTCGACGCAACGACAGCTGCGCTTGGCCGTCCCGACTGCGCCGTCGGTTCAGAATCCCGTCGACCTCGGTGCGGGGGTCGCCGCGGACGAGGTCGGCGCCGCGGTGCGGGCGCTGTTGGCAGCCGCCGAGGTCGACGCCCTGCTGACGGTGTTCACCGAGATCGCGATCACCGACGCGCACCAGGTCCGGCGCGTTCTCGGACACTGCGCGGCGACGTCGGACAAGCCGATAGTGGCCACTGAGGTCGGTGCGGCGGCCTGCACAGTCGCGATCCCCAAGTCGAAGCGATCGCTGCCGGTTTTCACGTTCCCGGAGCCTGCTGCGGCCGCCCTGGGCGTCGCCTACCGGTACGCCGAGATTCGCGCTGCGCACGACACGCCCGAACTGCTGTGCGAATCCGCCGACCCGACGCCGGCGCGCGACGTGGTCGAGGCGGCGATCGCGTCGGGCGCCGAGTGGCTCGGACCGCGCGACATCGCGCGTCTGCTGGAGCACTACGGCATCCCGACCTGCCCGCAACGGGTCGTGCACTCTCTCGACCAGGCCGTGCTGGCCGCCGCAGAGCTCGGCTACCCAGTGGCGGTGAAGCTGGCCCGCGGGGTACTCCACAAGTCCGATGTCGGCGGCGCCCGTCTGGGGGTGTCCGATGAGCTGGAGCTGCGCCGGGTCGTTGCCGAGCTCGCTGCATTGAAGCCCGGTCCGGACCTCGAAGTGCTGGTGCAATCGATGGTCGGCCCCGGCACGGAGGTCATCGTCGGGGCGGTCCACGACGACCAGTTCGGGCCGCTCGTGATGCTTGGCGCGGGTGGGGTGCTGGCCGATCTCATGGACGATCGCGCCTTCCGGCTCGGCCCGCTGTCCGCGCATGATGCTGCCGGCATGGTCGACAGCCTGCGCCTGGCTCGGCTGCTCGACGGCTTCCGCGGCGCGCCGGTCGTGGACCGCGGGGCCGTGCAGGACGTTCTGATCCGGGTCGCGACTCTCGTCGACGAGCTTCCTGAGGTCCGCGAACTCGACCTCAATCCGCTGATCTGCCGCAGCGACGGCGTGTTCGTCGTCGACGCGCGGATCCGGGTTGCGAAGACGCGGCCCCTCCGCGATCCGCTGGCCAGGCAGCTGCGCGGGTCACACACCGCGGCCGGGCACAGTCCGGCTGGCACGCCATTTGGCGTTCGTCCGTGTTGTCGATGAGTGGAGCGAGCTATGACCATCCAGCACCCTCCTGTCGTCGTCGGGGTTGACGAGTCGGCCGGCGCAGACCAGGCCCTGAGCTGGGGCATCGACGAGGCTCGCTCGCGTGCGGTCGGACTGCGACTGGTGTGCGCCTACGGCTCGGCCATGACCTACGGGGGCCTGGCCATGTACGGCAGCCTGCCGCCGGCTGATCCGACGCTCGCCCGCGACGTAACGGCGGAGCTGCTGACCAAGGCGGCCGCTCGCGCCCGGGACTTGGCGCCCGACCTGCACATCACCGCGCACGTGGTCGACGACGAAGCGGCCCGTGTCCTGATCGATGAGTCGACACATGCGTCGCTGATCGTGCTCGGCTCGCGGCACCTGGCCAGCGTCGGATCCGTCCTGCTCGGTTCGGTGAGTGCTGCGGTGTCGGCGCGGGCCGCGTGCCCGGTCGTCGTGCTCCGCGGACCAGCCGGTTTGGCGGCTGAACACCCCGCCGTTGTCGTCGGCGTCGACGGGCACCCCAGCAGCGAGGGCGTCATCGAATTCGGTTTCGACTACGCCAGCAGACGCTCGGTGCCGCTACGAGCGGTGCTGTGCTGGCATCCCGACCGACTCGCCGAGATGATGTGGCGCGCCGAGCCACCCGCCCCCGCGCAAGCGCAGGCGTGGCTGTCCGAGGCGCTGGCCGGCTGGCGGGAGAAGTATCCCGACGTCGTCGTGTACAGCGGCGTCATCCGCGACCATCCCGTCGCAGGACTGGTGACCGCGTCCGCGGCACAGGATCTGCTGGTCGTCGGCAGCCGCGGCCGGCATGCCTTGGCCGGCACCCTGCTCGGCTCGGTGAGCCAGGGCGTGCTGCACCACGCAACCTGTCCCGTCGCCCTGGTGCCGTCGACGACGCACGCCTGGGCTGAGACCGGGGCACTGAAGGTCGTGCTCAGCCGCGAAGGCTGACAAGCTGAGTGGCGTTCCTTCCGTCGTCGATAAATGGAGACGCCATGACAGTCCACCGGATGCCCGTCGTTGTCGGAGTCGACGAGTCGGACGGCGCAGACCAGGCACTGACGTGGGCAGCCGAGGAAGCCCGGTCGCGGGGCGTCGGGCTGCGACTGGTCTGTGCGTACGGCGGGGAGTTCAGTTACGCCGGGCTCACGCTGTTCGGCAACTTTCCGGTGCCTGACCTCGCCGGGGCCGGCAAGGCCACCGCGGACCTGCTGGCCAAGGCCGCGGCTCGCGTGGCCGAGCGGACGCCCGAGGTCGAGGTCGTCACGGAGGCGGTCGAAGACGACGCTGCGCAGGCCCTGATCGAAGAGTCTGCCAACGCATCGTTGATGGTGCTTGGTTCGCGGCATCGTGGCGGCACCGGATCGGTGGTACTCGGTTCGGTGAGTTCAGCGGTGGCGGCCCAGGCGGCGTGCCCGGTCGTCGTGCTCCGGGGACCGGCGGGTCTGGCGGCCGAGCACGCCCAAGTGGTGGTCGGAGTGGACGGGCGGCCCAGTTCCGAGAAGGTCCTCGCGTTCGCCTTCGATTACGCCAGCCGACACGCCGCCCCGCTCCACGCCGTGCTGTGCTGGCATCCCGACCGGCTCGCGGAAATGAAGTGGCGCGCCCAACAACCTGCGCCGGCCGAGGCAGAAGCGTGGTTGTCCGAGGCGCTGGCCGGCTGGCGAGAGCGCTACCCCGACGTCACCGTGCACAGCGGGGTGGAGCGCCAGCACCCGGTTGACGCCTTGGTCGAGGCGTCGAACGGACAGGATCTGCTGGTGGTCGGCAGCCGTGGCAGGCATGGGCTGACCGGCGCCGTGCTCGGCTCGGTCAGCCAGGGTGTACTGCACCACGCGAACTGCCCCGTCGCGGTGCTGCACTCGGCGCCTGGTTCGGATTAACCGCCGGCGATCAGCCGGCGCACCTCGCGGGCGATCTGCAGGTCTTCTCGTGCGGTGACCACGACGGTGCGCGCGGTTGCCCCGGCGGCGCTGATGTCGGCGTCCCCCTCGACCGCGCTGTTGCGGTCGGCGTCCACCGCGACGCCGAGGAAGTCCAGCCGCTCGGCCGCTCGTCCGCGCACCAGCGGTGAGCGTTCGCCCACGCCCCCGGTGAACGCGAGCACGTCCAGGCCGCCGGCCGCGGCGGCCATCGTGGCGATCCCGCCGACGAGTCGGTGGAGGTAGACGTCGATGGCGAGCACTGCGTCGGGCGCACCGCGCTCGGCCGCCGCTTCGACGTCGCGCATGTCACCCGTGCCGGCCAGCGCCATGAGGCCGGAGCGCTGCTCCAACGCGGTGGCCACGTCGTGCGGAGTGAGGTGCTCGTGCTCCTCGAGCCAGAGCACGAGGCCGGGATCCACGGTGCCGGAGCGGGTGGCCATCACCAGACCTTCGAGCGGCGTGAAGCCCATCGTGGTGTCGACGCTGCGGCCACCGAGCACTGCCGCCAGCGAGGCGCCTGCACCGAGGTGGCAGGTGACGACCCGAAGCTCGGCCAGCGGCCGTCCGAGCAGGTCGGCGGCGCGCTGGGCGCAGTAGGCGTGGGACAGGCCGTGGAAGCCGTAGCGGCGGACCCCGTAACGCTGCCGCCATTCGCGCGGTATGGCGTAGGTCGCGGCGGCGGGCGGGATGGTGGCGTGGAACGCGGTGTCGAAACTGGCGACCGCGTCGACCTCGGGCAGTTGGGCCGTGACCGCGTCGAGCGCGGCCAGTGACTTGGGTTGGTGCAGCGGGGCCAGGTCGGTCAGGTCCTCGAGCTGCTTGCGCACAGCGTCGTCGATACGCGCCGGACCAGTGAACACGGTTCCGCCGTGCACGATGCGGTGTCCGACGACGTCTGGCCTGGGCCAGTCGAGCAGCATCTGGCCAAGCGCGGCGACGTCGAACCCGTCCGGCCCGGCGGGCAGGTCAGCGCTGCGCTCGACGCGGTCGTGCGCGTCGAGCAGGCGCAGCTTGAGGCTGGAGGACCCGGCATTGACGACGAGCACCCGCACCGTTCAGTTACCTGCCTGCGCGCTCGGCCAGGTCCAGCCGGTGATCGCCGGGTCGTCCTCGCCGTTCTCGCGGGTGTACGCGCGGGCAGCGAACCGTGCGTCAGACATCTGCTGACGCAACTGCGCGGCGCGACTGCCCAACGTCGGTACGCGGTCGATCACGTCCATCACGAGGCGGAAGCGGTCGAGGTCGTTCATCATCACCATGTCGAACGGCGTGGTCGTGGTGCCCTCCTCCTTGTAGCCGCGCACATGGATGTTGTGGTGGTTGTTGCGCCGGTAGGTGAGCCGATGGATCAGCGACGCATAGCCGTGGAAGGCGAAGATCACCGGCTTGTCGGTCGTGAACAGCGCGTCGAAGTCACGGTCCGGCAGCCCGTGCGGGTGTTCGGTGTCCGGTTGCAACCTCATCAGATCGACCACATTGATGAAGCGGACCTTGACCTCGGGCAGGTGAGTGCGCATGAGGTCGGCGGCGGCCAGCACCTCGAGAGTCGGTGTGTCGCCGGCGCAGGCGAGCACCACATCTGGTTCGCCCCCGGTGTTGCTGGCCCACGGCCAGATCCCAAGCCCCCGCGTGCAGTGCGCGATCGCCTCGTCGATGGTCAGGTAGGTCAACGCCGGTTGCTTTCCCGCGACGATGACGTTGACATAGTTGCGGCTGCGCAGGCAGTGGTCGCCCACCGAGAGCAGGGTGTTGGTGTCCGGCGGGAGGTAGACCCGGACGATCTCGGCCTTCTTGTTGATCACGTGGTCGATGAAACCCGGGTCCTGGTGCGAGAAGCCGTTGTGGTCCTGCCGCCACACGTGCGAGGTAAGCAGGTAGTTCAGCGAGGCGATCGGGGCGCGCCACGGGATGTGCCGGGTGGTCTTGAGCCACTTGGCATGCTGGTTGAACATCGAGTCGATGATGTGGATGAACGCCTCGTAGCAGTTGAACAGGCCGTGCCGCCCGGTGAGCAGGTAACCCTCGAGCCAGCCCTGGCACAGGTGTTCGGACAGCACCTCCATCACCCGTCCGTCCGGGGCGAGGTGGTCGTCACCGGGCAGCGTGATGGCATTCCAGGCGCGGTTGGTCGTTTCGAAGACGGGCGTGAGGCGGTTGGATGCTGTCTCGTCCGGGCCCATGATGCGGAACCGGTCAGAGTTGCGGGCGGTGATGTCGCGCAGGAATTCGCCGAGCACGCGGGTGGCCTCGCTCGATTCCACGGCCGGGTTCTCGACCGGGACCGCGTAGTCACGGAAGTCCGGCATGGCGAGATCGCGCAGCAGTCGTCCACCGTTGGCGTGCGGGTTGGCGCTCATCCGCCGGTGGCCGTGCGGCGCGAGTGCCTGCAGTCCGGGGACCAGCCGGCCGGTGGCGTCGAACAGCTCCTCGGGCCGATAGCTGCGCAGCCACTGCTCCAGCAGTGCGCGGTGCTCGCTGTTCTTGCGAGTGTCGGCCAGCGGAACCTGGTGGCTGCGGAACGTGCCCTCGACGGGCAGACCGTCGACCTCCTTCGGACCCGTCCAGCCCTTCGGCGTGCGCAGCACGATCATCGGCCAGGTCGGGCGGGCGGTCGCGCCGGAGTTGCGCGCGTCGTGCTGGATTTGCGCGATGTCGTCCAGCACCGCGTCGAGGGTGGCCGCGAGTTCTTGGTGCACCGCGGCCGGCTCCTCGCCGACGACGAAATGTGGTTCGTAGCCGTAGCCGCGCATCAGCGCTGTGAGCTCGTCGTCCGCGATGCGGGCCAGGATCGTCGGATTCGCGATCTTGTAGCCGTTGAGGTGCAGTACCGGCAGGACCGCGCCGTCAGTCACCGGGTTGAGGAACTTGTTCGAGTGCCAGCTGGCGGCGAGCGGTCCGGTCTCGGCCTCGCCGTCGCCCACGACGCACAGCGCCAGCAGGTCCGGGTTGTCGAACACTGCGCCGTAGGCGTGGACGAGGGCGTAGCCGAGTTCGCCGCCTTCGTGGATTGATCCAGGTGTTTCGGGTGCGACGTGGCTCGGGATGCCGCCGGGAAAGGAGAACTGCCGGAACAGTGCCCGCAACCCGTCCTCGTCCTGGCCGATCGAGGAGTACACCTCGCTGTAGGTGCCGTCGAGGTAGGCGTTGGCTACCAGTCCGGGGCCGCCGTGGCCGGGGCCGGTGACGTAGAGGGCGTTGAGGTCGCGTTCCTTGATGACGCGATTCATGTGGGCGTACAGCAGGTTCAGGCCCGGGGTGGTGCCCCAGTGGCCCAGCAGCCTTGGCTTGACGTGCGCGGCCTTCAGAGGTTCGCGCAACAGCGGGTTGTCGAGGAGATAGATCTGCCCTACCGATAGGTAGTTCGCGGCTCGCCAGTACGCGTCGATCAGCTCTAGGTCCTGCTGGCTGTAGGTGCGGGTCTGGGGTGAGTCCGTACGTGGCACAGCGAGGCTCCTTGTAAAGCGTGGGGTGGCTTTCAAAGCGTCGCATGCTGGCGACGGGTTCGGTACTGGCGTTGGTCCTGCGCGCGCACACGTAAACCGTGGTTCATCGCGCCATTACGCAAGCCAATTCAGTACCGTGAATCCTGAATGAAGAGCGCGCGCTTCGGACAGGCAGCCACCGCCGCGGTGGCCCGGTTGAGGTCGCGTTGATCCAATGCGCGCTCGGTGACAATCGGATAACCCCACGAATCAAAGCGCACCAGCTCGGCGGCCAAGTGCCCGCAGATGCCGACGCCGTCGCAGGCGACCGGGTTCACCCGAAGGCGACGGTTGAGCCCATGACGCGAATCGCGGGCCACGTCAGACCGGCTCGGGGATCGGGAACGATCGGGCTGACCCTGGATGAAGACAGCTACCCCGTCTGCGGTGCGACTCGACGTCCGCCGCAAAGGTTGCCAACGCGCTCTCGATCATGCGCACGCTGCCGTCCGGATGATTGCAGGCACCGCGTCCGACGGTCTGCGCCAGGAACAGCGACAGGCGTCGCGAGTCACGGCGGCTTGATTGTCCCCGCGCGAGCTCGGCTGTCCCGTCGGCGAGGGCGCGCAGGCCGAACAGGCAAGGCCCGCACTGGCGCGCGCTGCTCGCAGCGAGGAAGTCGGCGATCCGGGCGACGACGGCGATGCCGCAGGCGTCATCCGGGACGGGCAGCAGTACTCCGGCTCCGAGGGAGATGCCTTGTGCCCGAAGGTAATTCTCGTCTGCGGGCAAGAGTGCTGCCGCATCCCACGTCAGCCAGGAGCCGCCGAAACCACCGATGAGTACAGCTTGCTCGCCACCTGCGAGGCGGTTCGCGCTGACCGCCTCGATGACCTCGCCGAGCGGTGTGGACGGGGCAACTTCGACGACCGTCCTGCCCGTCTCGTCGGCCACCGTCAGCAGGCTGGTGCCCTGGTGGTGCGCCGCCCCGGTCCGCGCAGCCAGTGCGGTGCGGGCCAGGGTTTCGACGTTGTGCAGCAGGGTCGGCATGCCGTGGACCCCGCTGACCGCGGCCGGTCGGGTGGTGAAGCCGGGCAGGGCGGGCCGGCCCGAGAGCGCGTTGACGATCGCGCTCGACTCCCCGCTCAGGTAGTGATCAGGCCCCACTGCCAGGCGGATCGCCGGATCCGGAAGTCTCGCCGCCCGGCGCTCGCCCAGCGCTCGCACCATCGACGATCGCGCCGCGTGGGCGCCGCCGTGCAGCCACAGGACGGCGTCGACCGCTCCGACGGCTTCGGCCGCGCACGCGAGGCCGTCGAGGATCAGGTGCGGGCGCAACTGCATCAGGGCGGTGTCCTTCGCGCTGGCCGGCTCGCTCTCGGCCCCGTTGGCGACGACGACGCCGCCGCCGCCCGCGGCGAGGTGCGCGCGCCACTTTGTCGCCGCGGGAAAGTGACTGCCCCCGCGTCCGCTGAGCCCGATCTCCTCGAGGGTGTCGACCAGTTCGGTTCCCGCACCCCCGGTGGCACGGGGACGGTCACCGAATCGCCGCACGTGCCCGGCCAGGTCATCCGCGGTGACTCGCGTGATCGCGGCAGTGCCGTCGACCGCGTACCGCACGGCGTCACCGAGCAGTGGCGAGAAGTCCGACGCGACCTTGCCAGCTCCGTGGCCGGGCTGACGGACAAGTCGCAGCGAGGCGCTCATTGCCGCAGCTCCGCGAGTTGGTCGGCCGGTGTGCGCGCGGTGTAACGCGAGAATGCCGCTGCCGCGACGAGCAGGCCGGTCGAGAGGTAGAGCCAGCGCAGCGCATTGGTGTCGCCACCGGCGAGAACTCCGTGCAGCCAAACCAGGATGAGCGCGACGGCCGCGACCTTGTGGATCGGCCACCACACCCGTCCCGGCAGGTGCCCGGCGAGCGCAGCGGTGATTCCAGACAGGAGCCCTGACCACATCCCGACGACGCCGAGCGTCACCGCGACCGGACGGTAGCTGGCTCGCATCGGCAAGGCCGCGCCCCACCAACCGACCCCAGCGAATCGATCGGTGGCCAGGACCACGACGTGCAGCGCCGTAAAGACGAGGGTGAACACGGTCAGCGCGATGTGCAGCTGAATTCGGGCCGCAGGGCTGGGACGCGTCAGCCGGGTTCGCCACGGGTGCGACAGCACGAGCCCGAGCAACACCAGCGCGACGAGCAGTAAGTAGGAGGTGATCCCCGCAGCTCGCCCGATGATCCAGGGCGCCATCCGGTTGCCCGACACAGACCGGAATCCGCTGGCGATCAAGGCACCCGCCGCGCCGCCGCTCACCGTTACGGCGGCGACGAGGCCGATGGCCCGCAGGCCGCCCACCGAGGCGTGCCGCGGCGGCGAAGGGCGCGCGGTCACGACGCCTGCCAGATCACGGCAGGAGCGATGTGCTCGCTCATCCCGATCGCGCCGTCGTCGGCAACCCACAGCGCGGCAAGACCGTGCGCCGATGCCTGGGCTGCGATGTCATCGCGGCCGCTGAGGAACAGCACCTTGCTCCAGACCTCGTCCATCGCCGGGTCGGCCCCGACGACGGTGACCGCAAGCAGCCCAGGGCCACCGGGCGTACCGGTTCGGGGATCGATCAGGTGGTGCACCCGATGGCCCGCCACCGTCCAGTGCCGGAGCCGGATCGACGAGGTCGCGCACCCGGTCGAGCGGACGCTCAAGACCGCGATGGGCCGGGTGCCGCCGCGCGGATCCTCGACGGCTACCTGCCAACCAGCGCCTTGCGGCCCGTCGCCGGCGAGGTAGCAGTCTCCGCCGGCTTCGATCAGGTAGGAGTCGCAGGCGCGCGACATTTCCTCGGCTGCCCACCGGATGGCCAGACCCTTGGCGATACCACCGAGATCGACGGGGACCGGTCCGATCTGCACAGCGCCGCGCACTGGGTCGAGCCTCAGTCGCCACTGTCCGCTCGCACGGCGTTGTGCGACCGGCAGGGCGTGACTTCGGATCTCGACGTCACCCGCACCGAAGGGCAGGGAACGGTCGTATCCCATCTCCAGGAGAGCGGTCAGCACACGCGGGTCGAAGGTCGCGTTGGTTGCCTCGTGGGCGCTCGCTGCCTCGGCGAGAGCGGCGAAGCAGTAGTGGGGGACCACGTGCCACGCATCGCCCGCCGCATTGGCTTGCATCAGCGGGCTCTGCGGGTCGAACCGGGTGCACTGCCGCTCGACTTCGGCGAAGACCCAGCGAACCCGTTCGATCGCGTCATCCGGCGATGGGGTGCCCGGCGCCAGCCGGATGGTCACAGCCGATGCCATCGCCGCGAACGAGACGGACACGTCGGCGTCGGTCGTGACGTCAGTCATGATTGCGCCGTTGCCGATGGCTCAACCGGACGCACCGGTCGACGTTTGGACTGGCGGCGGGGGAGCCGATGACGGGACCGGGGCCGGCGCGGATGGCGCCGGGGCGGAAGCCGGGGCGGCGGCTGCGGGCGTCTGCACGGGGGGGTTGGCAGGGCCCGCAGCCGTCGCGGGATCACCGACGGCGCCGGAGGTGGCGCCAGGTGTAGTCCCGTGCGAGGAGGCATTGAGAGTCTTCAATTGCGCCCTCAACTCGGCCAACAAACGGGTGAGCCGAGTTACTTGCGCGGCGTTCGCCGCGGCTGATCGCTGCAGCGCAGGCACCGCCGCAGCGGGGTTTGTCGCCGCTGGAGCGTTCACGCTGCCGGTAGCCGGTGGCTTCACCTGCGTCGCCGGTGCGGTGTGCAAAGACCATGCCGTCGCGGCGCCGAACACCGCAGCCGCGCCAGGTGCGGCGAGCACGGTCAGTGCCCAGCGGGGGCGTCGCGCCATGCGGTCAGTCACCACCGCTCCCGTCGTCGTCGCTCGGCGACGGCCGTGGCGAGGTCGTGGGGTGGTCGGGTGGTGACGTCCGCGGGGACGGCGAGCGGCGCGATGTCGTGGGCACCGCGGTACTGATTGGCTGCGCCGTGCTCGGCCCGGCACCGGTCGACGTACCCGGTTGGCTGCCGAGGCGCTCGAGTCGCGCCTGCGCCTCGTCGACCTGGTGCTGCATGCGGGCAATCAGCGACCGGAGCAGCGCCGTGTCCTGGGCGGAGCCGGTGAGCTTGGCCCGCAGCGTGGCCAGTTCGGTGCTCGTTGTCGAGTATGCGGCGCTCACCGGTTTGCGGGTCACCGGCTGGCTGGCCGGCTGCGGCGTCGGCACGGCCGCGAAGGCAACACCAGCGCCCACGGCGAGCGCTGCCGACGCCCCCAGGGCGATGCGCACGCGATGACGTTGTTTCACCCGGTCTCCTTCGACGGCCGATCGCGATCCGCGGATGCTTACTCTCCGTGGTTATCGCCCGGCCCACCTTCCGGGTTACGTTCCAGTGTGTTCGGACGGTGAGTCCGAGCCGGGCGGCGTCGACTCGCCGGGCTCGATCACGTGCTGGTGCTCCGGGGCGTCGTGTCCGGAATCCTGGCCGCGTTCCGCGTCGCCCGAGCCAGGTTCGCGATCCTCGCTCGGCTCCGGACCGCTCGCGTGGGTCGGCTGCGGAGTGGACTGCTGCGGCTTGGTGGGATGGCTTGGCTTGGTCGGCGTGATTGGCTGCGCCGGCATGATCCGTGGCACGGCCGGCACGGGGGCGGGCTTGTGCCGTGGCGGCTCCGGCATGCTCCGCGCCGGCTTCCGAGACGGTCCACCGAGCGGGTCACTCTGGGCTGGCGCCGCTTCGGGAGCGACGCGCGCATGGGCGTGATGGGCGGGACCAGGCGGTCGTTCTTGGGCCGCGGCCGCTCCGGACAGGCCTGCGCCGATCGAGCCCATGATGACCGCTCCGGCGATCGTCTTACCGTGCCGACGTCGCCGGCGTTGCGGTATCACCGGGTCCGCTGCGCCGTCGAGCATCGCCTCGAGTTCCGGCGACGGAACGGGTGGGGCACCCCCAGCGAGCGAGCGAAGTTCATTGAGGAAGGCGTCGAGACGGACTGAGGCAGGCTCGCCGATCGAGGACGCGGCGATTTCCTCGCCCGCATCGTCGCGGCTGCCCCCGTCGCGTGTCATCTCGGCCTCTCTATCGTTTGCGGGTATCTGCGGGTTACGCCCGTGCCGGCGCTCGAGGTCACCGGCCCGCGGACTTCAGCCAGCACGGCACGGGTGGCCGGGCCTGGGCTGACGCCGAGCTCGGCGTGCAGCCGGTCGACGAATTCACGAGACGCCACCAGCGCCCCGGCGCGGTCACCGGCCGCGCTCAGTCGGCGCAGCAGCGCTCGATGGGCCGGCTCGTCGAACGGCGTCAGCGCGCAGCGCAGTCGCGACAGCCGTGCCGCCTCGGCGGGTTCGCCGGCCGCCTCGGCCCGCTCCGCCAGCCGGTCGAGCAGTGAGGTGTGCCGCTCGCGGTGCTCCCGGCGTGGTTCGCTGGCCCAGTCGTCGAGCACGCCGGGGAGCAGCTCACCCTGCGACAGTTCGGCGGCGCCGGCGAGGTCGCCCAGATCGGTCCGGGTCCGGATCTCGCGCACGTCGATCCACCAGGCCGGCTCGTGCAACCCGACTGCCGCCCGGGTGGCGTGGATCGCGTCCGCCCCGACGGCCTGGCGCAGGGACCACAGCGCGGTCCGCAGGTTGGCATGGGCACTCGATTGCGCCGCGTCCGGCCAGAAGCGCGCGGACAGTGCGTCGCGACTGTGCAGGCCAGGGCAGAGCGCGAGAGATGCCAGAATCCGCCGGTTGGTCACCGAGAGCGGCACTGGTATCCCGTCACTCTCGACGGCCAGTTCACCCACGAGCCGCAGGCTCAGCACGCACCGACCATAGCCCCGGTCACGGCGGGTGGACACAGGTTGCGGTTGGGCATCGACCCACCCGACCGCCGGCCACCGGCTCAGGCTTGGTAGACCTCCTGCATGAGGTGATAGAGCAGCAGCAGTTGGGTCATCGCGAGCGGTTCGCTGCGCTCGCCAGGACCCACTGAACCGAGTCCCTCGGGCATCTCCCGCTTGTCGGCCACGCCGGCCCAGATCTCCTTCTGGAGCATCTGGATTTCGTCGTGGTTTGCGTGGCCATGCACGTGCAGGCAGTCCACCGGAGTGCCGTCGTTGTCACGGATGATCTTCAGGTGCATGGCCGTCCGGTGGTCGTCGGTGAGGATGTGGCTCAGCGGCGGGTGCTGGATGGTCGGCCGTAGCAGGAGTTCTGCCGACAACGGGGTGCCCGGCGGATCGTTGCGGCTGGGCACCGGCGCGAACCTGACCACGATGTCGGCATGGCGACGCTGCGGGCGGATGAACTCAGCCGACTCCGGCTCGCGACGCTCCAGGTCGGCCTCGACCTGCGCGGCGGTGTACCCGCGCTTGCTCGTGTCACGTTTGATCTTCCATTGGCGCCGGATTTCCTCCGGCGGATCAAGGAACACGCTGATGTCGAAGCAGGCGCGCGACAGTTTGGTGAACAGCGGCAGCAACCCCTCGATGATGACGAACTGGCGCGGCTCGACGTACCGCGGGCGGGTGAAGGTGCCCGTGCTGTGGTCGTACACCGGCTTCAAGATCGGCTGGCCGGTGGCCAGCATCTGCAGGTGCTGCTCCATGATGTCGACGTAGTTGCAGTCCGGATGCAGCGGGGTGAACGGCAGTTCCGTGCGCTCCGCCCGGTCGAAGCGGTGATAGTCGTCGACGCAGATCGCCGTGCAGCGGTCGGGCCCGATCGCATCGACGAGACCAGTGGCAAGCGTGGTCTTGCCCGACGCACTGTCCCCGCCGACGGCCAGCATCACGGGTCTCGGCCGGGCCGCATCGGGTAGGCGAGAGCGCGTCATCCTGATCTGCTTGTCAGGCACTCGGGCTCCCTGCGGCTCGCTGAAGGTGGTGAAGTCCGAACCGCGCCGCTCCTCGACGGTAAGGACGCGGCTCCCATGACGTCTCACCCGCACGGGTGGTTGTCCGGGTGATCTCACTCTGTGTTCGGCTGATCAACTTGTTGCTAGCCATTAATGTGGGGCGATGCGGGAGCCCATGCGCGTTCTGCTGGTCGATGACCACGAGATGGTTCTGCAAGGTCTGCAGGCCATGCTTTCCCGCTTTGCCGACAAGGTCGAGGTCATCGGCACGGCTACCGAGGCGGCCGAGGCCGTGCGGGCGGTGAGCGCCGACCACCCCGACGTTGTGCTCTGCGATGTGCGCCTGCGACAAGGCAGTGGGCTGGACGTGTGCACCGCGATCCGCAAGATCGACCCGCAGGCGAAGGTCGTCTTCTTGACGGTCTATGACGACGAGCAGTACCTGTACCAGGCGTTGCGGGTCGGTGCGTCGGGCTACCTGCTCAAGCGCGTGGACGCCCACGAGTTGGTCCGCCATCTTGAGAACGTGTGCGAGGGCGAGATCGTCATCGACCCCATGCTGGCCGGCCGCGTCGCTGCATCGGCGGCACATCTGCAGAGCGGGGAGTTCTGGCCCGGTGCCCGGCTCGGGCTCACCCAACGCGAGAGCGAGGTGCTGGCGCTGCTGGTCGGCGGCATGTCGAACAAGGCGATCGCGGCGCGGCTGGTCGTCAGCGACGACACGGTCAAGACCCACCTGCGCGGGGTCTATCGCAAGCTCGACGTCAACGACCGGGGCGGCGCGGTCGCGACCGCGCTGCGTGAGGGCCTATTCCATTGACCAGTAGGGACACCCTGTCCGACGAGCTGGCGCTGGTAGCCGCCGCCAGCCGGCTGATCGTTCGCGAACCGTCCCTTCCGGCGGTGCTGGCCGGCGCGGCACGGCTGCTCACCGAAGCGCTGTCGGCCGACGGCTGCCTGGCGTACCGGATCGAGGGCAACGGCGAGCTCGTCGTCGCGGCCACCTACCCGGAACGACTGGCACCGGCCGAACCATTGCGGCTGCCCAGCGGCTTCGGCGTCACCGGCCGGGTCGCCGCCGACCAGATACCCGCCGTCCTCGTCGACGACAACCCACGCAACGTGTTGCACCGCGAACTCCTGGGGCTCGTGCCCGGACAGCTCGTGTCGCGGCTGTGCGTCCCGGCGCGTCCGCCGGAGGGCGGCTGCACGGCCGTGCTCGCGGTGCACAGCTTCCAGCGCCGGGAATTCGCCTCGTGGGAGATCGACGCCGCCCAGCGCGTAGCCGATCTGGTCGGCCTCCGGGTCCAGTTGCAGCGTGAATCATCGGCGCTCGGTGCCTTCGAGGACAGATGGGAGCGGCTGGTCGCCGCGACGGTGACTGCGCAGGAGGACGAGCGGCGCCGGGTGGCCGGCGACCTGCACGACGGCGTCACGCAAGCGCTCGCCAGCCTGACCTTTCACCTGTCCGCGGCCGAGGTCGCCCTGGCCGACCGGGACTACGACTTCGTGACCGATCAGGTGCGCGCGGCCCGCGCAGCGGCCGACCTCGCCTTCGCCGAGGCCCGTCACGCCATCTCCGGTCTGCACAGCCCGGTGCTCGACGATCTCGGCCTGGCCGCAGGACTGGTCAGCATGGCGCGGGCCATCCCCAACCTGCAGGTCGAGGTCGACGCACAGGACATCGACCTGCCCGAACACGTCGAAGCCGCGCTGTTCCGCATCGCGCAGGAGGCGGTGCAGAACGTGGTCAAACATGCCGATGCGACGCGCGCGTTCGTGAGCCTGGCCAAGCGCGGCCGCTCGGTCGTGCTGCGGGTCAGTGACGACGGCCGGGGTTTCGTTGCGCCCGGCCCGATATCCGGCGTCGTGCACGGCCGCAGCGCTGCGTCGCAATTCGGCCTGATGGGGATGTACGAGCGGGTCCAGCTGCTGGGCGGCCATCTGTCGGTCCGCTCCGAGGCCGGCGACGGCACAACGGTCGAGGCAGTCATCCCCGACGCGGCGGGCTGACCGCACAGGTGGCCAAGTTATAGTCACCCCGGTTGGGTCTCCAGCTGGTCCAGAAGCGAATCACCTTCGGGGTGCCGCGAGCAGCTGCTCACACTGGACGCGTTCGGTGATCGGCGATCGCGACCACCATGTACCCCTTGCCGCACACTTGCGATGCTGCCGCAGCGCTGGCGCTGCGCGCGGTACCACGGTGGACGCTGATCCCGGCGGCTCTCGCGCCCATCTCTCTGGTTGGCGCCTGGCTGGTGGCCGGTCTGGCGCAGCCCGAGCATTACGACCCGATCCGGCAGACGATCAGCGTCCTTTCCGGACACGCGGCCTCGGACCGCTGGATCATGACTCTCGGGTTGTACGGGGTTTCGATCTGCCAGATCGTCACAGCAGCGGGCTTGTCCGTCGCCCGTCGGGCGCGGGTTCTCCTCGTGATGGGCGGCGTCGCCGGGCTGGGTGTGGCGATCTTCCCCCAACCGATGCACGGTTCCGGCGCCGCGCACATGGTGTTCGCCACTCTGAGCGTGACCTTCCTAGCGCTCTGGCCCGCGACGCTGGGCTCACGTGGATCGCCGCGGCCCCTGGTCCTGAGCACGCGCGGATCCGTGATCGTGACCGTCGCGTTTCTCGGCCTGCTCGCTTGGGTGTTCGCCGCCGCGCACGGGGGTGGGGCCTTAGGGGTGGCCGAACGTGTCGACACCGCCATCTGCAATTCGTGGCCGCTGGTGGTGATTCTGACGATTCGGCGCAGTTCGAACTTGCCTGTTACTGCATTGCCGAATCTCGAGCGGGAAGACGAGTCGATCTTCGCAACGCCAGGGCGATGACGAACGGCCAGCAGATCTGAATCGAGGAAGTCACCCGTTCGGCCAGGCCAAGGGCGGTGCCTCGAATCTCCAGGGCCATCCAGCAGAACAGGGCAATGGACACGGCACTGGCCACGATCGAGGCGCGCATACCCACTGCGCCGAGCGCGAGCGAGTCGCGGCGCGCGACGAGCGCCGGCCAGATCGCGATCGTGATGGCACCGATCGAGGTACACACCACGTGCGGCTTGCTGGTGCCCTGCGCGGGCACGGGGAAGGACGCGACGCCGAACGCCGCCGCACCTGCCACGACCAGGCCGACGCGGGCCTGCACCCCCGCGCGGGTCAACCCATATGCCGTCGCGAAATAGCAGAGTCCAATGAGGTACAAGGCCCCCGTCACGATCCATCGGTCCGTTCCGGCGTGGCCGGACATCACACTCACCGTTTGCCGGACCGGGCTGTAGGTGGCGGGCTGCCGCGCACCCGCGACCACCCATCCCGCGGTCAACAAGACCGGCAGCAGGGCGCTGCAGGCGAGCACCCATCGCTGAATCGGTCGATCCGCAGCAAATGTCCGCGACAGTGCCGCGGGCCTGGCCAGCAAACCGGCGAAGCTGCGGTGGGCGGCGGTCGTCACGACGCCGCCTGAACTGCAGCACGTCGTCGCACGTCCCCCGAACGCGGCGCCACGGCAAGGCTCCTCGGTCTCAGCTGGGCGCAGTGCACGGTCGAACCGGTGAACCACCCCCGGCGGGGACCTGCTACCGATGATCGGCACTTCGCCGCGACCGTCGGAGCCTGTTTCGGCCCTCACCCACCTACCGGCCAGGGTAACCAAAATGCCGGCTTGTCGCACCGTGTTCGAACAGTGCATAGGCTGAGGGCGTGTGGCGCGCACTGGCTGATGGCATGGTCGGCATCCACTACGCCTACATGGCCTACATGCTGGTGGGTGGATTCATCGCCTGGCGGTGGCCCAAGACAATCGTGTTGCACGTTCTCGCGGTCGTGTGGGCAGTCCTGATCGTCACGACCAAGGTGCCCTGCCCGCTGACCGCACTGCAGAACAACTTCCGAGAGCGGGCCGGCGACGAACCGCTCTCGAGCAGCTTCATCAACATCTACATTCGCGGAACGTTCTATCCGGAGGGCCAGCAGACCCTCGCGCGGGTGGCGGCGGGTGTCGTGATCCTCGCCTCCTGGGTCGGCTACTACTACCTACGGCGAGCGCACCGGCCTAGCTCGGCCACAGCACTGCCTCGACCGTGATCGCTACCTGAGGGCCGAGCGACGACGGCGTCGCCGCCCCGCGTTCAGCGGGTCACGGCGAATGCGGAAAGCACGCCCTGCACTTGGTAGATGTCGACAGAGGCGTTGAATTCCTTCTCGATCGGGTCCTTCATGCCGTCGACGTAGATCTTCATCCGGGCCTCGGCGAACAGGTGGCCTTCGGTCTGCACCGAGAAGAACAAGATGCTGCGGTACGGCACCGACAGATACTCGATCTTGCGGCCCGTGATGCCCTGCTTGTCGACCAGGATGAGTCGACCGTTGGTGAACAGCATTGCATCGCGCACGAAGTCGAATGCCGCGTAGATCTGTTCGCCGTTGCTCAGCAGACGGCCGAACTCCGCGTGAGCGGCACCGGGGTCCACGGGTCCCGCATTGCCGGTGATGCCGCTGATGATGCCCATTGCGATGCCCTCCGTCGGCGGCGATCGGTCGCGCCGCTCGGCATAGTAAACCCTGCCGGCGTCGCTGGCAGACTGTGCGGGTGCACCCTGGCCACTGGCGCTCGATCAACGCCGCGAACTGGGAATCGCGAGTACCGGTCCACCCCGGACCGGGCGGATACGATCTTGCGACGAGGCGCTTGACTCACGGGACGCTGCGGGGCGAGAAGGTCGGGCCCCCGTCGTTTACCCTTCGCGACGCTGTCTGCCAGCGTCACTCAGTCACACATCCGCGGTTTCGTTCGTCAGAGTAATAAGTTGAATGTCCGACGAGGGGATGCTGCATCATGCTCGGACGCAAGGACTACACCCAGGGCGAGCTCGACCAGGCCAGGGCCGCGATCGATCGGCAGCTCGTGGCGTATCGGGAGCTTGCCGACGCCGTGAGCAATGTGTCCGATCCGGGAGTCACGCTGGCGCTCGCGGCCCTCGAGCCGGTGCTGTTCGACAACATGGTGCTGGTCCTCGATCGGTACTTTGTCCATCGTCTGCGCACGATTACCGGTAAGGACGGCAACCCGCTCAACGAGGTCGAACTGCTCACCGATTCGCTGATGAACAACGACGGCTTGCTGCGCCTGGGCAACGTCGTGAAATACAAGCCGGAAGAGTCGGTGCTCGGGCTGACCGCCGGCGAGCGGATCAGCGTGACTGCCGATCAGTTCGAGCAGCTGGCCACGGCATTTTTCGCTGACCTGGAAGCGAAGTTCCTCTGACCCCTCGGTACAGCAGGCCTATCTCGCGTTGCCTGACTCGTTAACGCCTACGGCGGTTCGTGCGGTGATCGTGGGATCGGCCGCCGCCTACTTCTTGTGCTTCGCCTGGGCATCTGGCGGTACCGGCACGAC
>JAOPWD010000100.1 GCA_025965875.1 Pseudonocardiales bacterium
TGATCGGATAGGCGGTCACTCCCTCGCCCGCAGTCGGCGGGCCGGCTCTCGGGATGGTCCGTTGTGTGTACCACAGGCCCAGGACGCCCCCGAGACCGTCCACGGCGAGGAACAGCGCGCGGGCGATGGCCGCGACCGCGACGGCCGGCGCGGCCGGCAGCCCGCAGACGGCGACGAAGACGAGTTCGCGCAGGCCCGCGCCTGCCGGTACTGGCACGGCGAGGAACCCGATGATCCACGCGGCGATAGCAGCGAACGCGACGCGGGCGGGGTGCTGGTGATAACCGAGCGCCTCGGTGATCAGCACCGCCGCGCCCCCGAGCAACAGCCAGGTCGGGATCGACCAGGCGATCAGGCGCAGCATCGACGACCAGGGCGGCGGCGAGAGATCGAGTCGGCCGCGGGTTGCCCGCCGGCCGAGCACGAGTACCCGGCCGAACACCGCCGGGTGCACCGCGGCGACGCCGAGCGGGACGAGCAGGACCATGATCCACGTCCAGCCGACGCCGCCGCCGTCGGCCGCGACGAACGGCGCCAGCACGCCGCACACGCTGGCCGCGCCGATGCACATGGTGCCGTAGGAGATGAGGGTGGTGGCGTAACCGGTGCTGCGGCTGACCCCGCCGCCGCGCTGGGCCAGTTCGCCGCGTCCGAGCACGGTCCACACGCCGCCGGGGAGGTACTTGCCCAACTCGCCGCCGAAGTACCACGCGATCGCCGCGCCGGGCCGCACCGGCGAGCCGAACAGGTGCAGGCAGCGCCACCACAACAACCCGAGTCCGGTCATCGACGCCGCGCTGCAGACGAGTGCGGCGACCAGCCAACCGGGGTCGGCGTGGGCAATCGCGGAGCGGATGCTCGGCCACTGGCCGGCGATGGTCCTGACGCACAGCGCCACGGCCACAATCGCGATGAGAATGCCGCCGATGCGCACGACCCCGGACAGTGACCGATGGCGGCGCGAGGAGCGCCCAGGCGGCGTCGGGTCGGGCGGATGCACGATGGGGCAGCCTATCCGACTGCCGGGTGCGGGCTGTTGAGGTGGGTCACGGCGACCGGCCCGGGACGACGGGGGGTGAAATCAGCGTAAAGCGTTGTGAAAGTTGGGGCCAATTCGCTCTATGGGGCTGGTGTGCATAGTCTGCAGGGAGGGGAAGCTGTCGCGGCGTGTCGTCACGACAATTGGGAGACACGTGCTATGAGGCCCAACCGACGAGCACGACGTCTCGGTCCGCCCATCGCAGCGCTCGCCACGGTGACGCTGGTGCTCGGCACCGTCGTGGTGGCGACCTTGGTTGCCACGCCGGCCGGCGCCGCGACGGTGGCGCTGCCCGCAGGCTCGGTGACCGTGCACCTGCGCGGCAACGGCCATGGCCACGGCATGAGCCAGTACGGAGCGCGCGGCGCGGCGATCGCCGGGCTGACTGCCACGCGCATCCTGGCCTTCTACTACCCAGGCACGTCGCTGGTGGCGCTCGGTAGCTCGACCGTCCGCGTCCTCGTGTCCGGTACCGGTGGGACGACCACGGTGAGCCCGCAGTCGGGGCTGTTCGTCACCGGTGTCAGCGGTGCTCTGCCCACGGTCGGCATCAGCCGGTACCGCCTCACCGCATCCGGCGCGGCGCTAGCGCTGCAGAAGCTGACCGGCGCCGGTTGGTCGACGGTGAAGGCCGGACTGCCGAACGGCTCTTCCTTCAGCCGCTCGTCCGGCAACGTCCGGGTATACCGCACCGACGGCTCCAGCACGGTTTATCGCGGCGTGGTCGCCGCGCTGCGCAGCGGCACCGGGGTGATCACCGTGAACCGGGTGTCGCTCGACGGCTACACCGCCGGCGTGGTGCCGCGCGAGATCCCGGCGTCCTGGCCGGCGAATGCGGTGCACGCGCAGGCGATCGCAGCGCGCTCGTACGGACGCAACGCCGTCGAGAACAGCGCCGGCCGGGCCTACGACATCTGCGACACCACGCAGTGCCAGGTCTATGGCGGGATGACCCGCTACGACGCTGCCGGGCACGTGCTCTGGACCGAGGACCTGGCAGCGCTCAGCGGGAACGCCAACATGGTGCTGCGCTACAACGGCCGCACGATCTTCGCGCAGTTCTCCGCATCGAATGGCGGGTGGACGGTGGACGGCGGCCAGCCTTACCTCGTCGCGCGCGCCGACCCGTACGACAACGCGGCGTCGGGGGATCCGTACTTCAGCTACACGCGATCGGTGCCGGTTGCCTCGATCGCCAGGCATTACGGGCTGGTGACCGCGACCGCCCTCCAGATCACCGCACGTGACGGACACGGTGCGTGGGGCGGCCGGATGACCGCCGGCTTCGTCGACGGCAAGGATGCGCAGGGCCGGGCGCGACACGTCGCGACGACCGGTTTTGGCCTGCAGGCGGCTATGGGCATCGGGACCACCTGGCTCTTTATCCAGCCCGGCGTACGGCCGGTCGGCCACCTCGACGGGTTCGCGCCCGTCGCGCCGCGGGTGCTGCAGATGAGTGGGTGGACGGTCGACCCCGATCACACTGATCTGCCCGGCAGGTTCGTGCTCACGCTCGACCGCGTCGCGGGGTCGGCCCGGGTGACGACGGTCACGCGGGTCGACGTCCAGCGCGCCCGCGGCACCACGACCAGCCTGCTCGGCTTCTCGGTGCGGGTTCGGGTCGGCGTCGGCCAGCACACTGCCTGCCTTTACGGCCTGGACCGCGACGGCCTCGGCCAGCGGGTCATCGGTTGCCGGACGGTGTGGATGCCCGACGTGCTCGGCTCGCTGGACTCGTTGACGAGCACCGACCTGCACACCGTGCGGCTCACCGGGTGGTCGTTCGATCAGGGCCACGGGGCCAGCCCCGGACGGATCCGGGTGCAGGTGGACGGGACGGCTCGACCCACCGCATTGACGACCTTGGCCCGGCCGGACGTGCGGCGCGCGTTCCACACGGCGGGGCAGACCTTCGGCTATGACACCGCGGTCACGCTGGCCGGAGGCGCCCATCAGGTGTGCGTGCTCGGCGTCGACCAGGACGGCCGGGGCAGCGTGCCCCTGGGTTGCCGGTCGGTGACCGTGCCGCAGAACCCGATCGGCCGAGCTGAAGTGATCCACCACGTGGCGGGCGGCTACCAGATCTCGGGCTGGACGTTCGACCCCGACGTCAACGGTGGCAGCACCAAGATCCACGTCTACGTCGACCATGTCCTGGCCGCGACGATCAACGCCGCCGCAACCCGGCTCGACGTGCAGCGCGCGTACGACCTGGTCAACAGCGCGGTCGGTTTCTCCGCGCTGGTGCCCGCGTCGTCGGCCAAGCACACCATCACGATCACGAGCGTCAACACCGGCCTTGGCGCAGACACCGTCCTCGTCGCCGGTTGGGCATGAGGATGGCTCCGGCATCGCGGCAACGCCCTGCGCCGCCTGGGAACCATCGCAGCTCTCGGTAAGCTGCAGCGACCAGACTCGGCGCAGCTCAGGAGCAGACCTCGCGTGAACCGCACCGACCTGGGTGGCGCCGAATCCGAGCATCGCGGACTCGATCCACGCCGCTCGGTATGCGCCGTCGTCGTCACCTACCGGCCTGACGTCGATGCGCTGCGCGCCGCGCTCGCCGCCGTGCGTCCCCAAGTGCAAGCGCTGGTGGTCGTCGACAACGCCTCGCCCGGAATGCTGCCCGCGCTGGTGGACACCGGCGCCATCCTGTTGGCGCAGGCGACCAACGTGGGTCTGGCCCGCGCCCAGAACATCGGCATCGAGTGGGCCCGCCAGCATGCGTGCAGCCACGTCCTGATCCTCGACCAGGACAGCGTCCCGGGCCCCGGCATGGTCGACGCGTTGCTCGACGCGTGGCAGCGGCGCTCGGTGACCGACCGGGTGGGCGCGGTCGGACCGCGGTTCCGCGACTCCCGCGAACAGCGCGATGCGCCGTTCGTCAAGGTCGCGTTCCCGATGAGCCGCAAGCTGTGGTGCGACGCCACCACCCGGGAGGTCGAGTGCGACTTCCTGATCAGCTCCGGCGCGTTGATCCCGCTGGCGGTGATCGACGACGTCGGCGAGATGGACGACGGGCTGTTCATCGACAACGTCGACCTGGAGTGGAGCTTCCGGGCCCGGTGGCGGGGCTACAACCTGTACGGGGTGTGCGCCGCCACGATGGAGCACCACCTCGGCGACGAGCGCCGGCCGGTGCTGGGCGGCCTGCACCAGGTCGTCACGCACGGCCCGGTCCGGCTGTACTTCATCATGCGAAACCGGGTCACGCTGTACCGCCGGAGGCACACCCCACGGGTGTGGATCGCGCAGGATTTGCCGCGCGTTGTGGCCAAATTCTTGATCTTCAGCGTCTTGGTCGGACCCCGGGGCGATAACGTGCGGTTCATGCTGCGTGGGCTGATGGACGGAATCCGGGGACGAACCGGACCCTGCCCCTTGGAAACAGCGCGATGAGCGGGGATGTTGCTGTAGTCGCGGTGACGTTCTCGCCGGGGGAGTCGCTGACCGACTTCCTGGACACGCTGGCGAAGGCGACCAACCTCGACGTCGACGTCGTGCTGGCCGACAACGGCTCGACCGACGGCTCGGTGCAGGAGATGGCGAAGCGGCCCGAGGTACGGCTCGTCGAGACCGGGGGCAACGTCGGGTACGGACGGGCGGCGAACGCCGGAGTGTGGGAGACGACCGCCGAGTTCGTCGTGGTGGCCAACCCCGACATCGAGTGGGAGCCCGGCTCGCTCGACCAACTGCTCGCGGCCGCCCGGCGCTGGCCGCAGGGCGCCTCGTTCGGTCCGCTCATCCACACGCCCGAGGGCGACATCTATCCGTCAGCGCGATCCTTGCCGTCCCTGGGCCGCGGCATCGGGCACGCGCTGTTCGGCTGGTGGTGGCCGTCGAACCCGTGGACCGCGGCGTACCGCGTCGAGAAACAGGCACCGGTCGAGCGCACCGCGGGCTGGCTGTCGGGATCGTGCCTGCTGCTGCGCCGCGACGCGTTCGACGAGGTCGGCGGTTTCGACCCCGGCTACTTCATGTACTTCGAGGACCTCGACCTCGGCGACCGGCTCGGCGCCGCCGGCTGGCACAACGTCTACGTCCCGTCCGCGGTCGTCTGCCATACCGGCGGGCACGCGACGTCGCGGGACCCGGCGCGGATGGCGGCCGAGCATCACCGCAGCGCCTGGCGCTACTTGTCGCGGCGCTACGCCGGCTGGCGGTGGCTGCCGCTGCGCCTGGCCCTGCACGCCGGTCTGGGTTTGCGCTCCGCCCTCGCCAGTCGGGTGCCGCGGGTCGCGGCGGGCGCGGTGGCCCAGCGCCGTGCGCCGTAGTCTCGGCGCCAACGAGGTGAGGTGACGATGGGCGCGACGGACGCGATAATTCTGGTCGGCGGCATGGGCACGCGGTTGCGGCCGCTGACCCTGTCCGCCCCCAAGCCGATGCTGCCGACCGCCGGCGTCCCGTTCCTGACCCACCTGGTGGCCCGCATCCGCGAGGCGGGCGTCACCCACATCGTCCTGGGCACGTCCTACCGGGCCGAGGTGTTCCAGTCCTACTTCGGCGATGGGTCGGCGTTCGGGGTCGAGATGGAGTACGTGATCGAGGCCGAGCCGCTCGGCACCGGCGGCGGCATCCGCAACGTCGTCGACCGACTGCGGGGCGACACCGTGCTGGCCTTCAACGGTGACGTGCTCTCCGGTGTGGACCTGCGGGAGTTGCTCGCGACCCACGACGACACCGATGCGGACGTGACGCTTTATCTGACCAAGGTCGAGGACCCGCGGGCATTCGGCTGCGTGCCCACCGATGCCGAGGGCCGCGTGACAGCGTTCCTGGAGAAGGATCCGGACCCGGTCACCGACCAGATCAACGCCGGTACCTATGTGTTCCGTCGTGCCCTGCTGGACGCGATACCGGCCGGACGCCCGGTGTCGGTGGAGCGCGAGACGTTCCCTGGCCTGCTCGCGGCCGGCGCGCGGGTCATGGGCCACGTCGACGAGACGTACTGGCGCGATCTGGGCCGGCCGGCCGACTTCGTCGCGGGCTCGGCCGACCTGGTGCAGGGTCTGGCTCCGTCGCCGGCGCTGCCCGGGCCGATCGGCCGCGCGCTCGTGCTGCCCGGCGCCCGGGTCGACCCGACCGCGGTGCTGTCGGGTGGGACGACCGTGGGTGTCGGGGCGGTCGTCTGGGCCGGCGCGGTGGTCGACGGTTCGGTGCTTTTCGACGGCGCCACGGTCGGGCCGGGCGCCGTGGTGCGCCGGTCGGTGCTCGGCTTCGGCGCTGTGGTGGGTGCCGGGGCGGTGCTCGAGGACGCGGTCGTGGGCGACCGCTCGCGGATCGGCGACCGCGTCGAACTGCTGGGCGGGGCGCGGGTGTGGCCCGATGTGACGGTGCCCGACGGGGGCATCCGGTTCTCCTCCGACCTGTGATCGCGTCGCAGGATCGGGTGTGGGACGCGGGACGCCCGGTCGACCTGGCTGCGACGCTGGGGCCGCTGCGGCGCGGTCCCGGCGATCCGGCCCACCTGCTCGATGCGGCGGGCGTCTTCTGGTGGGCGTGCGGGACGCCTGACGGTGACGGCACGTTGGCCGTGCGCGCGGTGCGCGGCGTGGTGACGGCGCGGGCGTGGGGGCCGGGCGCTGCCTGGTTGCTCGACCGGGTGCCGGCCTTGCTGGGGGACGGCGACAACTGGTCCGCGCTCGACCTCAGTGGCCAGCCTCGGCTGCGCGACGTTGCCAACAGCAGGCCGGGACTGCGGCTGCCGGCGACCGGATTGGTGATGGACTCGCTCGTGCCCGCCGTCCTGGAACAGCGGGTGACCGGACGCGAAGCATGGCGGGCGTGGCGGTTGCTGTTGCGTCGCTTCGGGCGTCCGGCGCCGGGGCCGGCCGTCGACATGCGCGTGCTGCCGTCGGCGCGGACGCTGCTCGACATTCCGAGTTGGGACTGGCACCGCCTCGGCGTGGATGCCCAGCGGCAGCGGGCTATTCGCGCGGCCGCGACGGTCGCGGCACGCCTCGAGGAGTGCGTCGCGTTGGATCGTGTCGATGCCCTGGCTCGGCTGCGGATCGTCCCCGGTCTCGGCGAGTGGACCGCGGCCGAGACGATGCAGCGCGCCGTCGGCCATCCCGACGCGGTCAGCGTGGGCGACTACCACATCAAGGATCTGGTCGTGCATTTCCTGACCGGCCGTGCGCGCGGCGACGACGCCGAGATGCTGCGCCTGCTCGAACCGTGGGCCGGTCAGCGCCAACGCATCGTGCGGCTCATCGAACTGTCCGGAGTGGGCAAGCCGCGCTTCGGCCCCAGGTTGGCTCCCGTCGACATCCGCGCCATCTGACGTTCACGCCTCCCAACCGCTGAGTGACGTATCTCGACGTTGAGTGACGGGCGAATTTGCCGTCTCTGATCATGGAGATACGTCACTCAACGGGGTGCTTGGCGAGGACGGCGTCGGCCAGCGCGGGCCAGGCTTCGGCGGCCCACGTGTCGAAGGCACGGTCGGTGAGCGCGACCAGTCCGAGGCGGGCGACCGGGTCGATCCAGAACATCGTGCCGGTCTGCCCGAAGTGGCCGTAGCTGGCCGGCGAGTTTGTCGAGCCGGTCCAGTGCGGGTGCTTGTGCCCGCGGATCTCGAAGCCCAGGCCCCAGTCGTTGGGGTCCTGACCACCGAAGCCCGGCAGCACCCCGCGCAATCCTGGGTACTGTACGGTTCGCGCGTCCTCGAGCGTCGACGGGTGCAGAAAGCCTTGTGGCGTAAGCATTTCCTGCATCACCCGCGCCAGATCGTCCACGCTGGACAGACCTCCGCTCGCGGGTGATCCAGGCAGCGAGGTGCTCCGAAGTCCTAGCGGCTGTACCAGGGCCTCGTCGAAGTAGGCCGCGAAGGGCACGTCCACCTCCGCGGAGACGAGGGTCGCGGCGAGCTCGATGCCGACGTTGGAGTAGACGCGCCGGACGGCCGGCGCGAACGAGCGCAGCGGCCGTTCGGGGGCCAGCCCGGACGCGTGCGCGAGCAGGTGGCGCAGCGTCGCCCCGGGCAGGAGTGCCTCGTCGGCGGGCTCGGTCAGCTCGATCGCGCCCTCTTCGACGGCAACGAGCATGGCGAGTGCGGCCAGCGGTTTGGTGACCGACGCGAGCCGGAACGGCTGCGCGCTCGGGCCGTGCGCGGCGAGCATGCCGTCGGGTCCGACGACAGCCGCGGCGGCCGTCGGTACCGGCCAGTCGTCGATGGTCGACAGGACGTCGGCCAGGCTCACTGGCTCAGCCGCATCCGCGCCACCTCGACCAGCCGCGGCAGTTCAGGCGAGGTTCCCGGCGGCAGCGCGTCCCACGAGAACCATTGCAGGTCAAGGGATTCCTCGCTGCGGACGGGCTCGGCTCCCTCGGGCGCGACGGCGAGGAAGCGTACGTCGAAGTGGCGGGTCGGCACGCCGAGCGAACAAGTGATCGGGTGCACGTCCAGGCCCATCGGGGCGGGATCGAACGACAGCGCACCGATCCCGCTCTCCTCGCGAGCCTCGCGGGCAGCCGCGTCGAGCAGGGTGTTGTCGCCGGCTTCGCAGTGCCCGCCGAGCTGTACCCACATGCCCGCTCGCGGATGCAGGGTCAGCAGGACGAGCCGCCGAGCCGGGTCGATGACCAGCGCGCTCGCAGTGAGGTGTCCCGGCGCGCAGGACCGCCACATCGCGTCCGGGCGTGCCGCCAGGAAGCCGAGAAACGCTTGCCGCACCGCGGCATCCACGTCGTGATCCGCCTCGAGCTCGGAGACCACGCGGACAGCGTCGGCGTGCAGCGGCGGCGCGATGTCGGTGGCCCAGCCGACGTCCTCGCGGCCCACCGCTATCGCCTCGGACGTGCCCAGTCGGAACAGGTCCTCTTCGGAGCCGCGGATGAGCGCGCGGCTGCCGAGCCCGTCGTCGGCCAGCTTGCCATCGCGGGCCAGCCCACGTACGACGGCGACCGGGATCCCGCCGAGCTTGCCCTTCACCAGGTCACCGGCAGCGGCCAGTTCGTCGGCGACCGCGACCTGGGTGACCTCGAGGACGTTGCCGTACGCGTCGGTGCGGCCGCGCGGGTCGGTCAGTGCGGTCAGCCCGGCCACGCCGATGGCCGTATCGGTGATGCCGGCCCGCCACGGACGCCCCATCGAGTCGCTGATGACGACACCGACCTCGACGCCGAGGCGGTCGCGGATGCCCTCGCGCAGCAGATGGGCCGAGAAGTCGGGATCGAGGGGAAGCAGCGCGAGTTCGTTGCGCGACACGTTCGACGCGTCGACGCCGGCGGCGGCCAGCACCAGGCCGTGGCGGGTCTCGACGATGCGCAGATCGTCGCGCGCGGCGACGATCCGGACCGTCTCGGCCTCGATCGCCTCCTGCCGGGCCGCCTCCCGGGCGTCCGGGTCGGCGGTGTCCAGGATGACCATCCGCCCCTCGGTCTTGGACACGACCTTGGACGTCACGATCAGCACGTCGCCGTCCTGCAGCGGCGGTGCGTGTTCGGCGATGACGGCGGCGAGGTCGTCGCCCTGGCGTAATTCGCCGATGCCGAGTACCGGCAGGATCTCGATGCTAGGTGCCGCGTGGTCCCCGGGGTAGGTCATCGGGCAACGTCCAGGGCCGCCCGGACCATTGCGGCGGTCGCGCTGTCGTCGGTCATCAGCAACGGGACGGCCCGGACGGTGACACCTGGGACGCTCGCCGCGTCGGTGTCGTGGATCAGCCAGCTGTCGAGCAGGCCACCCTCCTTGCGGCTGCCGTAGTGACGGCCGACGCCTTCGGCGCTGACCTCGACGCCGATAGCCGGAAGGCAGGAATCGGCCATGCCGCGCACCGGCGCGTTGCCGACGATGGGGGACAGGCCGACGACGGGAGCGGGCGTGGTGAGGATCGCCTCGCGGATGCCGGGCACGCCGAGGATCGTCCCGATGGACACGACCGGGTTGCTCGGCGCGATCAGTACGACGTCGGCGGTGGTGATCGCTTCAAGCACGCCGGCCGCAGGCAGGGCGTCATCGACGCCAACCTGGACGAACGAGCGGGCGGGAAGCGCGGCTCGGTGTTTGATCCACCACTCCTGGAAGTGGATCGCCCGGCGCGAGCCGTCGAGGTCGACGACGACATGGGTCTCGCAGCGGTCGTCGGTCATGGGCAGCAGTCGGACGCCGGGCTGCCACCGCTCGCACAGCGCGGCGGTCACGTCGGTGAGCGAGTAGCCGGCATCGAGCATGCGGGTGCGGACGAGGTGCGTCGCGATGTCGAGGTCGCCCAGCCCGAACCACGACGGCTCGGCGCCGTAGCTCGCCAGTTCGTCCTTGATGCGCCAACTCTCGCCCTTACGTCCCCAGCCCCGCTCGTCGTCCGCGCCGTCACCCAGCGCGTACATGACGCTGTCCAGGTCGGGGCAGATTCGCAGGCCGTGCAGGGTGACGTCGTCGCCGGTGTTGACGATGGCGGTGAGGTCATCGGGGTATGCCGCACGGACACCACGGAGGAATTTCGCCCCGCCGATTCCGCCGGCCAGAATCGTGATTTGCACCCTGTGAACCTACGCGACGCCTCGATCGGGCAGCGCCGCCCGTCGCGTCCTTAACAGAGCCCCGACATCGTGCATGGTGACCTCGACCGCCCCCAGTTCGACCGCGCGGGCCCGCAGATGCTCGGGCAGGTCGTGGTGCCAGCGCCAGGGGTGGTCCTGGAAGAAGCGTTGCGGGATACCCAAGGCATCGGCCATCGCGTGCAGTTCTGCCCTGGTGTCGGCGAGCAGGTGGCAGAACTCGGTGTAGCGAAGTGCCTTGCCCGGATAGGACCGGACCGTGTCGACGTAGCAGGCCACGCGTTCGACGCTACCCGCGTGGCAGCATCGCGGGCATGACCTCCCCGCGCCCAGCCAGCATCCCGGAAGGCCTCGTCATCGAGCTGTCGCGAGGCAGGGTGCTCCCCGGCGCCGGTGCTGAGGCCGACCGCTGGATGAAGATGCTCGACGACCGCGTCGACGAGTGCGTCGCGACCCTGGACCGGGAGCGGATGGCGATCGAGATCGTGTTCCGGCTGAAGGAGGACGGCGAGGACTACCTCTACTGGGTCAGCGTGCACGGTCCGAACAACGGGGAGTTGGACCTGACGCAGGCGATCGACCGTGACCACCTGGCGCAGGCCAAGCGCACGAAGGAGCCGGGGTGGGTCGAGGCCGAGCCGCAGGTGCTGATGCTTCCTGATCCGGTGCGCAAGGCGGTCCTGGACTGGGCGCTGCGTCCTGCGGATCCGGCTTAGCGCTTAGCGCTTGGCGGCGACGAGCAGGCCGTCGCTGACCGGCAGCAGGGCAGCGATGAGCCGGTTGTCGTCGCGGACGGTCTTGCACAGTTCGCGCAGCGTGGTGGTGTCGGCGTCGCGCTGCGTCGGATCGGCGACCCGGTCGTGCCACAGGGCGTTGTCGAACGCCATCACCCCGCCCGGGCGCAGCAGGCGCAGCGCCTGCTCGAAGTAGACGCCGTACGCGGTCTTGTCGGCGTCGACGAACACCAGGTCGTAGGCGTTCTCGCGCAGGCGGGGCAGCACCTCGGCGGCCGAGCCGTTGATCAGGCGGTAGCGCGTGGTGGCGATGCCGGCCTCCCCGAAGGCTTCCTTGGCGGCACGCTGGTGCTCGCCCTCGATGTCGACGGTGGTGAGCACGCCGTCGCTGGCCATGCCGCCCAGTAGGCACAGCCCGGAGACGCCGGCTCCGGTTCCCACCTCGACGACTGCGCGGGCGCCGGTGGCTGCTGCGAGCACGCGCAGCGTGGCACCCCCGGCGGGGCCGATCGGGACGCAGCCGAGTTCGCGAGCGCGGTCCCTGGCGGCGGTGATCACGTCGTCCTCGGGGGGGAAGGACTCGGCGTAGGAGAGGCTGGTTTCGTTCAGCATCGCGTCGGCCATGCCGCTTACGTTAGAGCCTCTCGTCCGTCGCGGCTCGATCCCGCGCCGTCGCTCGCCTCGGTTGCTGCTGGTTGTGGTTGAAATGCGAATAGCAAAGGCTCAGCGACGAGGTCGTACGTGTCGCCTTAGTCCGCTCTCGGCTCCCCCTTCGTGGTGGTCACCCGCCTGCCCGCCTCGCTTGATCAACTCGCGTCCGATGCCCGCACCGAACGCGAGTTGATCACCGGAAGCGGGTCGGACGTGCAGCCGTCCACGAGGACGTCGCCTTGCTACGGTGCGGCGCGATCGAGGGCCAGGGCGCGAGGTGAGAGTCGGTAGCCGACCTCGAGAGACTCGGTGAGTCCGAGCTCCTTGAGCTTGCGTACATCGCGCTTGAAGGTGACCAGGTCGCGGCCCAGTTCCTCGGCGAGGTCTGCCGCACGAGTGGCGGGACGGCGGGCGATGATGGCCAGCGCTGCCTGGGTCCATGGGCCACGGGGAGAGGCATCGTCGAGGCGTTGCAATCGGCGGACCAGGTAGTCGCGTTCATCGGCGGTGAGCTCGGCGTCGGCGCGCAACGCGATTCGCGGGTCTGGGCCGGCGTAGCGCAGGCCGACGCGGAAGATCGGCGAGTCGGGGCGGTGGGCGAGCAGGGTCAGGAGCTCCTTGACTGATGCGGCGCCGGCGCGCTGCGCTTCTGCACCGGTAATCGACTTGAGGGCAACCCTGTCGACCGAGGTCACTTCCACGAGCCCGATCCCGGTGCGCATCCGCGTGCCGACGCGCAGCCGTGGCCGGTCCCAGCGCCGGAAGGCGAGGTCGACGTCACCCGAGTGGATGGCGGCGAGTTCGGCCGGGCGGATGAGCACGTGCGGATTCTTCCGCACAGCGACAGAGCGTGTCAGAGTTCGGAGGACATCGGTTGACGGCTCTAGCGAGGAGGCCAGCATGTTTGTCCAGGTGATCACGGCCAAGGTAGCCGACCCCGCAGGGGCCCGCGCCGCGTTGGATCGATGGGTACAGGAGTTGGCGCCCGGCGCCGACGGCTGGCTCGGATCGACCACGGGCGTGACCGACGACGGTCAGCTCGTGGCCATCGCCCGCTTCGAGTCCGAGGCGGCTGCCCGGCGCAACAGCGATCGCCCGGAGCAGGGCGAATGGTGGGCGAACACAGCCAAACTCTTCGACGGCGAAGCAACATTCCGCGACAGCGAGAACGTCGTACCCGACGTCCGCGGCAACCCGGACGAGGCCGGGTTCGTCCAGGTGATGCAGGGCGAGCAAGGACCCGACGCCGACCGCGCGCAAGCGCTGATGAACGAAAACCCCGACGAGTGGGCGGCATTCCGCCCCGAGGTCCTCGGCAGTCTTGCCATAACGCACAGCGACGGCACGTGGACGATGGTCCTGTACTTCACGTCGGAGGCGGACGCACGGGAGGGCGAAAGCAAGGAGCCGCCCCCGGAGCTGCAGGCGCAGATGGCGGAGATGGACAAGCTCAGTGTCGGCGTGCCCACATTCTTGGACCTGCGCGACCCCTGGTTGAGCTCGCCGTAATACTTAGCCGAGGGCCTTGCCAAGCGCGTCGAGCAACTCCCCGGTGCCGTGCTCGCGCTGCGCCGGCGTGTCGTACCCGTCGAGGAACGCGCCCTGTTCAGTGAGCACCAGCCGGGTGCCGGAGCCCTCGGGCCGGAACTCGACGGTGGCGACCGAGACGGATATGCGTACATCGTCCATGTGCATCTCGTACGTGGTGACGATGCGCTCGTCGGGGACGATGTCCTGGTAACGCGCGTCATAGGAGAACTTCGGCCCGTCCGGTGATCCACCGCTGACGTGCTCCAGGCCGCCGACGCGGAAGTCCAGTGCGTGGTCAGAGGACTCCCAGTCGTCCGGACCGACGAACCACTGCGCCTTGGCCTTCGAGTCGGACCAGGCGGCGAACACGCGCTGCGGTGAGGCGTCGTAGCTGCGCTCGATGGCGAAGGTGCCGTGGGTGACGGATCGTGCGGTCATGGTCTGCTCCTTGGTGGTTTCGGTTCTGGATTTTCGGCGAGGTACTCCCCGAGTCGGTCGAGTCGCTGTTCCCAACTCGTGCGCCGTTGGGTGATCCACTTCTCGGCGGTGGCGAGTGCCTTGGTCTCGAGATGGCAGGTGCGCACCCGGCCGACCTTCTCCGAGCGCACGAGCCCACTCGCCTGCAGGACGTGCAGGTGCTGGACGACGGCCGGCATCGACATGGCCAGCGGCCGGGCGAGTTCGCTGACCGTGGCTGGCCCGCCCGTCAATCGCTCGATCATCACGCGACGGCTCGGGTCGGCCAGCGCGTGGAACATCCGGTCGAGCGAGGCCGTTTGGTTAACCACTTACTTAACTATTGTCGCGGCGGCTCGGCCTGTCAACCAACTGCCTCAGGCGGGGGCTCGAGCGCGCCGAGCAGGCTCACGCCTCGACGACCTCGAACTTGATCCCGGCCAGCTGCAGCCGCTCGAGCAGCGCATCGCCCATCGCGGCGGCGGTCGTGACCTGACCGGCCGTGGTCGGCAGTTCGTCGAAGGCCAGGGCCAGTGCGGATTCGGCCAGCATCTTCGCCGTCTCGTCGTAGCCGGGGTCGCCGCCCGAGACCCGCGTGACGACACGCTCACCGCCGCCCTCTCCGACGAAGGTGACGGTGAACCAGCTGCGAGCCCGCCTCTCGGCGGACGGACCGTCGCCGGGCTTGATCCGGTTGAGGATTGCCTGGCGTGCGGGTGGGATCTGCGCGAGTCCGACGAGCGCGCCCACGCCGAGTACGCCGCCCACTGCGATCGGCAGGCCCGGCACCGCGGCGTAGTGCGAGTAGCGGAAATCCGGGCCGTAGCGGGGGAGCGCTCGGGCCGAGCGGGCGATGACGTCACCGTCGAGCGTCGGCAGGGGTATCGCCCAGGTATGCCCGACCCGGTCGCGGTGCGGCCGGCCCGGAACTGCGCGGGCCCGTCGCTCGCCCGACTTCGGCTCGAGCGCCTTGCGTTCCCGCGCGGCGGCGACGTTGGCCCGGATGCGGGAGAAGCCCGTCATGGCGGAGTACACCGTCCCGCCGGATACAGCCGCGGAGGATCGGACGTAGCCCGACACCTGCAGCGGCACGTCCTCGGGGAGCTGCAGCACCGTGAAGTACGCGCCGAGGTCGTGCGGTACCGAGTCGAAGCCGCAGGAGTGGACGAGGCGCGCACCGGTCTGCACCGCCCGGGCGTGATGGCGCACGTAGGTGGTGTTGACGAATTCGGGCTCGCCGGTGAGGTCGACATAGTCCGTGCCGGCCTCGGCGCACGCGGCGACGAGCGGTTCGCCGTAGAGCACATACGGCCCGACTGTTGTGATCACCACTCGAGCGCTCTCGGCCACCGCCCGCACGGAATCCGGGTCGGTGACATCGGCGCTGAGCAGAGGCAGGTCGGCCAGGGTGGCGTCGATCGCAGCCAGCCGGTCGCGCACGGCGGCGAGCTTGGCGGCGTTGCGCCCGGCCAGGGCCCACCGCAGGCCCGCGGGTGCGTGGTGCGCGCTGCACCGGGCTAGGTACTCGGCAGTCAATCCGCCGGCGAAACCGGTGGCACCGAACAGGACCAGGTCATAGCTGCGCTCTGCCATCCGACGAATCTAAGGCATTGTTGAATTCGAGTCAATAAACGCCCACGGGCGGCGCACAGTGTTTGGGACGGTCATCCGGGTGGGTATTGAGGGAAGGAAGTCGATCTGATCGGCCGCACCCTGCCGGTCGGCCCCCAAGCACCCAGGAGCTCCCAATGCGTCTCGGCGGCAGCCTTTTTCTGATCGCGATCGGCGCGATCCTCAAGTTCGCAGTAACCAAGAGGTTCAGCGGCGTGGATGTCGGCACGGTCGGCGTCATCCTGATGCTGATCGGCGTCGTCGGCCTCGCGCTCTCGGTGTACTGGATGAACTCGCGCCGTCGCACCGACGTGATCCAGCACGGCCCTGGTGGCGCGGTCGGCACCACCTACGTCACGCCGAACGATCCGATCGACGGCCCTTACTAAGCGGCGCAACGGATCAGTGGCCGGCCGCGAGCTTGGCCACGAAGACGTAGCGGTCACCCCGGTACCAGCTGTGCACCCATTCGATCGGCTCGCCCTCGGCATCGAAGCTGTGCCGTCCGAGAACCAGCATCGGTGACCCGGTGTCGGTGTTGAGCAGCTCAGCTTCGCGCGGCGATGCGGCGGCCGTCTCGATGGTTTCGTCGGCATTCACCGGTTTCGTGTCGTACACGTCAGCCAGCACCTGGTACAGCGACGACGTCTTGCGGACGTGCCCGATCAGCCCGGGGAAACGCGCTGCGGACAGGTAGGACGTCTCGACCGCCATCGGCGTGCCGTCCGCCAGGCGCAGCCGCTCGATGCAGTAGACCGCGGCGCCCGGTTTGATCGCCAACCGCGCGGCAATGTCGTCGCTGGCGCGTTCGCGCACCGCGTCGAGCAACTGGGTGCTGGCCGAGTAACCAGCCGCCGCCGCCTGCTCGGTGAAGCTGGTCATGTGCAACAGCCAGGCGATCTTCGGCTCGGCGACGTAGGTGCCCGAACCCTGCCTGCGTACCAGCCGGCCTTCGCCCACCAGCTCGCTGAGCGCCTGCCGGACGGTCGTTCGCGACGTGCCGAGTTCAACCGTGAGGACGCGCTCGGTCGGCACCAGGCTCCCCGGCGGGAGCGTGTCGATCAGCTGCAGCAGGTGCCGCTTGACCTGGTAGTACTTGGGTTCGCGCGGAGCCTGGCGGTTGACGTCGAGGACCACTTCTCCCCTTTCACAACGCTGGATTCCCCTGAGCATGCGGCCGGGAGCAATGCAGCTGATGACAAAAGACTACGGCCTGGGCGCTCATCCGGTGTGCACCGATTGACAAGGCGTTTCGGTGTCGGACAGTATCAGAGTTGTCTAGTCCATTTGCATCGGAGGGTCCCTTGTCGATCGACGCCGAGGTCCGCCGGCTGGCGCTGTCCTGCACCCTGCTGGGCTACGTCGGCCCGACCCCGCCACCCTGGTTGCTCAGCGCCCTTGAGGCCGGTCTGGGCGGTGTCGTGCTGTTCGGGTCCAACGTCGGCGACGGGACCGGTGTTGCCGATCTGACCAGGCGGCTACGAGCGGCGGCCGGGCGAGAGATCGTGATCGCGCTCGACGAAGAGGGCGGCGACGTCACCCGGCTGGACACGGTTCGCGGTAGCAGTTCACCCGGCGCCGCCGCGCTCGGCCAGCTGGGCGACATTGCCGTGACCGAGGAGATTCATGCGGCCATCGGGGTCCGGCTCGCCGGCGCCGGCGTGACGCTGAACCTGGCGCCGGTCGCCGACGTCAACGTCGACCCGCTCAATCCGGTGATCGGGCTGCGGGCCTTCGGCGACGATCCTGAGGCGGCCGCCGCGCAGGTCGCGGCCGCGGTGCGGGGCCTACAGCGGACTGGAATCGCCGCCTGTATCAAGCACTTTCCCGGCCACGGGGCCACCCACACCGACTCGCATCACGAGCTGGCCGTGCTCGACCGCAGCCGGGCGGAGCTGGCCGCGGTCGAACTGCCACCGTTCCGGGCCGGTATTGCGGCCGGCGCCCGATCGGTCATGATCGGACACCTGCTGGTGCCCGCTCTGGACGAGGAGCGCATCGCCACCGTCAGCCCCGCAATCGTCACCGGAGTGCTGCGCGGCGAGCTCGGATTCGCCGGCACCGTGGTCAGTGACGCTCTCGAGATGACCGCGCTGTCCGGAACGCTCGGCATCGTCGAGGGATTCGTCCAGGCCCTGATCGCAGGAATCGATGCGCTGGAGACCGGAGCGCAGGATTACCCCTATCTCGTCGAGGCAATCCCGCTCGC
>JAOPWD010000459.1 GCA_025965875.1 Pseudonocardiales bacterium
GGGACCTCGATGGCGCCGCGGATGGTCGGCTCTGACAGCAGTTCGGCCTGCGTCACCCGCCGCAGCCGCGGACCGGTCAGTCTGATGCCGACCCGGTCGGAATCCGCCGCGACCGTGTAGGGGCCGCAGGCGAACCGGTCCATGGACTCGTCGGTGAACAGGACGTCCCGCGGCCCGAGGATGGCCTGCAGGGTGATCGGGCCGTCGGGCCAGGCCGGGACCGGCGCCACGTCGACCACGGGCGGACCCACTATGTCGGTGCCAACGGGTAGGACGTCGCCGACGCGCAACGCGCGTCCCAGGCCGCTGCGCTCGTCGGTCGCGCGGGAGCCGAGCACCGGCTCGGTCGCCACTCCCCCGCGCACCGCGACGTAGGTCCGCAGTCGCTGTGGCGGGATGCCGAACTGCACCACGGCGCCTCGCGGCACGAGCTGCGGCCCGTCGCAGCGCCCGGGTTCGCGGTCGACGGTGTACTGGCAGGTGGCTCCCGTTACCGCGATGACCGCCGCCTGGTCGAAGCGCAGGGTGGCGCCGGCGAGCAGCAACTCCAGCGCCGCTGCGCTCTCGGTGTTGCCCACCAGACGGTTGGCCAATACCAGGCTGCCGCGGTCCGCCGCGCCGCCGCCGGCGATCCCCCAGGCGGCGTAGCCCACTCGGCCGAGGTCTTGCACACTCGCGTGCGCGCCGGTCGCCATTATCTCGACGCTGTTGGTCATCACGCCGCCGCAAAACGGATCGACGTACCTGGCGACAGCAAGGCCGCCGGCAGCCGCGTCGGATGCCACAGCTCGTCCACCGCCCGGCCGATGAGCTGCCAACCGCCAGGTCCAGAACGGGGATAGATCCCGGTGAACTCGCCGGCGAGGCCGAGGGCGCCCCTCGGCACCTCGACGCGCGGCGACGGTCGCCGCGGCACGCGCAGCCGTGGGTCGCCGCCGGCGATGAAGTAGAAACCCGGTGCCATTCCGATGAGCACGATCCGGTAGCGGCGAGCCTGGTGCGTGGCGATGACCTCGGACGTGCTCATCCCGGTGTGCGCAGCGACGTCGACGAGATCGGGTCCGGAGTAGTCCACGCGCAGGCACACCTCATCGCCCGGGCCGTCAACCGCGTCGCTGGTCGAGTCGGATCCGGTCCACACCTCGGCCAGCTGTAGCGCGAGGCGCTTCGAGTCGGTCACCGCCGGATCGAAGCGGATCAGCACCGTGTGCAGACCCGGCATGGTTTCGACCAGCCCCGCGAGAGCGCCGTCGGCCAGCCGGGCGTGCAGGGCGGCGGCCTCGTCCGCGCTGTCGAGCTCGACCAGCACTGCTGAGCGGCCGTACGTCAGCACGTTAACAGCAGGTCCACGAAGCTGGTCAACGCGACACCACGGTCTCGCAAGGCGCCGGCAATCGAGCGGGCGGCCGCGACCGCCGCCGGGTTGTCCCCGTGCAGGCAAAGGGACTCGGCCCGTATCGACAGCTCGGAACCGTCGCGCGACGTCACCGACGCGCTACAGGCGAGGTCGACGGCCCGCCTGGTGATCGTCTCGACGTCATGCAGAACGGCATCGGGGAGGGCTCTGCTCACCAACTGCCCGTGTTCGTCGTAGGCGCGGTCGGGATAGGCCTCCGGCACAGTGCGCAATCCCGCGGCGCGAGCCAACTGCTCGAGTTCGGAGCCGGGCAGGACCAGGATGGGCAGGCCCGCGTCGACGGCGATTACCGCGGCGACGATTGCCCCAGCTTGGTCCGGGTCGACCGCGGAGACGTTGTTGAGCGCGCCGTGCGGTTTGACGGAGCTGACCCGCGTCCCCTCGGCCCGGGCGCAGGCGTCCAGTCCCCCGATCTGGTAGACGATGTCGGCGCTCAGTTCGGCCGCGGGCATCGTGATCGGACGGCGGCCGAATCCGGCCAGGTCGCGGTAGGAGAACTGCGCCCCTACCGCTACCGACTTCTCCCTCGCGGACCTGCATACCCGCCGCATGATCGTCGGGTCGCCGGCGTGGAAACCGCAGGCCACGTTCGCGCTGGTGATGACCTCGAGCAGCGCGTCGTCGTCGCCGAGGCTCCACCGGCCGAAGCCCTCGCCCAGGTCGGCATTGAGGTCGATCTGCACCGCACGAGCCGCGGTCAAGCGAACAGGCTTCCGGGGATGCGGGGGTACTTGTCCAGTCCGAAGACCTCGACCTGGGGTGGGCGTTGCTGGACGAGGACACCGCCGTCGACCACCAGGCAGATCCCCGTCACGTATTCGGCGTCCTCGGAGGCGAGGAACACCGCCGGTCCGGCCAGGTCGTCGGCCCGGCCACCGCGTCCGAGCGGGACGGTCTCGTCGCGGAGTTTGCGGGCCGCGGGGGCGAGGTGCGCGGGGTGGGTCGCGATGAGTCCGGGCACCAGCGCGTTGACCCGGATGCCGTACGGTGCCAGCTCGATGGCGAGGCTTCGGGTCATCGCCTCGATGGCGCCTTTCGACGCGTCGTAGGCGACTGCACCGCGGTGCGAGCGGTTCGCGCCGCCGCTGGACATGTTGATGATGGTTCCACCGCGGGCGGCGACCATGATGTTGGCGACGCGACGGATGAACAGGTAGTGCCCCGTCAGGTTCGTCCTGATCATGTTGTCCCACCACTGCTCGTCGCCGTCGAGGAAGTGACGCAGGGTGCTGACGTCGCCGGCGTTGTTGACGAGGATGTCGACGGTGCCGAACGTGTCGACCGCGGTGTCCACCACGCGGTCGACGTCGGCGGGCAGGCCGACGTCGGCCGGCACGGCCAGCGCCCGCCCGCCGTCCTCGGCGATCTTTGCCGCGGCTTCGGCCGCACCGTGAGCATTGATGTCGGCGATCACGACGCTCGCGCCTTCGGCGGCGTAGCGGTGGGCGATGGCATAACCGATCCCCTGGGCGGCTCCGGTCACGATCGCGACCTTGCCCTTGAGCTCGTCATTCGGTGCGCGCATGTTCCCTCTCGTTCTCTGTCCGCCGTGTCGGCGGACGTTGTCTCGGTGGTCGGTTGCGTTCAAATGACGATCGGCTCGACGCGCCGGGTACCGCCGTGGGCGAACCTTTCGGCTCGTAGCGCGGTGAGATCGATCGTGGGGCTGCGGCCGGTCACCAGCTCGGCCACGTGCTCGCCGATCGCGGGTGAGAGCTGGAAGCCATGCCCGGAGAAGCCGGTCGCGTAGTAGAAGCCGGTCAGCTGTTCGGCCTGGCCGACCATGCCATTGTGGTCCGGGCTCTGGTCGTAATCGCCATGCCAGTACGAGCTGATCGGCACGTCGCCGAGCGCCGGTAGGCGCCGCATGGCCGGGCCCATCAGGTCCTCGGGTTCGAACTCGCGGCCGGCGAACACGAGCCCCGGGCCCTCGCGGTGGAAGTAGAAGCCGGTGGAGAAGTCGATGGTCAGCGGGATGCCGGCCGACACCCCGCCGTCCTGCTTCGAGAAGAAGATCCGGCGCCGTTCGGCGCTCACCGGAAGCTTGACTCCTGCGGTGGCGGCTACGGCGCCAGAGCCGACACCGGCAGCGCAGACGACCGCCGTCGTC
>JAOPWD010000101.1 GCA_025965875.1 Pseudonocardiales bacterium
CCCTTCGGGGCGAGTTGCGGGACAACCCAGCTGGCCAGGTTCGCCGCGGTGATCTTCTGGCCGTTGATGGTGCGGCCGATCAGCTTTGTCGAATCGACCGGCCAGGACGGCGCGGTGCGATCCGCCAACGGGGCGAACTCGGGCTGCCGGGTGTCGTATACCCGCCAGAAGCTCCACATGCCCGCCACATAGTGCTCGGCGATGTGGCAGTGGAAGAGGAAGTCACCGGCCCCCTGCTGCACGCCACCGGCGCCGCCCTCGATCTCCAAGTTGTACGACTCGCCGGGCCCAAATGCCTGCGAGTCCAGTCGCTCGGAATCCGACATTTCCAGCGGATGCTTGTTCAGCCCGGTAGCCCCATAGAAGTAACTTGGGTCCGCGACCGGGTTGAAGCGCCACCGGATGCCACCGCCGTGCATGTGAAACACGTGGAACATCTCGGTGCCGGCGTGCAGGATCCGGAACTTCGTGGGATCTGCCTGATAGCCCCGTGGCATCGGGGTTGCCGGATCCCCAAAGGTATAGGACGCGTAGGCGTGCGCCTCCTGCTGAGGCGCGAAGTTCAACCGGTCATAGAAACCCTCAGAGCGGTAGTTCATGGCCCGGGTATCGGGGCGATAGGCATCGGTGTGCGGGTCGACGAAAGGCACCGGAAGGCCGTTGGCCTGAAGGACCGCGGTCTTCTCGTTCTCATTTCCGATCTCGTGGTAGAGCTGCACATTCTCGCGGAACTCCGGGCACCGCACCGGAACGCGGCCGGCCGCGGTCGGCTGCCAGCACACGTTCCCTACGGCCGGACGGATGATCGCCTCCCAGCCTGACTCCAGCGCCACGGCGTGTGCCTCATCGACGGCGTTCGGGTCGAGATAGGTCGATCCCGGTGGCTCGACCACGACCGCGCCGAACAGGCCGTGGTTGACCAGATCACGGAACCCGGGACCCGGGTGTAGGTAATGCGCGCCTTCTAGCGTCGGGTCATTGGGGACGAAGTAGTTGTACGTCGCCGACTGGCCCTTGGCCACACTCGACGCAGGATTACGACCGACCGCGTCACCCGAAGACGCCACGTCGAACGCGAGACCGTCGACGTGCACGCCGAAGTCGCCACCGTCTGACGAGTTGGTGTAGTTGATCGACAGGCAGTCGCCCTCGTTCACCCGGATGACCAACGGTTGGATCGCGTCATCGCGCAGTCCGATGGACACCTTCTGGCTGGCCTCTTCGGTCCGGACCGCGGCGATGCGGTTCGTGAGCACATACATCCGGCCCTTCGGGTCATGATCACCGAAGCGGTTCAACGGCATATCTACGTTGATCGACTGCACGTCATATGAGCGCACCGGCGCGCCGGCCGGGCAGGCTCCGGAGCTCGGTGGGCTGGCTGCCACGGCGGCCGAGGAGAACAACGATCCCCCGGCCACGGCTGCGGCCGCCATCAAGCCGGCAACCGCGGCGGGCAGAATCCGCACGCGCGTATGGCGGCCGCCCGCTGCCCACACCGCGCCAAGCCCGAACAACGCGCTCACAGTTACCAGCGCGACCGGCATGACCTGCGCCGCGTCGGTGACCACGGGCAGGATCTGCAGGGGCGCACCGCCGCCGGTGAGCATTGGGGTCAACGGGGCAGCCAGCGCTAGCGCGAAGGAGACTGCGCCCGCGGTCAGCGCAACGCGCATCACCGAGTTGAGCCGGCCTGCTCCATCAGCGGTGCGCACGCGGGCAGCGACGACAAGCGCTGCCCACACCGCGACCAGGACCAGCGGCAGAGCCGCCGAGCTCGTCCTGAGCAACTGAATGAGGCTGACCGGCGCGGCCTTTCCCGCCGTCGCGGACTGGGCGTGCAGCATCGCCAGCCAGAGGTAGCCGGCTACCGTCGCGGGCACGCTCAGGCCAATCACGTTCTGCAATGTTGGCGCCCGATCGGCACCAGCGTTGTAGCGATGCGCCATGACAATGCCCCGATTCACGATCATCTTGTTAGCCATGGGTGTGCACCGATCCGGGCACCGTCGCCGTGATCCGGCCAAGGCCTATGACGACGGGGGCTGAGCGGCCGGCGTCGTGGAAGACGAGCGACATGGTTGCATCGGCGGCCGGAAGGGTGAAGTCCAGATGCCCTTCGATGCCGGCATCCGGCAGGATCCGACCGTCGGGCAGATCGCCTGCTGTCGCGGGCAGGAGACTTGTCTTGCCCTTGACGGTTGCCCTCAACTGAAACTGGCGCACCGAGTAGGTCATCGGTTGCTTGCCCCGGTTGGTGAGGGCGACTGCGACCTGGATCTGCTGCTTGCCGTCACCGACCAAGCCCGAGACGCCGTGGGTCGCGCCGGCCAGCGCCCGGTGCGTCACACCGTCGACACTGCGGACGAACTCGACGGCGACGATTCCGAAACTGGTCGGTACGTCGTCACCAATGGCGAAGCTTCCGGAGCCATGGTGCTGTGAGGTAGGCATGAGCGTGCGCACGCTGAGTAACACACCCAGTAACGCTGTGGTGGTCGCGATTGCTACGACCAGCCAACCCCATCGCAATGGTCGGGCTTGAATGCATGCTTGCGCGCTCGCCATCGTAACCAAGTCCCCCTGACGCACACGTGCCCCCCGGCTCGTGCATCAAGTGGATCCTGGGGCTTGCGGGCGGCGCGGACCAGACCCGCTACAGGGGTAGGCCGACCCCCGAAATGGGGGAGGCTGCCGCGCGACGCACCACGTCGACCATCTCGGTGACGTCGGCATCTTTGAAGACGCAGTCGATTGCACCAGCCGCCCGAGCGTCGTTCACGCGCCTGCTGCCGGCCGCAGAGGTGAGGATGACGACCCGAGCGCCAGGGTCGTGGGCGACGATGCGCCGGGTCGCCTCGACGCCGTCGAGCACCGGCATCGAAAGGTCCATGAGAATGACGTCCGCATGGGCGGAGGCAGCCTGCTCGACGGCCTGCTGACCGTCGGCACAGCTGCCGACGACTTCGAAACCGTCAGCATGCACAAGCGCGGCAATTACACCATCACGTACCAGGTCGTGATCATCCACGACAAGAACTCGTATCATTTGTGACCGCCTGGCCGGATGATCTGGACGTTGTTTGACCAGTCTGCGCCGCGTTGCGTTCCCCGGATAGCCCTAAAAAGGGGGGAATCGGGCGCCACATCGAAAAGTCTTTGCCAATTCCCTCACGTTAAATACAAATCTAGGTCAGATGCATGTATGGTCCCGCAGGCAAGGCTTCCCAGGAAGGCAGTTCTTGAGAAGCGAGCATTCGGGGGGATGCGAGATGTCCGGGGTTACCAATACGCTTTACCAGACGCCGCCAGTTACCACCAAGGTGACCTCGGTACTCATCGTCGATGATCATTCGACGTTCGCCGACCTGCTGGCGCTTGCCTTGAACAGCCAGGCTGACTTCGAGTGCATCGCCACCGCGGCCACAGCTGACGAAGCGGTCGCGACCTCACTTCGGGCTCGGCCCGACTTGGTGGTCATGGACATCCAGCTGGGCCGCGACAGCGGGCTGGAGGCAGCGCGCCGGATTCGGGCGGTCATTCCTGACGTCGTGATCGTCGTCGTATCAGCTCACCGCGACCCGACCTGGGTTGTGCGAGCCGCGCAGGCAGGCGCCAGCGCATTCGCACCCAAGACCGGTTCTCTGTCCGAGATGCTTTCCGTGCTCCGCGGCGCCCGCAACGGCGGCATGCTCATCGCGCCGTCGTTGTTCAACGCTGCCGCCGCAGTGATTCCGGAGTCTGGCGGACTCGTGGAGAAGCTCACCGGCCGCGAGCAGGAGGTGCTGACTCTGATGGGCCGGGGCATGGGGGTCTCTGCTATCGCGCGACTGCTCAACATCAGCGTGCATACCTGCCGTGGGTACGTAAAGTCGATTCACGCGAAGCTGGATGTGCGCTCCCAGCTCGAGGCTGTCGTCAAGGCGCAGCGACTGGGTCTCATCGAGACCGTCGATGCTAGCTAGACCGCCTCATACCACCACCAGTACCGAAGATCGGCCGACACACGCGGTACGTCGGGCGCTCTTGATCATGGCCGCAAGCGCGATGCTGGCATTTGGCATCGTCGCCACAGCCACGGTGTTCGTCGCGCACGCCATTGCCAGACACACCGCGCTGGCCGAGGCCGAGCGATCCGCGCGGTCGATGGCCGACACCGTCTTCGTACCAGCACTGCCTGGCGCCATCCGCCGTGATCCCGCTTCGATAGCCATGCTCCAACGCGCGGTCGCGGCGCGGAAACGGAGTGGGGCGATCGTCCGGGTCAAGGTGTGGACCCGCGACGGCAGGGTTGTCTTCTCCGATGAACCGTCGATTGTCGGTCACCGGTTCGACCTGGGCAAGGAGCTAGAACTGGTGATCGACAATCAGGTGAGCAAGTCCGATCTGTCGAACCTCGATGAGGCTGAGAACATCGCTGAAACGGGGCAGTTCAACCGTTTGGTCGAGGTGTACACGCCGATAACCCTGGAGGACGGTACCCAGCTGGCCTTCGAGACGTACTCCACCGATGCCCGTGTGTCCACGGCCGAGCACGCCCTCGTCCGGGAGTTGGTACCGCTCTCGTTGGGTTCGCTGGTCATCCTGTTGATCGCGCAACTGCCCATCTCGATGTGGCTGGTACGGCGCGTGGGAGCAGCACAGCAGGAGCGGGGTCGACTCCTGAACAACTCCTTGATCGCCTCGGCCCGGGAACGTCGGCAGATCGCGCGAGAATTGCACGACGGAGTGGTGCAGGACCTCGCGGGCGTCGGTTATGCCGTCGGCGCGCTGGCGCAGTCGATGCACCCCGGTGCCGGCACTGACACTGCCCGCACGTTGGACAGGGTGTCCGGTGCCGTGCAGGATTCCGTCGCGCGACTGCGCACCCTGATGGTCGACATCTACCCACCCGATCTGAGTAGCGACGGTTTGCGCTCTGCGATCGAGGGCCTGGTCATCCCTTTGCGCGGACAGGGAATCCTCGTTGACGTCGACATCGAGCTGAGCACCGAACCAGCGCCCGAGGTTGCGGCCACGCTGTATCGGTGCGCCCGCGAGGCGCTGACCAACGTCGTCAAGCACGCGGATGCCACCCACGTCACCGTCAACCTGACGGGCGACGCGCGGACGGTCGTGCTCCGAGTGCAGGACGACGGCCGCGGCGTGGAGCCGGCGGACCTCGATCGCCGGGCCGAGGGACATCTGGGGCTGCAGCTACTGCGGGATGCGGCCAAGGACCTCGGCGGCGAGCTGAGCGTAGTCACCGAGCTCGGAGCCGGCACCGGCCTGACCTTGTGGCTGCCCGTCAAGGGCATCCCGTCTCACTGAGTTCCCCCACCGTCAGGCGGGCCTCGCGAGCGGTTTCGTGCTGTCGCGCGATCCTTGTTGCGCCGTTGGCCGGACCCCGGAAGGTGATCCACATCGTTTGAGAGTCGAACAATGAATACTGGGCGATTCTAGTCGTTGCTCTCGGCTTCCCGGCGCGCGTTTCGCGTGGCAAGCAGACCTTGACTGCGGAGGGCTGAACGTCGGCCTCGGGGACGCCACCAGCGGCGCCGGAGCCCGATCGGCAGCATTCCCTTGAGCGCGTTGTAGTCGGAATCGCGGTCTTCGGCGCGCAGTCGCGC
>JAOPWD010000488.1 GCA_025965875.1 Pseudonocardiales bacterium
TGGTGGACACCCACAAGATCGGCCTGCAGGAGCTCGCGTACGACAGCGAGTTCGACGCCGCGATGTGCGTCGACGCGATGGAGAACGTCTGCCCCGAGGACTGGCCGACGGTGCTGGCCAACCTGCGCCGCGCGTTACGCCCCGGCGGCTACCTGTACCTCACCGTCGAGATGACCGGTGCGGACTGGCTGATCGAGTCCTTCGCCATCGCTACCGAACGTGGGCTTCCGGTGGTGCCGAACGAGGACACCAACCGCAGCGGCGAGGCCTATCACTACTATCCACCGGTCGTCCAGGTGCGCTCGTGGCTCGACGCGGCTGGCCTCGACGTGCTCGAGGACGCCCACAGCGACGGTGACCATCCCAGCTACAGCTACCAGCACTTCCTGACCCGCAACGGCGACCGGCCGCCCCGCTGACGCACCTCAGGCGTGGGGGCCGACGGTCACGGGGCCGATGGTCATCGTCGGCTCGGCCTCGAGGATCTGGCCGACTCGCTCGACCTGCTCCTCCAGCTCCCGGCGCCGGACGGCGCTTAGCCGGCCGAACGGCTCCACGGTGACGGCAATCTTGCGCCCGGAGCGGCGCTGGTGCCACACGCCGGAGACGGTCCCGTCGATGAGTACGACCGGGACGTTGCCGGCCTGTCCGCCGGTCAGCGCACGCTCGGCCGCGCGACCGGGGTAAAGCAGTTCGCGCGGCTGGCCGCCGACGACGTAGGCGTCGAAGTAGGGCAGCAGCCGAACGCCCTCGGGCTCGGCCGGCGGAACAGCCGCGTCGCCGGCGCACACCCACGCGGGCGTCCCCGCCAGTTGTACGCGTTCGAGCTCCCCACTCAACGAATCGAACAGCTCCGTCGCCCACTGCCTCGGCGCGTTGAGCCAGCGCGCGAACTGCGCGGGCGTCGCCGGCCCGTACGAGTGCAGGTAGGTACGCAGCAGTTCGGCGAGTGCGGGCCTACCGTCGGCCGGGGTGAAGCCGGGCAGCCAGCGACGTGGGCTGGTGTAGGTGACATTGCGGCCGCGGTTGGGGCCGAAGCACACCGCGCCGCGATGCGCCGCTGTCGTCACAGCCTGGCGCCACCGTGGCCACATCTCCTGGAAAGCCGGCATGACCCGCTCACCCGCCCACGGCCCGGCTATGTCGACGACCGCGTCGCTCAGCTCGTCGATGCTCAGTTCGGCGCCGTCGACCGCGGTCGCGACCGCGGCGACGACCGCGTCGGTCTCCTCCGGGCTGAGCCTGATGTCGGCCGCGAAGCTGTGGGGCAGCATGGGCAGCGCCGACAGCGCGCCGGTCCACATCGGCAGCTGCGCCGCGGGCAACAGGTGCACGGTTCCGCGCGGCCCGAACGTCTTGACCAGGCTGCGCTCGTCCCACAGGGCGGCTCGCACATCGGCCCGTGTTCCCGTCGCGAGCCGCAACCCGATCGACAGTTCCGCGGCGGACGGGATCTGCGCATGCGTGCCGCACATCCGGGCGGCGACCTCGGCCGGCGTGGCGTCGGCGAGCGGAGCGGCGAGCCCGTGCCGCTGCAGTCGTCGCGCGCTCACTGCGGCCCACGACACACCGTCAGACACGAGAGCGGATCTCCCACAGGTCGGGGAAGGCAGGGCGGAACAGCGTCGAGCGCAGGTACTCGGCGCCCGCCGAGCCACCGGTCCCGATCTTCGCGCCGATGATTCGCTCGACCATCTTCACGTGCCGGTAGCGCCATTCCTGGATGCCCTCGTCGATGTCGACCAAGGCCTCGCACACTTCGGCCGGCGCCGCGGTGTCGTCCCGGTAGACGTCGACGAGCAGCGCCTGGATCGTCTCGTCGGCGTGCCACGGCTCGCTCGGATCGCGGTCGAGGAACTCGGCGGGCACCTCGTAACCGGTCTTGTGCAGGTAGCGCAGGAGCGAATCGAAGACCGCACGCCTGCGCACCGCCGCGGCCAGCTGAGGGTCGTGCTCCGCGTCACCGAAATCGCGCCGGCCCAGAACGGCCTCGAGAACCCGGAACTGGTCGGACTGGAACCCGCTGGCCGACCCGAGCTCGGGACGGAAGGACGTGAACTGCTTGGGCGTCATGGTCTCGAGCACGTCGAGCTGACCGACGATCGTCTTGAGGATCTTGGCAATGCGGCGGGCGGTGGCGAGCGCGCCGGCACTGCTGCCCTCCTCGAGGCGTACCTGCAGCAGCGCGGCTTCGTGCAGGATCTGCTTGAACCACAGCTCGTAGACCTGATGGATGATCACGAAAAGAAGCTCGTCGTGCTTGTCGGTCGCCGGCGCCTGGCAGGACAGCAGATCGTCGAGGCGTAGGTAGCTGCCGTAGGTGACCGTGGCAGGGCGGACGGGCTCCGACGGCGTTGTCATGCCACCATCATTGATGATGAGTGATTCTGACGGCAGACCCCGGGTGCGCATGACTGGGCGCGAACGGCGCGAGCAGTTGCTCGACGTCGGCCGGGCGCTATTCGCCGAGAAGGGCTTCGAGGCCACCTCGATCGAGGAGATCGCGTCGCGCGCGGGCGTCAGCAAGCCCGTCGTCTACGAGCACTTCGGCGGCAAAGAAGGGCTATACGCCGTCGTCGTCGACCGCGAGATGAGCGATCTGCTCGACCGGCTCACCTCCGCGCTGTCGGCTGGTCACCCGCGCAAGCTCGTCGAGCAGGCTGCACTGGCCCTGCTCACCTACATCGAGGAGGAGACGGATGGCTTCCGGATCCTGTCTCGCGACTCCCCGGTGGCAGGATCGACGGGGACTTTCTCCTCGTTGCTCAACGACATCGCGAGCCAGGTCGAGCACATCATGAGCCGCGAGTTCGCGTCGCGGGGCATCTCGACGAAGCTGGCGCCGATGTACGCGCAGATGCTCGTAGGCATGGTGGCGCTGACCGGCCAATGGTGGCTGGAGGAGCGCAAGCCCAAGCGCGAGGAGGTCGCCGCGCATCTGGTGAACCTCGGCTGGAACGGTCTGGCCCATATGGAGCCCAAGCCGAAGCCGATCGTTGAGTGACGTATCTCGATGATCAGAGACGGCACATTTCGCCGTCTCTGATCATGGCGATACGTCACTCAACGGCGGGCCGGCGCCGCAGTCGGCCGGCCGATCAGGAACTGAGTTCGAGCCAGGCGTGTTCGGCTGCCTCGCGCTCAGCGACGACGGCGCGCAATTCGGCGTTCAGTTCGGAGACGCGCGTGAAGTCGGTGGCGCTGGTCGCCAGCTGGTCGTGCAGCGTGGCCTCGCGCCTGTCCAGCTGACCGATCTGGCGCTCGAGACGCACCAACTCCTTGCGGGCGGCCCGTGAATCGCCCTTGCGCTCGCGGCGCTCGGCCGAGACGGCCGCGCCGGCCGCGGCGCGTCGGGTCAGGTATTCGTCGACGCCGCCGGGCAGCGCGGCCAGCGATCCGTCGCCGAGCAGCGCCACCGTCGTGTCGCAGACCCGTTCGATCAGGTAGCGGTCGTGGCTGACGACCACGAGCGTCCCGGGCCAGGAGTCGAGCAGATCCTCCAGCGCCGCCAGCGTGTCGATATCCAGGTCGTTGGTGGGTTCGTCGAGCAGCAGGACGTTCGGCTGGACGAGCAGCAAGCGCAGCAGTTGCAGTCGGCGTCGCTCGCCACCGGAGAGATCGGACACGGGCGTCCACTGCTTGTCGCCGGTGAAGCCGAACCGCTCAGCCAGCTGGGTGGCCGAGAGTTCGGTGCCGTCGAGTGTCGCCGTCGTGCGCACCTCCTGCACGGCTTCGAGCAGCCGCAGGTTGCCGGGCAGTTCGGTGACCTCCTGCGAGAGATGGCTAGCGTGCACCGTCTGCCCGATCTTCACCGTGCCGCTCGTCGGGGCCAGCTCCCCGGCGAGTAGCCGCAGCAAGTGCGTCTTGCCCGAGCCGTTGACGCCGATGATGCCAACGCGATCACCCGGCCCGACGTGCCAGGTGACATGGTCGAGCAGGGTGCGGTCGCCCACCTTCATCGTGACGTCCTCGACGTCATAGACGCTGCGGCCGAGCCGACGTTGGGCCAGGGAGCGAAGCTCGACCGATGACCGCGGCTCGGGGACGTCGGCGATCAGCGCTTCGGCGGCGTCGATGCGGAACTTCGGTTTGGTGGTTCGTGCCGGGGGTCCGCGGCGCAGCCAGGCCAGCTCCTTGCGCAGCAGGTTCTGTCGCCGCGCCTCACTCGTGTCGGCCTGCTTGACCCGCTCGGCGCGGGCCAGGACGTACGCGGCGTACCCGCCCTGGTACTGCAGCACCGACTGTCCGGTGACCTCCCACGTACGTGAGCAGACCGCGTCGAGGAACCAGCGATCGTGGGTGACCACGAGCAGAGCGCCGCGCCGCGCCACCAGATAGGACGCCAGCCAGGTGATGCCTTCGACGTCGAGGTGGTTCGTCGGTTCGTCGAGGACGAGCAGCTGCGCTTGCTGCACGAGCGCCCGGGCCAGCGCGACGCGGCGCCGCTCGCCACCGGAGAGCCGCGCGACGTCGGCGTCGAGCCCGACCTCGGCCAAGCCCAGTCCACTGAGGACTTCACGCACGGCCGCGTCGCCGGCCCATTCGTGCTCGGCGCCGTCGCCCACGACCACGGAGCGGACGCTGGAGCCGGCGGGCAGGTGACCGCGCTGCTCGACCGTCGCCACCCGCACGCCACCGGTGCGGGTGACCCGGCCGCTGTCGGGCGGCTCGGCGCCGGTGATCATCCGCAGCAGGGTGGTCTTGCCGTCGCCGTTGCGGCCGACCACCCCGATCCGGTCACCGTCGGCGATGCCGAGGGACACGCTGTCGAGCACGGTCGTCGTCCCGTAGGCCTTGGTGACGTTCTCGACGTTGACGAGGTTGGCCATCAGGCCACCACGCGGGCGCCGGGCACCGGGCCGGTCGCGACCCTGGTCGTACGGCAGACATCCTCGGCGGCGAGTGAGGCCGCAAGCCGGTTGGCCGCCCGTGCGTCGGCGCACAGGAAGGCACAGGTCGGTCCGGACCCGCAGACGATGCCGGCGATCGCGCCCAGGTCGAGCCCCGCGGCAAGCGTGCGGCGCAACGCGGGGGCCAGCGCGAGTGCGGCAGGTTGCAGGTCGTTGGTCAGCGCGGCGCCCACGCGTTGCGCGTCGCCGGCGCGCAGCGCATCGAGCAACACTTCTGGTTTGCCGGCCGGCTCCGGCGCGTTGCCGGCGGCGCGCAGTCGGTCGAGTTCGCGATAGGCGTCACCCGCCGAGATCCCGAACGCCGCCAGTGCGAGGACCCAGTGAAATTCGCCGGTAGTCAGTACCGGGGTGAGGACTTCGCCACGGCCGGTGCCAAGGGCCGTCCCGCCGAGCAGCGGGAACGCCACGTCGCTGCCGAGGAGCCCGGCGAGGTCGAGCAGTTCGGCCTTGGTCGACCGGGTACGCCACAGCGTCGCGCAGGCGAGCAGGGTGGCGGCGGCGTCGGCCGAGCCGCCGGCCATGCCGCCCGCTACCGGGATGGCCTTGCTGATCTCGAGCAGGACGTCGGGCGCAACCGCCGCGTCCTCGGCCAGCCGCGACGCGGCGCGCCACGCGATGTTCTCCGACCCGGACGGGAGCGTGGCCGCACCCTCGCCGGTCATCCGCACCGCGAGCCCCAGCGCCGCGCGAGCCGTCACCTCATCGGCGAGATCAACGGCCTGGAACACCGTCATCAGTTCGTGGAAGCCGTCGCCGCGCAGCGCTCCCACGCTCAGATGCAGGTTGATCTTCGCCGGGACGCGCACCCGAACGGTGTGCGCAGAGTCGACGGAAGGCATTCGCACCATGCTACGGGCGCCAGCATGCCCGTCCGGACCGCGCTGCGCCCTCAGCTTAAAACGCTTACCGCTCTGTCGGACGTGACCCCTAGGGTGGCCGATGTTGCGCGAATCGGCACAGAACACACGGAGGCAGGCATGGGCGACGTGATCCGGGCAACCGGGCTCGTCAAGAACTACGGCAACCTACGAGCGCTCGACGGGCTCGATCTGGCCGTGCCCGAGGGCACCGTGCTGGCTGTCCTGGGGCCGAACGGCGCTGGCAAGACGACCGCGGTGCGCATTCTGGCCACCCTGCTGCAGTCCGACGGGGGCTCGGCCGAGGTGGCCGGGTTCGACGTCGCAAGCCAGCCGGGCAAGGTGCGCGAGCACATCGGCCTGTCCGGTCAGTACGCCGCCGTTGACGAGTACCTGACCGGTTTCGAAAACCTCGACATGGTCGGGCGTCTGTACGGGCTGGGCAAGCGCCGGTCCCGCGAGCGGGCCCACGAACTGCTCGAGCGCTTCACGCTGACCGACGCCGCCGACCGCACGGTCAAGACCTACTCCGGCGGTATGCGCCGTCGCCTCGACCTCGCTGGTGCCTTGGTAGCCCAGCCCCCGGTCCTGTTCCTCGACGAGCCCACGACCGGGCTCGACCCGCGCAGCCGCACCGACATGTGGGAGGTCATCGTCGAACTGGTCAAGGCCGGTTCGACGCTGCTGCTCACCACCCAGTACCTGGAGGAGGCCGATCGGCTAGCCGACGACATCCTCGTTATCGACCACGGCCGCGAGATCGCCCATGGCACCGCCGATGACTTGAAGGCGCAGGTGGGCGGCGAACGCGTCGAGGTCGTGGTCGGCTCGAACGCCGACGTGGCGGCGGCCAAGACCATTCTGAGCGAACTCGCCGATGGAGCATGCGTTGTCGAGGAGCACACCCGGCGTATCACCGCGCCGGTCAAGGGCGGGGCTGGCGTGCTCATGGAGGCACTGCGCCGCCTCGATGCCGAGGGCATCGAGGTGCTCGACGTCGCATTGCGCCGCCCGACGCTCGACGACGTCTTCCTGACCCTCACCGGGCACGCCGCCGAAGTCGAGCCAGCGGCCGACGCCAAGGCGAAAGGCAAGGGCAAGGGCACGAAGTCCGCACCCGCAGAGTTCGAGGAGACCGCCGCGCGATGAGCACCATGACGATTCACAAGTCCTTGCTCGACGGCGCGATCGTGGCCAAGCGCAATTTGATCAAGATCAAGCGGGTGCCCGACCTGCTCGTGTTCTCGACGATGTCGCCGATCATGTTCATCCTGCTGTTCGCCTACGTGTTCGGCAGCGCGATCAACGTGCCGGGCTTGAGCTATCGCGAGTTCCTGATCCCGGGCATCTTCGCCCAGACGGTGATCTTCGGCGCCACGATCACCGGAGCCGGCCTGGCCGACGACATCCAGAAGGGCATCATCGACCGCTTCCGGTCGTTGCCGATGGCCCGCTCGGCGGTACTCGTCGGCCGCACCACCAGCGACGTGCTCAACAACGTCCTGGTCATCTTCATCATGTCCCTGACCGGGCTCGCGGTCGGGTGGCGGATCCGCTCGTCGTTCTTCGAGGCCGCGGCCGGCTTCTTGCTGCTGCTCCTGTTCGCGTACGCGATCTCGTGGATCATGGCGTGGGTCGGGCTGATCGTGCCCAGCCCCGAAGTCGTCAACAATGCCTCGTTCATGATCATCTTTCCGTTGACGTTCATCGCGAACACGTTCGTTCCGACGAATGGCTTCCCTCCGGTGCTGCGCGCGATCGCCAACTGGAACCCGGTGTCGTCGGTCACCCAGGCCGCGCGCCAGTTGTTCGGCAACACCAGTGCCAAGTACCCGCCGCCGAAGGACTGGTCGTTGCAGCACCCGGTGATCTACACGCTGGCCTGGGTCGCCCTGTTGCTCGCCGTGTTCATCCCGCTGTCGGTGCGCCAGTACAAGCGCGCCGCCAGTAGATAAGACCTCCACGGTGTGAAGGGTGACCACCACGCGGTGACACCCGGCGGAATGAGCACGGTAGGCTGTACGGGTTGCCCCGGCGAGGGATTCGCTTGCAGTTCGAGCCTCCGTCATCGACGCGGTGTCGTTCGTCGACGCGCGTCCCGCGTCCGAGGCACCGCGTTCATCAGTCAGTGAAGTCAGAGGAGTAGTGCTGTGGCCGAGGTCCGTCTGTCCGCCGAATTGCGCACCGAGTTCGGCAAGGGTGGCGCCCGCCGCACCCGCCGTGCCGGCAAGATCCCGGCCGTCATCTACGGCCACGGCGCCGACCCGCGCCACGTGTCGCTGCCCGACCGGGAGTTCGCCAACGCGATCCGCCACGGCGGCCACAACGTCCTGATCACGCTCGACATCGAGGGCGACGAGCAACTCGTCATCCCCAAGGCCATCCAGCGCCATGCCATCAAGAACGTCTACGAGCACGTCGACCTGGTGGCCGTCCGCCGCGGCGAGAAGATCACGATTGATGTGCCGCTGTCGGTCGTCGGTGACGTCATCGTCGAGGGCATGCTCGCGCAGGAGCGCACGTCGGTGAGCATCGAGGCCGAAGCGACCCACCTGCCGACCCAGATCGAGGTCAGCATCGAAGGCGTCGTGATCGGCACGCAGATCACTGCCGCCGACCTCGTTCTCCCGACCGGCTCCATCCTCGCGGGCGATCCCGCTCAGGTGCTCCTGATCATTCAGGAGGCGCCGACCGCCGAGCAGATCGAGGCGGAGATGGCAGAAGCAGCCGACGAGCTGGGCATTGTCGAGGACCAGCCGGACGTCGCCGAAGGCGAAGCGGCACCCGAGGCGTCCTCCGAAGACGCCGAGCGCTCCGAGTAATACCGCTGTACTGCTGACGGCCCGGGGATCACTGTGGGCGACGACAGATACCTGATCGTCGGCCTGGGGAACCCCGGGCCGCGCTATGCCGGCACCCGGCACAACGCGGGCTTCATGGTCGCGGACCTGCTCGCCGAGCGCCTGGGCGCCAAGTTCAAAGCGCACAAGGGTCGCTGCGATCTCATCGAGGGCCGGCTGGCCGGCGCGCCGGTGATCCTGGCCAAGCCGAAGTCGTACATGAACGTCTCCGGCGGCCCCGTCGTGTCGATCGCTCGGTTCTTCAAGGTGCCCGTCGAGCGCATCATCGTCGTGCACGACGAGTTGGACCTGCCCTTCGGGTCGTTGCGCCTCAAGCGCGGCGGCGGCGACGGCGGCCACAACGGGTTGCGCTCGACGAGCGCCGCACTCGGCACGAACGAATACGCCCGGGTGCGCTTCGGCATCGGCCGCCCGCCGGGCCGACAGGATCCCGCGGACTATGTGCTCAAGGAGTTCACGTCGGCCGAGCGCAAGGAGCTGGGCTTTTTCGTCGACCGGGCCGCCGACGCCGTCGAGTTACTGGTCGGCCAAGGCCTGGACGCCGCGCAGAACCAATTCAACGACTGACCCGGCCCTTCATCCTCGTTGAGTGACGTATCCGCGTGATCAGAGACGGCAAATACTCCGTCTCTGATCTTGTAGATACGTCACTCAACAGCGGGGACGGACGGAGCTAGGCGAACAGTCCGCTGTGGCCGGCCTCGTGCGCGAGCAGCCACCGCTTGGCGTCCAGGCCGCCGCCGTAGCCGGTCAACGAGCCGTTCGCGCCGATGACCCGATGGCACGGCACGATGATCGGGATGGGGTTCTGCCCGTTGGCCAGGCCGACCGCACGTGAGGCCGTCGGCGCGCCGATCTCAGCCGCCGTCTTGCCGTAGCTCGTCGTTTCGCCGTACGGGATCTCGAGCAGCGCGGCCCAGACCCGCAGTTGGAACGGCGTGCCGATCGGGTGCAAGGGCAGGTCGAACTCGCGACGGCGACCGGCGAAGTACTCCCCGAGCTGGGTGCCGACGTCGTCGAACGCGGCGTCGTCGCGCTCCCAGTCCGGGTCCAGCGTCACCGGATGCCGGCCGTTCGGCAGGTAGAGACCGGTCAGCCCGACGTCGTCGCGCGTCAGCAACAGCGGGCCGATCGGTGAGTCGAAATACGTGTAACGCATCGGGTCTCTCCTTCTATCAGTGAGCGGGTCAGTGCAGTGCGGCCCAGAGGTGGTGGGTTGCGTAGGACCGCCACGGCGCCCAGTCACCGCGGCCGCCGGCGATCGCGACGCCGAGCGCGGCCGCGGACTTGGCCACGCCGAGGTCGCCGGCGAGCAGGACGTCCGGGTCGGCCAGGGCACGCATCCGCAGGTAGTCGGCGGTCCATGGACCGATGCCGGGCAGCGCGAGCAGGGCAGCCCGCTCCCGAGCCCGGTCGGCACCGGTGTCGAGCGTCAGCGCGCCGCCGGACATTGCCTCGGCCACGGCAAGCAGCGTGGCCGCCCGGGCGCGCGGCATCGGCAGCGTCGTGGGATCGACCGCGGTAAACGTGCCCGCGGTGGGGAACAACAGCCACGGTTCGCCGTCGAACGCGATCGATCCGTGGCCGGCGGCCACCCGGCCCAGTACGGTGCGCGCTCCGGCCACCGAGATCTGCTGGCCGATGACGGCCCGCACCGCCATCTCGAAACCGTCGACCGCGCCCGGTGAGCGCAGCCCTGGCCGTTTGGTGACGAGCGGTGCGAGCGCCGCGTCGGTGCCCAGCAGGTCGTCGACGGCGACGGGATCGGCGTCCAGGTCGAGCAGCCGACGTACCCGGGCGACGACGGCCACCAGGTCCCGTTGGTCGGTGAGCCGCACCCGGCAGACGAGGGCGCCCTCACCCGGCGAACACGACACCAGGGCCGGCCCGCCCGGCGCCGACACGGTGCGGGTGTAGATACCGTCGACGTACTCCTCGACGCCCGGAATGGCCCGGGTCCCGAGGAAGTCGAGCGTGGCGCCCAGGTCCATCGGGGCGCGGTAGGCCAGCCGCAGCACGATGGTCCCGGGCTCGACTCCGGTGATCCGGCCGCGCTTGGCGCGCAGGCCAGTGGGTGTCGTGGCGAACACAGCCTGCATCGTCGCGTTGAACTGCCGCACGCTGGCGAACCCGGCCGCGAAAGCCACGTCGGTGGCCGGCAGGTCAGTCGTCTCCAGCAGTACCCGGGCGGTCTGGGCCCGCTGGGCCCGGGCCAGCGCGATCGGGCCGGCCCCCACCTCGGCCAGCAGCGTGCGGTTGAGTTGCCGCTCGGAGTACCCGAGCCGGCGGGCGAGGCCGGGCACGCCGTCGCGGTCGATCACACCGTCGCTGATCAGTCGCAGCGCGCGTCCGGCCAGGTCGCCGCGGACGTCCCACTCGGGCGAGCCGGGCGAGGCATCGGGGCGGCAACGCTTGCAGGCTCGGAACCCGGCGCGCTGGGCCGCCGCCGCACTCGGGTGGAACTCGACGTTGGCACGCTTGGGGGTGATAGCCGGGCAGGACGGCCGGCAGTAAATGCCGGTGGTGCGGACGGCGATGAAGAACCACCCGTCGAAACGCGGGTCGCGGCCCTGCACGGCGCGGTAGCAGGTGTCAGCGTCAGGCAGGATCACGCGTCCAGTGTGCTCGCCCCCACCGACAACGACTGGCGGTTTTCGGACAGCACCGTCGAGTTGTGTCCGCAGGGGTGCGGCGAGTCCTCATCCGGTGTTGCGCAGGCCGGCGGCCACGCCGTTGATCGTCAGCAGCAGCGCGCGGCGCAACTCCGTCGACACCGCGGACTCGTCGTCACGCACACGGCGCAGCAGATCGACCTGCAGGTAGGAGATCGGGTCGAGATAGGCGTCGCGCACGCTGAAGGTGCGTTGCAACAGCGCCGAGTCATCGAGCAGGTTTGCCTCACCGGTGATGCGCAGGACCTCGGCGACGGTCCGCTCGTGCTCGGCCCGCACGACGTCGAACAGGTGGCGCAAAGGTTCGGGGACAAGCGTGCCGACGTAGTGGGCCGCGATGTCGAGATCAGTCTTGGCGAGCGTCATCTCGACGTTGGAGATGAACGTGCGGAAGAAGTGCCAGTCGGCATGCATCTCGGCCAGCGTGTCGCCCAGCCCTGCCTCTCTGGCCGCAGCCAGCCCCGAGCCGACGCCGAACCAGCCGGGCACGATCTGGCGTGACTGGGTCCACCCGAACACCCACGGGATCGCCCGCAGTCCTTCGATCCCAGCCCCGGAGGACGGCCGTCGCGACGGCCGCGAGCCGATGTTGAGCGAGCCCAACTGCTCCACCGGCGTCGCGGCGAGGAAATAGTCGGGCAGTTCCGGATCGTCGACCAACCGTCGGTAGGCCCGGAACGCGGCATCGCTGACCTCGTCCATGCACTTGTCCCAGCCATCGAGCTGGGCGCCGGACTGGCGGGGCGTCGTGTGCAGCGTCGAGGCGCGCAGCACAGCGGCCACGGTGAGCTCGAGGTTCTCGCGGGCCAGTTCGGGCAGCGCGTACTTGTCGCTGATCACCTCGCCCTGCTCGGTGAACTTGATCTCGCCGTCCAGCACGCCCCACGGCTGGGCGAGGATCGAGTCGTAGGTCGGGCCGCCGCCGCGACCGACCGTCCCGCCCCGGCCGTGGAACAGCCGCAGCCGCACGCCGTGCCGCGCCGCGACATCGCGCAGCGTGCGCTGCGTCTTGTGGATCTCCCACTGCGACGTGGTGATGCCGGCCTCCTTGTTCGAGTCCGAGTAGCCGAGCATCACCTCCTGCACGTCGCCGCGCAGCGCCACGATCCGCCGGTACGTCGGGTCGCTGAGCAGTTGGTCGACGATCTCGCCACTGCGGCGCAGCTCGTCGACCGTCTCGAGCAGCGGCACGAAGCCGATGTGGGCGACCGGCTCGCGGACCCCACCCGCGCCCGCGCCATGGATGTCGACCAGTCCCGCCTCGCGGGCCAGCACGACCGCAGCGAGCACGTCGTCGGCGCCGCGGGTCATCGACACGATGTAGCTCTCGATCACCTCGGGGCCATAGGTGTCCAGCGCCTCGCGGATCGCCGTGAACACCGCGAACGTCTTGGCCGCAGCCTCGTCCAACGGCGGCGGGGACGAGGCCAGCGGGCGCCGCGAGGTCAACTCACGCGACAGCATTTGGAGACGGTATTGGCGGGGCACGTCGCCGTAGAGCCAGGTCTCCTCGACGAGCCGGTCGAAGAGCTGGGCGAGCACATGGTGGTGGGCGTCGGCATGCTCGCGGATGTCCATCGTGGCCAGATGCAGGCCGAACACGGCGACCGTGCGCTGGACGCGGGCGAGCAGCCCGTCGGCGATCAGGGTGCCGGCATTCGCCCGCAGCGAGTCGCCGAGCAGCGCGAGCTCGGCGAGCAGTTGCGCCTTGCCGAGGTAGTCCCGTCCGGGGACGTGGGGGGTGCCGTCGTCGATCCGCCGGCGGGTGTTGGCGATCTTGGCGTTGAGGCAGGTCAGCTTCAGGCGGTACGGCTCCGAGACGTTGAGTGCAACCAGCCGCGGCTCGATGTCGAGCACGGCCAGGTCCGCTTCAATGGAGGCCATCAGCTCGGCCGAGGCCGGGACGACCGTCGTGGCGGACGACAGCTCGGCGATGAGGTAGTCGATGGCCCGCGTGATCACCCCGGCGGCGACGTGGTGCTGCATGCGCAGGACCTCGCGGGTCACCTCGGCCGTCACGTTCGGGTTTCCGTCGCGGTCGCCGCCGATCCAGGTGCCGAACGTCAGGGGCGCCGCGTCGAGGGCGAGCGTGGCACCGTGCCGGCCCAGCTCGGCGGCGAGGTCGCTGGTCAGCTGCGGAATGGTCTCGTCCGCCATGTCCTGCAGGTAGTAGACGACGTTGCGCGCTTCGTCCAGAGGCGTGGGCCGCTGCTGGCGCAGCTCGTCGGTCTGCCAGATCAGGTCGACGGTCTCGGCCAGGTCGCGGTCCTGGCGAGCCCGCGCCTGGCTGTCCGGAGCGCTCGGCACGGCGAGGATATCGGCGACGCGGCGCAGCTTGGTGAGCACCGACCGGCGGCTGGCCTCGGTCGGGTGGGCCGTGAACACCGGACGCACGGCCAGCGTGCCGAGCGCCTCGGTGAGTGCCGCCACGCCGCCGTGCTCGCCGGTGTCGTCGGCCACGGCCGCGACGGTCTGGGCCAGCCACCCATCGTCGGGGTCGCGCTCGCGCAGGCTGCGGACCCGGTGCACCTGCTCGGCGACGTTGGCCAGGTGGAAGTAGTCGGCGAAGGCGCGCACGAGAGCCGAGGCGGTGTCGATCGGCAGCTCGGCCAGCAGCGCGCGGACCTCGTCGCGGGCCGCCGCGCCGTCGGGCTCCTTGCTGCGCTTGGTGAGGGCCCGCACCTGCTCGACCAGGTCGAGTGCTTCCTGGCCGCGCTGGCGCACCAGCGACTCACCCAGCAACGCGGCGACGCGACGCACGTCGGCGCGCAACTCGAGATCATCCGGGCGGTCTGGCACCCAGTCAGTCTTTCGCATCACCTGCCGGCCCGTCTGGCAGGGTTAGATCTATGCGCGTACTGGTCACCGGCGGCGCCGGCTACATCGGCAGCGTCGTCAGCGCCGAGTTGCTCGCGACCGGCCACGAAGTCGTCGTGGTGGACGATCTGTCCACCGGACACGCCGACGCGGTGCCGCCCGGCGCCGAATTTCACCAGCTCGGCATCACCGACCTGGGCGGCGTGCTGGGCGGGTGGGGGATCGATGCCGTCGTCCATTTTGCGGCGAAGTCACTGGTGGGTGAATCGGTCGCCGACCCGGCGAAGTACTGGCACGGCAATGTCGGCGGCACGCTCGCATTGCTCGACGCGATGCGCTCGAGTGGAGTGTTCCGTATCGTCTTCTCCTCGAGCGCCGCGACGTATGGCGACGCCACGGAGAATCCGATTCCAGAAACAGCGCCCACCCGGCCGACGAGTTCCTACGGTGCGACCAAGCTCGCAATTGATCATGTATTGAGCAATTACGCGAAGGCCTACGACCTGGCCGCCGTCAGCCTGCGGTACTTCAACGTCGCTGGGGCCCTGCTCACGGGCGACGGCATCGGATATGGCGAGCGGCACGTCGTCGAGACCCACCTCGTCCCACTGGCGTTGCGTGCGGCGCGCGACGAGGGCGGCAACCTGTCGATCTACGGCAGCGATTACCCAACACCGGACGGCACCTGCGTGCGCGACTACATCCATGTCGTGGACCTGGCCGATGCGCATCTTCGTGCGCTCAGCGTCGGGGCGCCAGGCGATCATCAAATCGTGAATCTCGGCAGTGGGTCAGGCAATTCGGTGCTGGAGGTCATCGAGACAGTTCGTCAGGTGACCGGACGAGATCTCAGCGTGCGGGAACAACCGCGCCGAACGGGCGACCCGGCGACGCTGGTGGCTGCCAACGACCTCGCCGCGACGGTGCTCGGCTGGCGGCCGAAACGCACACTGGCGCACATGATCTCGGACGCGTGGATGTTGGAAAAATCCGTTCCGTAGCGAAATTCTTCGCCTACGCCTGTCCAGGCCGTCGCAAAAGCGACCGGGGACATAATAAAACCCAAGCGGTCGATCGGGGGAACGACCGCCTGGGAATTTAGAGTGTATACGCAACGGTGCGCAAGACACAATTTACGGTGTCGTCATACGGCGATTACACCATTAATTTACGGCGTCTTCCGGCTACTTGACAGCCGATTGCATCCTTGGAAGGCTCTTTCTGACCTCAGGCAGGTGGGTGGATCAAACAGTGATCCCCGTACCGGGTTGTCGGCCGGGTTCGGGGGTCTCGACCGACGGCGCTAGTGGTGACGCGGCCTTGCCTTCTTCAGTCCGTGAAGCGAGGCCGCGTCCCACTTCTACCGTGCTCCTCGTGGCTTTGCCGACCGGCACGCCCGGTTCGAGCGGGTGGACAGCAGTCTTGGCCTTCGCTCGCCGCAGTCGGCGTGGGTACCGGATTCGCCCCCGTGCGCCCCGATGTTGGCAGACTCAATTCGGATGTATCGCCCCCAAACGCTGCCCCTTCGGCCCAATCCGATGGCTGATGTTTGAAACCGGCCCGGATCAGGCTATAAATAGCAGGTCATTCGTCGGATCGGGGGACTCGACATGACGCTGAGCCCCCCGCTGCGACGACGGAATCGGGGGTGTTGCCCGCGTTTAGGCGCGCCGCGACAAATCGGGGGCTCATGTTCACGCGTGGCGTCGAAGCCACCGACGGACCAATCGGTGGTGGCGCAGCCAACCTAGCGGTGGCGAGCGCGTCGACATTTCCGTCGGGGACTGCACCCTTGGGCCTTGTCGACGTTCCTGGGCGCAGGGCAACGGGCGTACGCCGCCTAGGTGCACTCGGCCAGTTGCGCGTGGCCGCGACGGGCTCGGCACGTCCCGACAGTTGGACGCACAGATATCTACTGCTGTTGGTCGCCATCGACCTCGTCGCTGCATCGGTCGCAGTTGCGGTGGCTTTCGCTGGCCGCTTCGGCGCTCTGCCATCCGTCGAAGGCCTCGCAGTTGACCTTGCGTTCGCGCTCGCCATGCCGCTGGGCTGGATCGGGGTACTCGCCCTCAACCGGGCATACGAAGGGCGGGTTGTCGGCGTCGGCCCGACCGAGTTCGAGCGAGTCTTCCGTGCGTTCCTACACCTGTCCGTCCTGACCGGCTTCGTCGCCTACGCCTCCAAGCAGGACGTCGCCCGCGGCTTCATCGTCGTCGCGCTCCCGCTCGCACTGGCCCTGGACCTGGCCGGTCGCCAAGCTGCCCGGGCCAGCCTGCGCCGCAGGCGGGCCCGCGGTGAGGCGATGACCCCCGTCCTCGCCATCGGCGGCCCGGAGTCAGTCGCCCGCTTCGCCGCGCTGCTGCGCAAGGATCGCTCGGCCGGAATGCGGGTCGTCGGCGCCTGTGTCCCGCCAGCGGTGGTGGCCGACTCCGACATCCGCCACGATCTCATGGCCTTCGGCGTGCCCGTGCTCGGCGATGTCGATTCCATTCGTGATTCGGTCCTTGCGTGTGGTGCCCGCAGCGTGGCAGTCCTCGCCGGCGAGATCGACGCCGACAAACTGCGTTGGATCTCGTGGCAGTTGGAGGGCACCGACACCGACCTGGTGGTCTCACCCGGACTCACCGCGATGAGCGGCAGACGCCTGCACATCCAGCCGATCGCGGGCATGCCGTTGCTGCACGTGAACGAGCCCGAGTTCGCCGGGGTCCGGCACGTGCTCAAGGGCGGCTTCGACCGCATCGTCGCGGGCGCCGCGCTGGTGCTCCTGGCCCCGGTGCTGCTCGCCATCGCGCTGATCGTCCGGATCACCAGTACCGGGCCGGCACTGTTCTGCCAGACCCGGGTAGGCAAGAACGGTAAGCAGTTCAGGATGCTCAAGTTCCGGTCCATGTACGTCGGCGCCGAGCGCCGAGTCTTGGAGCTGCTCAAACAGAACGACGCAGCCGACGGTCTGCTTTTCAAGATGCGCGACGATCCGCGCATCACTCGCATCGGACGAACGCTGCGGCGGGTGT
>JAOPWD010000495.1 GCA_025965875.1 Pseudonocardiales bacterium
CGGTCGGCGCCCTGCTGGGGTTCTGGGCGCTGCTGGTTGCGGCGTTCGCAGTGTTCGGGACACGCCATCCGATCCCGGCGCTGGCGCCGGCTCCGGACGCGACGACTCGCCCGGGCAGTGAGCTCACCCGCGTCGAGGACGCGGCCGCACGGCGCGAGTACGAATACCGGCTCATGGAGATGCTGCGCCGCGAGATCACGGCCACGATGAGTGCGGAGTTGGTCACCCTGCGGGCCGACGTGGCGGCGCTGCGCAGCGAGCTCGTCGAGAAGGTCGGCGGCCAGATCCGGCTGGAACGCATCGAGACCACGCGGCTGATCGGTTCGGACATCGAGGCCCTGCAGCACGAGGTCAGGCAGATGATGATGGGTGGCCGTCAGCTCGACCGGCTCGGTTCGTTCTCGCTCGGCAGCACCCATACCTCTCTCGTGAGCCCGGCCGGCCCGGTTGTGTCCGAGCCGCTGCGGGCCGAGCCGGTGGACCCCAAGCCCAGCCCGCCCAGTCCGCCCATCCCGCCCCCGCCGCTGCGGCCCGAGCCGATCGCGCCGCCGCCGACGCCCGAGCCGATCGCGCCCGAGCCGCCGCCGCCCGTACCGGTGCCCACGCCACCGCCCGCGCCGAGGCCGCCTGCGCCGACGCCTCCCGTCCCGACGCCACCGGTCCCCCCGACGCCTCCCGTGCCGACACCCCCCGTGCCGCCGCCCCCTGTGCTGTCCTGGCCGGAACTGGTCCCGCCGCAGGTTCCGGTGCGGGGACAGACCAGCCCGCTGCCGCGGATGCCTGAGCCGATCATGTCCAACGACCCGTTCGCCTCGATGCCGCGGCTGCGTCCGTTCACCGACTTCGAACTCGACCCCGTCGATGCCCAGCCCGAAGACGTCGACCCGTACAGCGGGCGCAGTCGCCAGAATGGCGTCGCCAGCCCCGTCAATGGCAACAGCGAGCCCGTCGCGCCGAGCAGCCGCACTGAGCCCGTCGCGCCGGGTAGCGGTCGGCACACGAACGCCAACGGCGACGCAAACGGAGCCGCCAATCAGGGCACGGGTGGTGGCCGGCGTCGGCGCACGGCCGATGGCGACGACGACGTGCTTGCCCGCATCCTGGGCCGCGGGACTTCGAGTTAGTGGTTGGTCTGTCCGCGATATGACCTCGCGGCGCCGGTGGCGCCCAGGCGTCGCCTCTGGGGAGGTTCAGATGGCCAGACTGAGCGATCGCAGACAGACCACTAGCGGACAGCCTGGTCGAGAATCCGGGCCCACTGCTGGGTGATCCGGGCCCGCCGTGGGCCGTCGTCGGTCAGCAGGTTCGCCAGGCCGAGGCCGCGGGCCAGGTCGAGGGTGGCCTGCACGGTCTCGCGCACGCCCGGCTGCCGCTCGTCCACGCCGAGCAGTTCGACGACGGTGCGGTGTATCTCCCGCCCGATGCGGGCCTCGAGCGGGATCATCTGCTCGCGCAGTTGCGGCTCGGCGGCAGCGGCCACCCACAGCGCCAGGGCGGCCCGGAACAGCGGCCCGGTGAACAGGTTCATGACCAGATCCACGACCGCGGCGGTGTCCGGACTGCTGCCGGCGAACTCGGCGAGCTCACGCTTCATCTCGCTGGCCCGCACCTGGCTGACGTGCTCGAGTGCGGCGGTGAACAACGCCTCGCGGGTCGGGAAGTGGTGCTGCGCAGCCCCGCGGGAGACCCCGGCCCGTTCGGCCACCACGGCCACGGTGCTCGCCGTCCAGCCGAGCTCGGCCAGGCAGGCGATCGCGGCCTCCAGCAGGCGGGCGCGGGTGGCCCGGCTGCGGTCCTGCTGCGGCTCGCGCGGCGGAGCGGTGGTCATCCGGGTGGTGCCCAACTCGGTGGCCGGCGCTGCAGGAACGCGCTCATGCCTTCGCGGGCCTCGTCGGAGCCGAACAGCCGCGCGGACAGGGCCTGCATCTGCTCGGCGCCCGCGTCGAACTCGGCCAGCAGGGCCAGATTGGTCAACGGCTTGGTCTCGGCGAGTCCCTGCGGAGAACAGGCGCGCAGCTCGTCGGCGAGTGCTCCGATCTCGGCGTCCAGATCGTTCACCGCGGCGGTGATCAGACCGGTGGCGGCTGCGACGGCGGCGTCGAACCGTTCGCCGGTGAGGTAGTAGCGGGCGGCGGCCCGTTGGGTCATCCGGCCCAAGGTCGTGAGCGAGATGATCGCCGGGGCCAGACCTAGGCGAACCTCGGTGAAGGCGAACGACGACGTCGGCCCCGCCACCGCGATGTCGCAAGCGCCGACGATGCCCAGCCCACCCGCTCGCACGTTGCCGTCGATGCGCGCGATCACGGGCTTGGGGAGTTCGACGATCAGCCGCAGCAGCGCCAGCATGCGCTGCGTGCCCTGCTCGGGTCCGCCCTCGGCGGCCGCCTCCTTCAGATCGGCGCCGGCACAGAACGTCGAGCCGGTGTGGGTGAGCACGACCGCGCGCACACCGCCGTCGGCGCCGGCCGCCCGCAGGTGGGCCGACAACTCGCCGACGAGCTGCGCCGACAGGGCGTTGCGGTTGTCGGGCGAATCGAGGGTGACGGTCGCGATCGCCCGATCAACCGCGTAGTGGACGAGCTGGGTCATGCAGGTCCTCCATCGGAGCGATCTTCCTGCGCGACAAGCGTTATACCGCTCGATGCGCAGGACGATCCACTCGTGATCGGCATCAATATGATTTGGGCAGGCCCAGGCTGAACTGGGCGACGAAGTTCAGGATCATCTCCCGGCTGACCGGTGCCACCCGGCCTACGCGGGCGACGGCGAGCAGCGCACCCAGCCCGTACTCGCTGGCAAAGCCGGTGCCGCCGAGGGTCTGCACCGCCTGGTCGACCGAGCGCACGGCCGTCTCGGCGGCCGCGTACTTCGCCATGTTGGCCGCCTCGCCCGCGCGCATGTCGTCGCCGAGGTCATAGAGCGTGGCGGCCTTCTGCATCATCAGCTTGGCCTGCTCCAGCTCGATCTTCACCTGCGCGAGCGGGTGCGCGAGCCCTTGATGCGAGCCGATCGGCGCGCCCCAGACGACCCTCTCCTTGGCGTAGGCGACGGCCTTGTCGAGCGCGTAGCGGCCGATGCCGATGGACAGGGCCGCCGCCATGATCCGTTCCGGGTTGAGCCCGGCGAACAGCTGCGCGATGGCGGCATCCTCCTGGCCGATCAGGGCATCGGCCGGCAGCCGGACGTCGTCGAGGAACAGCAGGAATTGCTTGTCCGTCGTGGCGATGTCCATCTCGATGGGGCGGAACTCGAAGCCAGGGGAGTCCGTCGGCATCGCGAACAACACCGGCTTGAGCCGGCCTTGGCGGCTATGTTCGTCTGCAGCCCGGCCGACGATGAGCACCGCGTCGGCGCGGTCGACGCCGCTGACGTAGATCTTGCGGCCGGTGAGCAGCCAGTCGGTGCCGTCGCGGCGCGCGGTTGTCGTGATGTTGTGCGAGTTCGAGCCCGCGTCGGGCTCGGTGATGCCGAAGGCCATGACGATCGACCCGTCGGCGATGCCGGGTAGCCAGCGCTGTTTCTGCTCGTCGGTGCCGTAGCGGCCGATGACCGTGCCGCAGATGGCCGGCGAGACGACCATCATGAGCTGGCTGCAGCCGGCGGCCGAAAGCTCTTCGAGCACCAGTGCCAGCTCGTACATGCCGCCGCCCCCGCCCCCGTGCTCCTCTGGCAGATTCACGCCCAGGAAGCCGAGCTTGCCGGCCTCGTGCCACAGTTCGTCGGTGTGCTCGCCAGACTTCACCTTGCTGCGGGTGTACTCGAAGCCGTAGCGCGAACCCAGGTCGGCCACTGCCTTGCGCAGCGCCTGCTGCTCCTCGGTCTCAGTGAAGTTCACGGGTGTCTCCTTCTGGTGCGTCCCTGGTAATGACGACAAGGACGGCGCCGACATCGACTTGCTGTCCTGCGCGCACGGGCAGTTCAGCGATGACACCCGCTGTTGGGGCGTTGATCTGGTGCTGCATCTTCATGGCCTCGAGCCACAAGATCGGCTGACCGGCGGCCACGACGTCGCCCACGGCGGCAGCAATCCGGACGACCGAGCCGGGCATGGGCGCGAGCAGCGAGCCGGGAGGAACATGGTCGGCGGGGTTGGGGAATCTGTCAAGCACGGTGAACCGGACGGCACCCAGCGCCGAGTCGACGTAGCTCTCGCTGCCGTAGCGGGCCACCGTGAACGCCCGCCGCACACCACGGTCGTCGAGCACTACTTCGGTTGGCGCCACCGAGACCAGCCCAACGCCGTCGAAGCCGTCAGCCCGCAGACCCTCGCGGGTCTGCCGGTAGGTGATGGCGTGGGGGCCGCGGGGACCGTCGAGGTCGACCCGCTGTGGCTGGCTGACGACGTTGCGCCAACCGCTCGGGATGCCGCCGAGCACGCGGGCATGGACCCGGTCGTTCGCGTCGCCGGCCAGCGTGGCGGCCAGTGCGCTGAGCCGCTCGGCCTGCTCGTCGGCCAGCGGGGCAGCGAGGACGTCCAGGCCGTGCCGGTCGAAGAAGGCCGTGTCGGTGTCGCCGGCAAGAAATGCCCTGTGGCGTAGGACATTCACGAGCAGGTCGCGGTTCGTCGTGAGGCCGTGGATCGTGGCGCGTTCGAGCGTGCCGGCCAGCATGCGCGCCGCCTGGGCACGCGTGGGTGCCCAGCTGATCACCTTCGCCAGCATTGGGTCGTAGTGGATGCCGACGACGGAGCCGTTGCGCGCGCCGCTGTCGACGCGGATGCCCGACGGCGTGGCCGCGGTCGTGAAGGTCACGCCGGGGAGGTCGACGCGGTGGAGGGTGCCGCTCTGCGGCGCCCAGCCCTGCGCGGGATCTTCGGCGTACAGCCTCACCTCGATGGAATGTCCTTGCGTGGCAGGGGATTCGCCGCCCAGGCGGCCGCCCTCGGCGACGTCCAATTGGATAGCGACGAGGTCCAAGCCGGTGGTGCACTCGGTGACCGGATGCTCGACCTGCAGGCGGGTGTTCATCTCGAGGAAGAAGAACCGTCCGTCGTCGTCGGCGAGAAATTCGACCGTGCCGGCACCGGTGTACGCGATGGCCTTGGTGGCGGCGCGGGCGGCGTCGAACAGGTGCGCCCGCATGCCGTCGATGCGTTCGACGAGCGGCGACGGCGCCTCCTCCACGACCTTCTGGTGCCGGCGCTGGATGGAGCACTCCCGCTCGCCGACGGTCCACACCGTGCCGTGGGCGTCGGCCATGACCTGCACCTCGATGTGATGCCCGGTGGCTAGGTACGGCTCGCAGAACACGGTCGGATCGCCGAACGCCGCGGCCGCCTCGGCGCCGGCCAGTTCGATCTCGCGGGGCAGGTCGGCTAGCTCGCGCACGATGCGCATGCCCCGGCCGCCGCCGCCAGCCGAGGCCTTGACGATGACGGGTAGGTCCGCGGCCGCGACCGTGTCCGGCGGCAGGTCGTCGAGGACCGGCACTCCGGCTGCGGCCATGAGCACCTTGGACTCGATCTTGCTGCCCATCGCTTCGATCGCGTCGGGCGGGGGACCGATCCAGACCAGGCCGGCCTCGATCACGGCCCGGGCGAAGGCGGCGTTCTCGGCCAGGAAGCCGTAGCCGGGATGCACCGCGTCGGCGCCTGCGCGCTGCGCCGCGTCGATGAGCAGGTCGGCGCGCAGGTAGGTGTCGGCCGGTGCGTTTCCGGGCAGCCGCACCGCCGAGTCGGCCTCGCCGACGTGCGAGGAGTCGGCATCGGCATCGGAGTAGACGGCGACGGTGGCGATGCCGAGGTCGCGGCACGTCCGGAAGACGCGGCGGGCGATCTCGCCGCGGTTGGCCACCAGGACTCGGGTGATCACAGCCGGAACACCCCGTAGCCGGTGGCGCCCTCGACCGGCGCGGTGTGAATGGCCGACAGTGCGATGCCAAGGACGGTTCGGGTGTCGCGCGGGTCAATTATGCCGTCGTCGTAGAGGCGCCCGGACAGGAACGCGGCCAGCGACTCGGCCTCGATCTGCGCCTCGACGTACTCGCGCATCTTCGCGTCGGCGTCCTCGTCGTAGACCTGCCCGCGTCCCTCGGCCGCCTGCCGCGCGACGATCGACAGGACCCCGGCCAGCTGGGCCGGGCCCATGACCGCCGACTTCGCGTTCGGCCAGGTGAACAGGAACCGCGGGTCGTACGCGCGCCCGCACATGCCGTAGTTGCCGGCGCCGTAGGACGCCCCCATCGTCACAGTGAGGTGCGGCACGGTGGAGTTCGACACCGCGTTGATCATCAGCGCGCCGTGCTTGATGATGCCGGCCTGCTCATACTCCTTGCCGACCATGTAGCCCGTCGTGTTCTGCAGGAAGATCAGCGGCGTGTCGGCGCGGTTGGCCAGCTGGATGAATTGCGCCGCCTTCTGCGCCTCCTCGCTGAACAGGACGCCGCGCGCGTTGGCCAGGATCCCGACCGGGTAGCCGTGCAGCATCGCCCAGCCCGTCACCAGGCTGGAGCCGTACAGCGGCTTGAATTCGTCGAAGTCCGAGGCGTCGACGATCCGGGCGATCACCTCGCGCGGGTCGAATGGCGTCTTGAGATCGGTGGGGATGATGCCGAGCAGGTCCTCGGCGTCGTGGATCGGCGGCGCCGGGTCGGGCTTGGGGGCCGGACCCTGCTTGCGCCAGTTGAGCCGGCCGACGATCTCGCGGCCGATGCGGATGGCGTCGCGCTCGTCCAACGCGAGGTAATCGGCCAGCCCGGATTTCCGCGCGTGCATCTCGGCCCCGCCAAGGGATTCGTCGTCGGACTCCTCGCCGGTGGCCATCTTGACCAGCGGCGGGCCGGCCAGGAAGACCTTGGCCCGTTCCTTGACCATCACGACGTAGTCGGACATGCCGGGGATGTACGCGCCGCCCGCGGTCGAGTTGCCGAACACGAGCGCGATCGTCGGGATGCCGGCGGCCGACTTGCGCGTGAGGTCACGGAAGATCTGGCCGCCGGGGATGAATATCTCTTTCTGGGTAGGCAGATCCGCGCCGCCGGACTCGACCAGCCCGATCACCGGCAGCCGGTTCTGGATGGCGATCTCGCCCGCTCGCAGCGTCTTGCGCAGCGTCCACGGATTGCTCGCCCCGCCGCGCACCGTCGGGTCGGAGGCGTTGATCACGCACTCGACGCCATTGACCACACCGATGCCGGTGACGACGCTGGCGCCCACCGGGAACTCGCTGCCCCACGCAGCCAGCGGGGAAAATTCGAGGAACGGCGCGCCGGGGTCGACGAGCAACTCGATGCGCTCGCGGGCCAGCAACTTGCCGCGCTGGTGATGGCGGGTCACGTACTTCTCGCCGCCGCCCGCGACGGCCTTGGCCTGCTCGGTGTCCAGCTCGGCCAACTTGCCCAGCATGGCCTCCCGGTTGGCCGCGTACTCGGCGGTGCCGGGGTCCACCGCTGTCTTCAGGACGGTCATGACGTGTAGCCCAGCAGTTTGGCGCTCAGGCCGGTGAGGATCTCGGTGGTGCCACCGCCGATGCCGAGGATGCGCATGTCGCGGTACTGCCGCTCGACCTCGGCCTCCCGCATATAGCCCATCCCGCCGTGCAGCTGGACGGCCTGGTCGACCACCCACATGCCGGCCTCGACGGCGGTGTTCTTGGCGAAGCAGGCCTCCTTGGCCAGGTTCGCCGCGTCGTCCGAGGGGAGGTTGCGACCGGAGTGTGTTGCGGCCCGCAGCGCGACCGAGCGGGTGTACTCCCGCGCCACCTCGACGCGGCGCGCCATCTCGGCCAGCGTGTGCTGGACGGTCTGCCGGCTGATCAGTGGCCGGCCGAAGGTCTCCCGGACCCGGCACCACTCGACTGACAGGTCCAGGCAGCGCTGCCCGCTCGCGTAGGCCTGCACGGCCAGCCCGATCCGCTCGCTGACGAAGTGGGCGGCAAGCTGCCCGAAGCCGCTTCCCTCGGCGCCGACCAGGTTCGCGGCCGGCACCCGAACGTCGGCGAACGACAACTCGGCCGTGTCGGAGCACAGCCAACCCATCTTCTCCAGCTTGCGCGAGACGGTGAATCCGGGCGTGCCCTTGTCGATGACCAGCAACGAGATGCCGTGCGCGCCGGCGTCACCCGTGCGCACCGCCGTGACTACGAAGTCCGCGCGCACGCCCGAGGTGATGTAGGTCTTCGCGCCGTTGACTACGTACTCTCCGCCGACGCCCGCATTGCCGTCTCGCTTGGCGCTGGTGCGGATGCCGGCGACGTCCGAGCCGCCGTCGGGTTCGGTGATCGCCAGCGCGCCGATCAGCTGGCCGGCGATCGTGGGCCGGACCCACCGGTCGATCTGCGTGGCGTCGCCCGCGGCGACGAGGTGCGGCAGCGCGATCCCGGACGTGAACAGGCTGGCGAACAAGCCGCCCGCGCCGCCCGCGTAATGCACCTCCTCGGCGAGCACGAGTGCGTCCAGCGCGTCCCCGCCACCTCCCCCGACGCTCTCGGGAAACGAAAGCCCGATCAGGCCGAGCTCGCCCGCCCGCTTGTGCAGCGCGCGGGGCAGCTCGCCGGCGCGCTCCCAGCCGTCCTGGTGCGGCAGCACGTCGGAGGTCATGAAGCGCCGGATCGTCTCGCGCAGGGCCTGGCGCTCGGCCGTCTCGAAGGGGTTCACCACAGCAACAGCTCCTCCGGCACGTCGACCTTGCGGGAGCCCAGCCACTCGCCGAGCGCCTTGGCCTGCGGGTCGTGGCGCGCATTCGACGCCACGCCCTCGCCGAGCAGTCCTTCGACGACGAAGTTCAGGGCCCGCAGGTTCGGCAGCACGTGCCGAGTCACCCGCAGCGGTGCGGTTTCGGGCAGCAGTTGCTGGAAAAGCTCGACCGTGAGCAGGTTGGCCAGCCAGCTCCAAATCTCGTCGGTCGGCGCCCACACGCCGACGTTGGCGTCAGCGCCCTTGTCGCCGCTGCGGGTGCCGGCGTACTGGCCGAGCGGCATGGTCCGCGTGGGTCCGTCCATCGGCGCCGGGAGCGGTGGCGGCGCAACCTCGTGCAGGGCAAGGGTTTCCGGCGAACGGGCGATGTCGACGCGCGTTCCGTCCGGAAGTACCGCGACGTGCGGGACGAGCGCCGCGTCCACGTAGGCAGCGGTGAACACCCCGTACGGCGACGCATTACCGGGTGGTGCCGTGACATGGAAGCCGGGGTAGCTGCCCAGCGCCAGTTCGATCGCCGCGTTCGAGAACGCGCGACCGATCTTCTTGGGATCGGGCCCGCGGACCACGCAGTGCAGGAGCGCGGCCGCCTCCTCCTGCACCGGCGAATCGAGATGGTTGGTGTGCGCGAGCGTCCACGTCGCGTCGAGGTGGGCGAGCTGCTTGCGAACCGTCGCCGCCTTGTAGTCGATGTTGTTGCCGGTCAGGACGAACGTCACCTCGTTGCGGAAGCCGCCGAGTGTGTTGAGGCCGACCTTCAGCGTCGCCGGCGGAGGCTCGCCCCGCACCCCGCTTATGCCCACCCGGTCCGGCCCGTCCTGGGTCAGCGCGATTGTGTCGAAACGGGCCGTGACATCGGGACCGGCGTAGCGCGGGCCGCCGATCTCGTACAGCAGTTGTGCGGTGACCGTGCCGACAGTGACGACGCCGTCGGTGCCCGGGTGCTTGGTGATGACGCTGCTGCCGTCGGCGTGCACCTCGGCGATGGGGAAGCCAGGATGACCCAGGTCGTCCTCGATCTCCTCACGGAAGAACGCGTAGTTGCCGCCGGTGGCCTGGGTCCCGCATTCGATGACGTGACCTGCGACGACCGCGCCGGCCAGCGCGTCGTAGTCGGTGTTCGTCCAGCCGAAATGCGCGGCGGCCGGTCCGACGACGAGCGAGGCATCCGTCACCCGCCCGGTGACGACGACGTCCGCCCCCGCCCGCAGGCACCGCGTGATGCCCCAAGCGCCGAGGTAGGCGTTGGCGGCCAGCGGGTCGCCCAGGCCGAGTTCGGCTGCACGCGCCTGCAGGTCGTCGCCCTCGACGTGCGCGACGTCGACGCCCAGGCCCAGTCCGGTGGCGAGCTCACGGACGGCGGCCGCCAGCCCGGCCGGGTTGAGGCCGCCGGCGTTCGCGACGATCTTCACGCCCCGCTCCAGCGCAGTGCCGAGTGAGTTCTCCAGCTGTCGCACGAACGTCTTGGCGTACCCGAGGCTCGGGTCCTTCAGCCGGTCGCGGCCGAGGATGAGCATGGTCAGCTCGGCCAGGTAGTCGCCGGTGAGCACGTCGAGTTCGCCGCCGGTGAGCATCTCGTGCATCGCCGACGCGCGGTCGCCATAGAAGCCCGAGGCGTTTCCGATGCGGATCACCGGCCCGCCACCCCCGATTGGGCGACGTGGGCACCAGCTACGGGGGCCGAGGTTGCGCGATCGGGTTCGCGTCCGGTTCCCGGAGGGCCGGCGAAGGCCTGCGCGATGCTCAGCCACTCGACGGCGTCGGCGCCCGCTGCGCTCACCGCCAGGTCGCCCCGGTGCCGGCGCTGGGTGACGAGCAGGCAGAAGTCCAGGGCGCTGCCGTTGACCCGCTGGGCCGCGTCCGGGGGACCCCACGTCCACAGCTCGCCGTCCGGGGCGCTCAGCTCGACGCGGAACTGCTCGGCCGGGACGGGCCGGTCGTTGAGCAGGTAGGCGAAGTCGCGGGTGCGGACGCCAATGTGGGCGACATGACGCAGCCGGGCGGTAGGGGTGCGGGTGCGGCCGAGTGAGTCGGCGACGTCCTGGCCGTGCGCCCAGGTCTCCATCAGCCGGGCCGTGGCCATCGACGCCGCACTCATCGGCGGCCCGAACCACGGCAGTTTCGTGCCGGCCGGGACGCTGGCCAGCGCCGTGAGCAGGACGGCATGGCCGGCCCGCCAGCCGGCGAGCAACTCGGACGGTGGCTGGGCGCCCCGCTCGGCGGCGGCTCGGTCGACGTAGCCGTCGAAGCGGGCCAGCGCCTGCTGCGTCGACTGCTGGAACTGCTCGGGGTCGGTGGCCGCGAGGGCCGCCACGTCGTCGGTCCAGGCCAGGTGGCCGATCTGATGGGCGATCGTCCAGCCCTCGGCGGGGGTGGGCCGGGCCCAGTCCTGCTGAGGTAACGCGGCCACTGCGGCGTCCAGATCAGCGGTTTCCGCGGCGAGGTCGGCGAGGAGCCCGGTGAGGTCAGTCACGCAAGTGAGCCTGACACGCGGTCACGAATAAATCAATGAAGCTTGCTTGTTTTGCTCTTTTCCTGGGTTGCCCTGTCTAGGTGCACAAGCCGCGCCGGCGTCGGGTCGGGTTTGATCAACTCGCGTCTGCCGCGCCCGATCGGCCCGCTTCGCTCACCTGACGTGAGTTGATCACCTCGCCACGGCTCACGCGCCGGGCAGCGGGTCCATCAGTCCGGTGCCGACGGCCCCGAGCGCGGCCCCCAGTCCCAGCCCGGTCACGGTGCGGGCAGCGCCGCGACGGCCCGCCTTGCGCAGTCGGCGGGCCAGAAGCAGGGCGGCCACTCCGCCGAGCGGCAGGTCGGACCTGCGCAGCGGCGTCGTGCCCACCCGCCCGTCCCACCACGGCGAGGACGGAGCTTCGTGCGCGTGCCGGGTGACGGCAACGCCTGCGGCCAGCCCGAGAGCTGCCGCGATGATCGGGGATTTCCGCATAGGCGCACCGTATCGATCTTGGCGGCGCGCGTCAGCTCGGGTCGGGTCCTGGCTGCGGTGGCTGGGACGGTGGCTCGGACGGTGGCTCGGACGGTGGCTGGGGCGGTGGCTCGGATGGCGGCTGGGCCGCAGTCTCCCGATCGGGCAGCGGCGGGATCGGGCCGACGGCAGCGGCGAGCAGGCCGCTGTTGGGGATGTTCAGCACGCCTTCGGCAGTCTCGAGCGCCGTATATAGCAGGCCGACGGAGGTCACTTTGCCCTCCATGGTCCCGCCGAGCGCGCCCGAGCGGACCTGGATGCACTCGCCCGGCACATAGGGCCGCGCGAAGAGCAGCACGATCCCGGCGAACAGGTTACCCAGCGTCTGCTGAGCGGCGATACCGAGAACCACGCCGGTCACGGCACCGCCGACGAGCAGATGACCGACCGGGATCGCGAACAGATCGAGCCCGACGAGCAGCACGACGAGGTAGCCGACGAGCAGGGTGGCGACCCGCACAGCAGTCGCCGCGGCGGTTCCGGCCCGAGCCCGGGTCACCCGCGACACCTCGCTCGCGGCGCTGCGGGTCGCCGCGACCCCGAAGATCAGGAACGCCACGGCCAGCCCGTACGCGGCAAGCCGGGTATGCACGTTCGCGGCGTGCACGCCGCCGATGCCGCGGGCGACGCCGGAGAAAGCGAGGGCGAGAACCCCGAATCCCACCGCTTTGCGGAAGTCCGGGCGCACGTGGGCCTCGACGGCGCGCAGCGCGGTGCGCATCGGCGCGTCCGGATCCCTGATGGAACGCAGGCGCTTCATCATCCCTGTTTAGCACCGCGCGGCCGCCCCGGCGCTCGAGCCTGCACGGTCAGGATGCTTCGAACGGCCAGCCGGTCTCTTTCGCGGCCTGCGTCTGCCGGGCGTGGGCATCCAGGTTGTTTGCTGTGCTCGCGATCACCTGCGCGACCTCGACGCCGGTCTGGTCGGCGAGCAGGTAGACGCCGTAGGCGAGTTCGCCGAGGCGGGTCGGCCAGTCGGGACCGGGCCGGAACGGGCGGCGGCCGCGGTCGGTGATCGCCGTGACCGTCGCCGTTAGCGAGCCGAGCAGCGTCTGCAACTCGAGTAACAAGGTGGGCACAGGGGCGTGCAGATCGGCGGCGTCCGCGCTGTGCGCCACGATCTGCTGAACATCACCGGTCACGCAAGTCCTCGCTTCGCTGGCAGGCACCGCGCGAATAGCTGCTCGGTGACTCGGTTCGTCGGCTATTTCACTTACCCAAAACCTAGTCGATGAACCCCAGTACGCTTGCCGCCATCCCCGAGCCACCGATCCGAGGACGCCGCCAGTGAGCACAGCGCGACCTGCGCGGCTGCGCGTCGGGGTCGTGGGTGTGGGCCGGGTCGGTACGGCTCTCGGCGCCGCCCTGGCCCGTGCCGGTCATCCGGTGGTCGCGGCCAGCGGCGTATCCGCCGAGTCGCGGCGCCGCGCGGAGCGGTTCCTGCCCGGCGTGCCGATCATGCCGCCCGACGAAGTCGTCGCCGAGGCCGACTTCGTGCTGCTCGCCGTGCCTGACGACGCGCTGCGATCGCTCGTGGCCGGACTGGCCGCGACTGGGGCCTGGCAGGAGGGGCAACTCGTCGCGCACACGTCCGGCGCACAAGGGATCAGCGTCCTGGATCCAGCGGCGGCGCGAGGTGTGCTGCCGCTGGCGCTGCACCCGGTCATGACGTTCACCGGGCGCGCCGAGGACGTCGAGCGCATCGCAGGCGCCACGTTCGGGGTCACCGCGCCCGAGGAGCTTCGTCCCGTCGCCGAGTCGCTGGTGGTCGAGATGGGCGGCGAGCCGGTGTGGGTGCCCGAACTCGCCCGCCCGCTGTACCACGCAGCGCTCACCATCGGCTCGAATCACTTGGTGACATTGGTGAATGATGCGCTCGGTGTGCTCGACATCGCCGGCGTGGAGCAGCCCGCGCGCCTGCTTGCCCCGCTGCTCAGCGCCGCGCTCGACAACGTCCTGCGGCTCGGTGACGCCGCACTCACCGGTCCCGTCTCGCGAGGCGACGTGGCGACGCTGGCCACCCACCTGAACACGATCGCCGCCCAGGCGCCCGACGTGTTGCCGTCCTACCTGGCCATGGCCCGCCGCACGGCGCAACGCGCGCACGCGACCGGGCGGTTGACCGACAGCCAGCTCGCTGCGGTGATCGAGACACTGGAGCAAGCATGACGACGCTCGTCCGCTCCCGGGCCGAGTTCATGGGTGCACGTGAAGGGCTGACCGGCCCGATCGGGCTGGTGCCGACAATGGGCGCGCTGCACGCCGGGCACCGGGCCAACATGGCCCAGGCTCGTGAGCTGTGCGAATCGGTCATCGTCACGATCTTCGTCAACCCGCTGCAGTTCGCGCCGACCGAGGACCTGGCCGTCTACCCGCGCACGCTGGACGACGACGTCGCCATGTGCGAGCAGGCAGGCGTCGACGTCGTGTGGGCACCGCCCGCCGCCGACGTCTACCCGGACGGCACCGCGCAGGTTCGAGTCGATCCCGGGCCGCTGGGCGCCGAGCTCGAGGGGGCGGTGCGCCCCGAGCACTTCTCCGGCGTCCTCACCGTGGTGGCCAAGCTGCTCAACCTGACCCGGCCGGCGGTCGCGTTCTTCGGTGAGAAGGACTACCAGCAGCTGACCTTGATCCGGCGCATGGCGGCCGATCTCGAACTCGGCGTGGGCATCGCGGGCGTGCCGACGGTCCGTGAGGCCGACGGGCTTGCGCTGTCGAGCCGCAACGTCTTCCTGTCCGCGGACGATCGGCGCAGTGCCCTGGCACTGTCGCGCGCCCTGCAGGCCGGCATCGACGCGGCGCCGCGCGGGGCCGTCGCGGTGATGGACGCCGGCCGCGCGGTTCTGGCCGCCGAGCCGAAGGTGGCCGTCGACTACCTGGCCCTGCGCGGACCGGACCTCGGCCCCGCTCCCGAGCACGGTGAAGCCAGGCTGCTGGTGGCGGCCCGGGTCGGCCGCACCCGGTTGATCGACAACATGGCGGTGACGCTGTGAAGCTGCCGCGGCAACTCGTCGCGCCGCCGCCGGGTTGGACCGCCGAGACCGACGTCGTCATCGTCGGCTCGGGCATCGCCGGGCTCACCACCGCGCTGCACATCACCCGGCATTCGGCGCTGCGGGTGATGCTCGTGACCAAAGACGTCCTGGCGGCAGGCTCGACGCGCTGGGCGCAGGGCGGCATCGCCGCGGCGCTCGGCGCAGAGGACTCGCCCGAGGAGCACTTCGTCGACACCGTGGTGGCCGGTGCCGGGATCTGCGACGAGGCGGCAGTCCGTGTGCTCGTGCGCGAAGGCCCCGCCGCGGTAAGGGAATTGGCCCAGATCGGCGCTCGCTTCGACCGTACCCGCGACGGCGCGCTGTCCTTGACACGCGAGGGAGGCCATCACCGCGACCGCATCGCGCATGCGGGCGGCGATGCCACCGGCGCCGAGATCGAGCGCGCGCTCGTCACCCGGGTCCTCGATGCCACGGGCGTCGAGGTGATCGAACACGCACTCGTGCTCGACCTGCTACACCACGCCAGCGGCGCAGTCGCGGGCGTGACGCTGCACGTCATGGGCGAGGGCCAGCGCGACGGCGTCGGTGCGATCCGCGCGCGGGCGGTGGTGCTGGCCACCGGCGGCATCGGCCAGGTGTACGCCGCGACGACCAACCCGAGCGTTTCTACCGGCGACGGCGTGGCCGCGGCGCTGCGAGCCGGCGCGGTGGTTCGCGACCTGGAGTTCGTGCAGTTCCACCCGACCGTGACCTGGCTCGGACCGCGCTCCCGCGGCCAACAACCGTTGGTGAGCGAGGCGGTGCGAGGCGAGGGCGCGTTCCTCGTCGACGACAGCGGCGAGCGTTTCCTGCGCGGCCAGCACGAACTCGCGGATCTGGCGCCGCGCGACGTCGTGGCCAAGGCGATCGTGCGGCGGATGCGCGAGACCGGCGCCGAGCACGTCTGGCTCGACGCGCGCGCGTTCGGCGGCGAGAAGTGGCGGGTGCGTTTCCCCACGATCCTGGCCACGCTGCTGTCGCTGGGCATCGATCCGGTGCACGACCTGATCCCGGTCGTGCCCGCGTCCCACTACGCCAGCGGCGGCGTGCGCACCGACCTGAACGGCGAGTCGTCGGTGCCCGGCTTGTTCGTGTGCGGCGAGACGGCCTGCACCGGGGTCCACGGCGCCAACCGGCTGGCGTCGAACTCGCTACTCGAAGGACTCGTGTTCGGCCACCGCATCGCCGACACCATCGTCGGGCGCTTGGGCGACCCGGCGGCAGCGCCCGGCGACGTGCTCGAGCCCGCGCCAGGGCCGGGGTTGCTGAGCGAGGACGCCCGTCCCGCGCTGCAGCAACTCATGTCGCAACACGTGGGGGTGCTGCGCGACGTGAAGGGCCTGGACGAGGCGGAGCGCGGGCTGGCCGATCTCGCCGCCGCCACGACCACGGACAGCAGTACGGAGAACTGGGAGGCGACGAACCTGCTCACCGTCGCCGCCGCGATCACGAAGGCCGCATTGCGCCGTGAGGAGACCCGCGGCTCGCACTGGCGCGAGGACTATCCCG
>JAOPWD010000506.1 GCA_025965875.1 Pseudonocardiales bacterium
ACGGCATGCGAGCGCATTTCTTACTGCCGATAGCTGCATCGAACGATCAGGCGCGATTATCGCCTGCGAGATCATTACCGTCTGATCGGCGTGCCAGAGCGCAACACGGCTCGGTCCGACCATTTGCGGCCCCGGAAACGGCTACAGGCCCCCGGTGTCCCGAGGGCCTGACGCCAGTGGCGGGTGTTGGGTTTGAACCAACGTAGGCTGAGCCGGCGGTTTTACAGACCGCTCCCTTTGACCACTCGGGCAACCCGCCGTGCCGCCGGATCTCTCCGGCAACGGCTCGCCAGCTTACCGGACTCCGCGCAGCCCGTATCGCGCGCTCCGATACGGTCGACGGGCTCAGCTGCACACAATCCGCGCCACCATGTACGCCAGCAGGAGGTAACACCAGATGGCCGATCCATCGTTCGACGTCGTCAGCAAGATCGACCGTCAGGAGGTCGACAACGCCCTCAACCAAGCATCAAAGGAAGTCTCGCAGCGCTTCGACTTCCGCGGCACGAACGCGTCGATCGCCTGGTCGGGCGAGCTGGGCGTCACGGTCAAGGCCGACACCGAGGAGCGGGCCAAAGCCGCCCTCGAGGTGTTCAAGGAGAAGCTCGTCAAGAGGTCGATCTCGCTGAAGTCGCTCGACGCGGGTGAGCCGACGCAATCGGGCAAGCAGTACGTCATCGCGAGCACCCTCAAGCAGGGCATCGGCCAGGACGACGCGAAGAAGATCGCCAAGAAGATCCGCGACGAGGGCCCCAAGGGCGTCCAGGCGTCGATCCAGGGCGACCAGCTGCGCGTATCGGGCAAGAAGCGCGACGACCTGCAGGCGGTCATCGCACTGCTCAAGGGCGCTGACCTCGGCGTCGCACTGCAGTTCGACAACTACCGATGAACCACCCCACGAAATCACTCGCTGCGCTCCGGAGAGCTGAATGAATCCCCGCGCTACATCGTCCGCTCCGCTCGCGATTTCGAATGGGCCCCGATGAAGGGGATCATCCTGGCCGGCGGAGCGGGATCCCGGCTGCACCCGATCACCCGCGCGGTGAGCAAGCAACTGCTGCCTGTGTACGACAAGCCGATGATCTACTACCCGCTGTCGACGCTGATGCTCGCCGGGCTGCAGGACATCCTGATCATCACGACGCCCCATGAGCAGGACCAGTTCGTCCGGCTGCTCGGCGACGGCAGCGACCTGGGCCTGAACCTCACCTACGCCGCCCAGCCCGAACCGAACGGACTGGCTGAAGCGTTCCGGATCGGCGCAAAACACGTCGGGTCCGATACCGCGGCCCTCGTGCTCGGCGACAACATCTTCTACGGCCACGGCCTCGGCGGTCAGCTCACCTCGGCCGCCGCACTCGAGCACGGGTGCGTGCTCTTCGGCTACCAGGTCAGCGACCCGGAGCGCTACGGCGTGGCCGAAGCCGCCGCCGACGGTACGTTGCTGTCCATCGAGGAGAAGCCGCTGCAGCCGCGGTCGAACCTCGCCGTGACCGGTATGTACTTCTACGACAACGACGTCGTGGCAATCGCCAGCGAGCTGAAGCCCTCGGCGCGCGGCGAGCTCGAGATCACCGACCTGAACAACGTCTACGTCGCCCGCGGCACCGCCCAGCTCGTCGACCTCGGCCGGGGTACCGCGTGGCTGGACACCGGCACGCACGATTCGCTGCTCGAGGCGGGCCAGTTCGTGCAGGTGCTCGAACACCGGCAGGGCGTGCGGATCGCGTGCATCGAGGAGATCGCACTGCGGCAGGGCTTCATCGACGCTGAGCAGGCCTACCGTCTCGGCTCGATGCTGGCGAAGTCGAGCTACGGCGCGTACGTGATGGACATCGCGCGCGACGCTGGAGCGGTCACGGTCGGAATCTGAGCTGCGGCCCGTCGCCGGCGCTCAGTGCAGGAAGCGCGGGTCGGACTTGGCCATCTCCACCAGGCGGGCGATGCGCTGCTCCATCGGGGGGTGCGTCGAGAACAGGTGACGCACGCCGCGCCCGCTGAACGGGTTGGCAATCATCAGGTGGCTCGTCGTGATCAACGACGGCTCTGGTGGCAGCGGCCGCGCGTCGACGGCGGCCTCGATCTTGCGCAGGGCCGACGCGAGCGCGATTGGGTCGTTGGAGATCTCGGCTCCGGACGCGTCGGCCTGGTACTCGCGGGATCGGCTGATCGCCAGTTGGATCAATCCTGCGGCCAGCGGGCCGAGGAACAGCATCAACAGCATGGCTATCGGGTTGCGGCGGTCACGGTCCCCACCACCGCCGAAGAACAGGGCGAAATTGGCCAGGTAGGTGATGGCGGCCGCGATTGTGCCGGCCACCGACGAGATCAGAATGTCGCGGTTGTAGACGTGGCTCAACTCGTGGGCAAGAACGGCGCGCAACTCACGCTCGTTGAGGATCTGCAGGATGCCCTCGGTGACGCAGACCGCCGCATGGCGCGGACTGCGCCCGGTGGCGAACGCGTTGGGCTGCGCGATCGGCGCGATGTACAGGCGCGGCATCGGTTGCCGGGCACTTGTGGCCAGCTCGCGCACGATCCGGTACAGCATGGGCTGCTCAGCCTCGCTGACCGGGCGGGCGTGCATGGACCGCAGCGCGATCTTGTCGGAGTTGAAGTAGCTGAACGCGTTGATCGCCAC